>JAOZUO010000033.1 GCA_029938605.1 Deltaproteobacteria bacterium | reverse complement strand
AGGATTTGAACCTATGACCTTCGGGTTATGAGCCCGACGAGCTACCAGACTGCTCCACCCCGCACCAAGGGAAGCGAGGTGGTTAGTAGACCATGGCGGCGGTGTTGTCAAGTGTTTGAAAGGGGTGCGGGGCGTCTTTATTGTATTTTTATGCTGGATTGAAAAAGGCCGTAATATAATGGGGTTATAGGGGTGGGTTTCGCGTGGGTGGGGGAGGTGGTAGGCTGTGGGCCTATGGTCCGACGTAAGGGTAAGCAACGACGTTCTACGACCCGGGTGCAGGTCATCGATCTGCCCGCTGAGGGGTTTAAGAGACCAGGGACGTCGGAGCAGCCGGTAACGCAGCCTTCGGGTCATGGTTATGGTTATGGTTATGGTGGTGGTGGTGGTGGTGGTGGTGGTGGTGGTGGTTCGGGGGTTGGTACGGGGCCGTTGTTGCGGGAGAATGAGGACTCGGGTGTGGTGCGGGTGGTGGATCCCAGGGAGGAGTTGGAGCGGGAGCGGGAGCGACTGAGCCAACGCGTGCCTGTGTCTGGAGCTGGGGTTGAGCGGGATCGTCACGAGATGGATACTGGCGAGCTCATGGGGCCGGAGGACGATTCTGGGCCTTTGGAGATGGGTGGAGCGCCGGAGATGGAGGTGGACGGAGAGGCGTCTATCTTCGAGTCGGGGACGGTACTCGAGGGCAAGTTCGAGATTCAGTACCGCGTGGGGCGTGGGGCCATGGGCGAGGTGTTTCTGGCCAAGGACGTGAACCTCAAGCGCAGCGTGGCGGTGAAGGCTTTGAGCGCGCTTCATCGCAGCGATGAGGTGGTGGGGCGGTTCCGTTCGGAGGCTGAGTCCATGGCCCGGGTGGACCACCCCAACGTGGTGAAGATCTACTCCTTTGGTACGCACCAGGAGAAGCCGTACTTTGTCATGGAGTTCCTGGACGGGGAGTCCCTGGCCGAGTACATCGACCGCCGCCTGGTAATGCAGGAAGTGGTGCACCTCGACGAGGTCATTGGGCTGCTCTCCCAGGTGTGCCGTGGACTGGGCGCGATTCACGCCCAGGGCATCGTGCACCGGGACGTGAAGCCGGCCAACGTCATGATCACCACCACCTATCGTGTGGCTCTGGCTGACTTCGGCCTGGTGGGCATGATCACCGACGATGAGAGCCAGGAGATGGCGGTGTACGGCACGCCCGTGTACATCGCACCCGAGCGATTTGATTCTCGGCCCTTGACCCCGGAGCTTGCGCACTCTTGCGATATTTATGCCTTGGGCATCATCTTGTACGAGCTGCTCACGGGCGAGGCCCCCTTCGATCACGATGACACCATGACCCTGCTGGGGATGCACGCTTCGGCGGTGGTGCCTCGGGCGTCGAAGTTGAGGCCCGACATGCCGCCGGCCATCGACGATGTGATCCGCAAGGCCATGGCCAAGGATCCGGAGGACCGCTACGAGAGCGCTGAGGCGTTCCGCCGGGCCCTGCTGGATGCCCGGGAGACGGGCATGTCCCTGGAGGCCATCGAGAATGAGTTCACGGCCCTGATTGTGGAGCCGGACCCCAAGGCGGCGGTGTCCAAGGTGCGGGCGGTGAAGATGGCGTATCCCACGGCCACGGTGCTGACCGTGGCGGACGGGGATATGGCGCTGGTGTTCATCCGCGAAATGCGCCCCGAGCTGATCATCTTCGATGGGGACGCGCCTGGGCTCAATGCCCTGGAGCTGTGTGCCCTGCTCCAGGAGGAGAAGCTGCTGGTGGGTTCCCAGGTCGTCGTGTTGAGCCCGCGGGCTGATCCGGCGGAGGCGCGCTACCTCAAGGAGCTCGGGGTCACCGAGGTGCTGCTCAAGCCCATCTCGGGGCCGGATCTGGTGAAGGCCATCCGCGCCAGATGAAGCGGATTAGACGGGTCCTTAGGCGGCTGGCGCAAATAACCTTGTCATCTGGAACCCGATCCATCGCAGCTGCCTGCGTTGCTCGTCGGTTGCATACGCGGAGTATGCGCCCTCCTCGCGCCTTGTCAGCCGCGCGCCTCGTATCCCAACTTGACAAGTTTATTCACGCCAGCCGCCTTAGTTATCGAGCACGGCGTTGATTAGCTCGGACATGGAGACGGGGTAGGGCAGGGTCGCGTCCACTTCGTTGCACCCGAACTCAGGGTCATCGCCGGTGTGCAGGGCCACCAGACGGGTGCGGTGCTTGGGCGGTTTGTAGCCGAAGAGCCACCGCTTGCGCTGGAGCCGCTTCTGGTCCGCGTTGAAGATCACCGCGTCGTAGGAGCAGGCGCGCAGCAGACTGGTCTCCTCTGGTCGCTGCTCGGTGACCTCGATACCTTGCCGTTGCAGCAGGCCCGACAGGAGCTCGCGTAGCTCGGCCCGCGCCTCCACCAGGAGCACTTTCTTGGGCGTGTCGAGGTCTGTGACGGGGCGAGCTTCCCGTAGGCAAATGTACCCGGGATGGGTGTCTCGGCGGCGATAACGGCTCAAGTTCATTTGCGTCGTCCTGGAGGAGGTGGCGAAGGCGCCTTGATGGGTACCAGTCCGCCGGCGCCCCGGCGGCGTTTGCGATTGGTCGGGCGTCGGGCTGGTTTTGCCTGGCGCACTACCGGTCGGCGGACATTGCGCACCCGGCGCACCCGGCGTACTACCGGTCGGCGGACCCTGCGTACCGGCATCAGCGCACCCGCGGTTGCCGGTGCGGCTGAGCTCGCGGATGGTGACTCCGCGACGGTCGGTTTGGGTGTCTGGTCTTTGGCGGCGTTATCCGAGTCGTCGGGGGTGCCGCCGAACATTTTGAGGGTCTCCTTCCGGACGCGCTCCTTGTAGGCCCGGTCCCGGGCGGCCACGGCCTCGGCGGGGGCGAATTTGCGCGCCAGGCCCAGCAGACGGGGGCGCTCTCCCAGGCGTCTTCGGATGCGTAGGGCCGGGCCCGGGAATCGCTCTCCGTGCCAGGCGTGTCGCCAGCCTGGTGGTAGGTTGGGCTGGGTCCATTCGAACAGGTAGCGCGCGTCCATGGGCGACAGGTTAACGCAGCCGTGGCTCTTGACCCGCCCAAAGTCGTCGTGCCAGTAGGCGCCATGTAGGGCCTGCCCCTTCCAGAAGAACATGGACCAGGGCACCGACTCGGCGAGGTACTCTTCGTTAGATCCGGTCTCGTTGGCCATGTCCACCTCGGCGACCTTCCAGTACACGCGGAACACTCCGTGGCGGGTCTCATGCTTCTTCTTTCCCGCGGAGATGAGCGTCGCGAACACGGGCTTGACGCCCTCATAGGCCACCAGGGTCTGGTTGGCCAGGTCCACGTCGATCCAGCGTTCGCCTTGTCGGATGCCTGGAGGTACGGCCTCCTGGTGGGCCATTCGCGTTGCCCGAGCGCGGATCCATTGGCAGCGCCCCACACGCCAGTAGCGCTCTTTGCGTTTCCACCGGCCCCGGACGATCTTCGTGCCAAGCACCGACACGGCAGTGTAGCGCTTGAGACGCCCCACGACGCGTCGGGACCCTGGGGCGTGGAACACCGGTACTCCACGTTTGCCCGGGCCCTTGAACCGCACGATGGCCAGGGGCAGGCGCAGCCCGTTTCGCTCGAGCACGTAGCCGTGGAACTTAGATGGCACATGTCGGGCGATGTGGTTGATGGGCACGTACAGCCCCTTGGTGGTTTTCCAGAAGTTTCGCGTACCGACGCGGGTGAACCGGCCGAACCGGATGAAGAAGCCCCCGGGCAGGCGGCGGGTCATGACCTTCTTCGCCGCGTCGGCGCGGCTGGCGTAGGCCGGCGCGCCACCCCGGCGAATGTAGCCGTACACCCCGGGGGTGATGCGGTCCTTACGCATCCGCGGGTACTGAATGAGCTCCGGCGGTCGCTTGTCGGGCCGTAGCTGGGTCGAGCACACGTAGGCGTAGGGTCCCAGGGCCATCCAGCCTGCACGACAACCACGCCGGGAGACAAAGCCAACCGTCGGGATGCGGCTGTTGCGGGCCAACACGCCCACTTCCTCGGCGTCGTGCTGGGGCGAGTAACGGATGCGGGTCTTTCGAGCGGCGCGCAGGGACCGTGTTTTGCGCGGCAGGCCGGGCTTCGGGTGCGTCAGGGAGGCGTGGTATCGGCCCATGCTCGTGCCGTCCATGTGAGGAGCGCGCGGGGGGAGCAGCTTGGACGCTCCACCAGTCCGGGCCTTGCTGAGCAGCGCGTCGAGCTCCTTGCGGGCGGCCTCGGCCAGGGGGTTCTCGTCACAGATCCGTGGGGCCTGGTGGCTGTCGCTCGAGGCTTTGGCGCCGTCGTTTTTTTCGAGTCCATCGGTCCCGGTTCGCGCGGAGTGTCGAACGCCGGGCAGTTGGCTCTCGCCGTAGGTCAGTACGGCCCCTTTCTTGGCTTTGGGGTGCCCATCGACGCCCGAGGAGCACCCAGAGGTCACAAGCCATCCCAGGCTCGTGATCACGGCTAATAACAACGCAGTTCTGGACATTTGGCTTCCTTTGATCCGTCGGAGTGGTTCCAGCTCCTATCATCGACTATCGCCCAGGCTCTCCAACCGGGCAAAAAAAGGGCTTTCAACTTCACCCAAAGCAGTAGGAAAAACTGCCAATCCCAAGGAATATCTGCTAAATTCCCTCGTAGTGATCAGGATTTGTGGCGATTGAAGCGAGGGCTAGTGGGAGTCCATCGCGAGGTTGGGTCATTTCCGGCTCACCCGGCACAGCGCGAGGCAGCACGCCAAAAGAAAGCACAACGCAGCACCTCACGATGCAACGCTCATGAAGTCCGAACGCATACAGGAAATTGTCGCCAGCCACTTGGCCGATGAGTATGGCACCGCCTGGGTCCACACCAAGGGCACCCAGGCCATGGGGAAGCTGCGCGCCCCAGGACACCACATCTCCATCGGGGGCTGGTACCCCGATCTGCTCGCCCTGCGCGATGGAGACCTGGTCATCGCCGGCGTGGCCTGCGGAGAGGATTCGGACTACCTCGCTGGGCTGGGCCGGGCGTTGACGTTTCGGCAGGGATCGCACTACTCCTTCCTCGCCGGCGAGATCGCCGAGATTCGGCAGTTCCGGGACACCGCCCTGGACAGCGGGCTGGGGGTGATCTCAGTGAGCTCGGACGAGCGGCTGGACGTACAGTTGCCGAGCGCGACGAACCTGCCCCTGGAAAACGATGTACGGCGGGAGCTGGAGATCCTATCCCGTCGCAACGTGCGGAGACGGTTCGCGAGCCTGAGCTTCAATCACCCCATCCACTTCGTGGCGCCCATTATGGCCATCCGGCCGGATACTCCGCAGACCAAGCAGGAGGTGGCCTCGCTGCTCATGGAGCGCTGGGGTTTCTCCGGCTCCCGATCCGAGGCGTGGTGGTCGTGTTTTTATGGTGCGCTCTTCCTGGGGCTCATCCGGGAGTCCCAGTCCGGGGAGGAGACCCTCAACCTCTCGGAGCTGGGGGTGCAGGTACGCAATGCGTTGCTCGAGCGGCACAGCGCCGCGGAGCTCCGGGAGCTGGTGAACAAGCGCGTGCCGCTGCTGGACCACGCCCCAGACGTGGCCCTGGTCCTGCGAGGGTTGTACCTGGCCGAGCCGGACGTCTCCTTGATGGTACGGATCCTGCGGACCCTCGAACCCACGGGCGTGGGCGTGGAGAAGCTGATCCTGCGTACGCTTCAGATTTTTCCCAACGCCGCTGTGAATCTCTTTTTCCGGGCGGAGGAGCACGACACCGTGCTGGAGTTGATTCGCGGCGCCCGATATCGGGAGCTCTTCGAACCGGAGTTTTCGCGGAAGGCCATGCTGCAGGGGGTTTATGGACCCTTCAAAAGGCAGATGATTCATCTTGGGTTCCTGCGGTCGGACAGCCCGACCTGGTCAGAGCCCGAGAAGTACGATCCCGGCGAGGATCTCTGGATCCCGCGGGGCTAGTGAGGAAAGCAACATGAGATGGGCACTGATCATCATTGGCGTGATGGGGCTGGTGTGGGGAGGCTGCAAGAAGAAGAGCTCCGCTTGTCAGAAGAAGTGTAAGCGTCTGTTGACGTGCTACGAAGAGACCCGGGGCGCGATCTCCAATGACAAGGCGGCCCTGCGGCGGTGTTCGCGCATTTGCGAATCCAAGTCCCAGTCGCGATACAAAAAGGCCATCACCAGCTTCGGCAAGCTGAGTTGCCTCGAGTTCATGCGGCGTCACCGGGCCGCGGCGCGGTTCCTCATGGAGACCGGAAAGTCAAAAACCGGGCGTGCGGGGCGCCGGGGCGGGCGGCGCGGTGGCGCGGGAGCGGGCATCGATCCATCGAGCCACCCCTTCCCGGAGCTGCGGTCCCGGCCACCGTCGGATCCGAAAAAGCGGCGTGGGTGGCGTTCTCCTGTTCAGAAGGACGTAGACCGGGTGATCATCACGCGCACGGATGAGACCATCGTGCTCAAGCGTAGCAAGCCCGGCGTACGCGCGGGCGACGTGGGGGAGTGGGAATTGACCAAGCCCAGCCCGGCGTCGGCGGACCGCTTCGCCGTGCGCAACCTGCTCAATCGGTTGGAGCGAATGGTGGTCCGCGAGAAGGCCACGGACATAGGGCCGGACCATTTTGCCCGACATGGGCTGGACGATAAGCGCGGTATCCGCTGTCAGGTGTACATCGGGGAGAAGGTCATCGCCGACATGATCGTCGGCAAGGCCGAGAAACCTAGGCTGGGGGCCAAGCGAGGGGGGCGGGGAACCCGGCGCGGGCGGGGGAGCATCACTACCCTGATTCGCAAGTCGGGGACCAACGACGTGTACCGGGTAACGGGATCCCTTACGTACATCTTCAAGCGGGCGTCCACCGGGTGGCGGGACGCGACGATGATCCGCGTACAACGTGAGGATCTCGCCAAGATCTCCCTCACGCTCACCTCCGGGCAGATTGTGCTCAAGCGGGACCCGGCGGAGACGAACCCGCGCAAGCGGTTCACCAACTGGGAGATCGTCAGCTCCAAGCCCGAGCTCAAGACCCTCGACCAGAGCGCCGTCACGCGGCTGGTCTCCGTGCTCACGCGGCTGCGCGCCACGAGCTTTGTCAACAAGCCCAAACCCGAGGAGACCGGCTTGGACAAGCCCCGGGCTACCGTAGAGCTCACGGACAAGGACGGGAAGGTGACGGTCCTGCTCGTGGGCGCCAAGGACGCCAAACGGCGGGCGGCCTTCGCGCAGCTCAAGGGGGACAAGCGGGTGTTTCTGGTGCGGAATCCTCTGGACGACCTGCCGGATCAACCCATCAGCAACCTCAAGGACAAGCAGTTGGTGAGGGCTCATCCTGGTGAGCTCACCAGCCTGGTCATCGAGAAGAACAGCGAGACGGTGAAGTTCACCAAGCACGGTAGGGTCTGGAAGGCGGATGAGCCGGCGGGGTTGAGCTTTGACCGCAACAAGCTCATGAACACGGTGCGTATGATCGAGGGGCGCTTCTCGGCGCACAAGTTTGCTGACAAGACCGACGCGGCCACCACGGGGCTCTCCAAGCCCAGTGGTCGGATCGTGGTCACCGTGGCCGAGCCCAAAAAGCCCGTGTTTACGGTGGAGGTGCTCATCGGGAGGGTCGGGCCGCGGGGTGACTACTACGTGCAGATAAAGGGGCAACCCCAGGTGTATCTCGTGCGGAAGTGGGTGCTTAATCGCATCTACCGGGGGCCACGGGAGTGGGCGCGGCGGACTCCGAGGGGACGCCCGAAGCGGTAACAAAACAAAACAAAGCCGCCGCTCGCCTGAAGGGTTGGGCGGCTACCAACGACAAGTGGGGACACAATGAAACTCTCAACGCGAGCGCGCTACGCAATTCGCTTGATGCTCGACATCGCAGTGACTGACAACGGTGGCAGACCCGTGCGGCTGGGCTCGGTGGCCGATCGCACCGGAATCTCCCGGCGGTATCTGGATCAGGTGGTGATGCCACTCAAGAGCGCTTCCTTACTCCTGGGTATCAAGGGGCGAAGCGGCGGCTATCGCCTCGCACGCGCCGCCGACGAGATCCGTCTCGGCGAGATCGTGGAGGCGACCATCGGCCCGGTCACATTGGTAGACTGCGTGGGGGCTCCGGAGACCTGTGACCGCTCCGAGGACTGCGCCGCGCACATACTGTATCGCTACATCAGCGCGACCATGCGCACCCAGCTCGACGAGCTCACCTTGGCGGATCTGGGAAATCCCTCGGTGATCAAGGACCTGACAAAGCGCACCGTGAAGCTCGAGTCGCTGATTCAGTAAGGCTGGGCGGGGTTGGGTGACTCTGGACGGGGGCTTCGTCTTGTGGACAGTGGTCTTGTTGAGCCCCCCCCTGGGCTGGGCTATACTCCTGTCATGGCTCGAGTGTTCCCACTTGTTGTGATCGGTCTGATGGGGTGCCTCGCTATGGGGGGGTGCCGCAGCAAGGCCAAGGACTCGTCACCCTCCGCGAAGGCGGCGGGGGCCAAGACGCTCAGGCCCATTTCGATTACCCGGCAGCGGAGCCTGGTATTCACCTACCGCCAGGGCGGGGAGTTCCAGACGGTGGCGTCCATGGACAAGATCCCGCTCGGGGCGCGGGGGTGGGTGCGGGTGCAGGACCCGCAGGTGCGCAATGTGGGCTCGCGATTCGTGTATGTGGCGGATCTTCGCAAGGCCAATGATAAAGGCGTGTTCCCCTATCAGGTCCTCACGCGGCAGCAGTTCCTCAAGGGGCGCGCGCTGCCGGGGGATGGCCAAGACCAGGGCCAAGGCCAGGGGACAGGGATGGGGAACATGGGGGCTACGGTCGCCGCGGTGGGCAAGGTTGTGCTGTACTCGCGTCCCGGGTGTGGCGCCTGTGATAGGGTTAGAGCCTATCTGAAGCAACGGGGTGTGCAGTTCGAGGAGAAGAACATCAGAGCGGATGCGGAGGCGGCCAAGGAGCTCAAGGCCAAGGCTGTCCGGAAGGGGTTCCCCACGGGGGTGGTACCGGTAATCGATGTCAACGGTGACATCGTGGTTGGATTCGATGTCAGGAAGCTGGAGAGCTTGCTGAGGAGGCGCGTATGAGATTGCATAAAAGTATCGGGTTGTGGGCGATGATGGTGGGCACGGTGGGTTTGGTGTGCATGGCGGGACCCGCTCCGGCCGAAGCCAAGCTGTTGGAGCTGCAGCTCCGGGTGCATGGCGGAGGGCTGGCGGGGATCTACGGCACCGGAGACTATGATCCGGCCAACAGCACCGAAGTGGGAGACGCCGCCGGCGAGGACTTCTTCCTGTCGCGGCGGGGGGGCGCCTTCGGGGGCACACTGAATGTCGAGGTGCTTTTTGTCGACTTCACCTACGAGTTTTACCAACTGGCCGACAGCAACGGTCTGGGCTCGACGCTGAATAACTTCCTGGTGGGCTTTGACTGGGACTTCAAGACCGGCAAGCGCTGGGTGATCACTCCCTACATTCTCGCCGGCTTTGGTCTGGCCACCCAGAACAATAGCTGGCTGGACAAGGAGTATCCGCAGATCGAACTGGCGGACCTGGAGAGCCGGATGGCCATTACGCGCATCGGCATCCGGGCCGAGGTCAAGCTCGGGAAGTACTTCCGGTTGGGCTTTGACGTCGGGGGCGGGTACCACTACGGCATGACCACCGCCACCTCCGCGAACAATGTGGAGGAGGGCCACTCCCACGGTTTTCACGTCATCGGCAACATCAGCCTGGCCTTCGTTTGGAATGTGTTCCCCAAAAAGAAGGAGAAGCCGGCGACCCGGGTGATCATCGTCGCTCCGGCGGGAGCGGGCGCGCCCGGTGCCGCGGGACGTGGGCCGGGAGCAACTCCAGGGCCGGGTGTTTCGCCCACGCCCACACCGGCCCCAGGGCCGTCTACAACGCCGGATCCGCGAACTACGCCGGACAATACCGTGCCGCCTCCGAACCGGCCCACAGAGGTTCCGCCGAGCACCAAGACGCGGCCGGCCCCCGTGCCGCTGCCCAGCCGGTAAAGGCGCAGTCGTCTTTTTATGCGAACGCTGTTCATAGCGGCATTGGCGGCTCTCGCTGCCCTCGTGCTTGGACTGGCAGGTTGTCCCGGCACAGGGCCCGGGCCCGAGACTTGTCCGGACGCACCCGAGTGCATCTGTGACGCCACGGGCATGTGCGCCTGGTGCGGTGACCACTTCTGCGAACAGGGGCCGGGGCTCGAGACCTGTGAGAACTGCCCCGAGGACTGCGGCTCTTGCGACTGGGTGTGCGGGGACGGTGACTGTCAGGCCACCGAGACCTGTCTGAGCTGCGTTCAGGACTGTGGGGCTTGTGGTGACTGTGGCGACTTTTTGTGCGAGGCGCACGAGGACTGTTCGACCTGTCCCCAGGACTGCGGGTTGTGCCCGCTGGGCTGTGATGATGGGATCTGTCAACTGGACGAGGACTGTGAGACCTGCCCCCAGGACTGCGGCATCTGCTTGCCCAACTGTGGCGACGGGCTGTGTCTGTCGGCCGAAGGGGAGGACTGTGACACCTGTCCGCCCGACTGTGGGACCTGCCCCGAGTGGTGCGCCGACGGGGTGTGCGACCCGTCCGACGGTGAGCACTGCAACAACTGCCCCGACGATTGCGGTGTCTGCGGTGGCGCGGACGGGTGCGCGGCGGGGGGAGCGGCGGGGTGTGGCGGGTGTGGCTGCGAGTCCTGTGTCTGCGCGCTGGACCCCTTCTGCTGTACGTCGGTCTGGGACGAGGGCTGTGTGGCGTTGTGCATCGCGCCTTGCGGCGAGACCTGCCCCGAGACCTGCGGGGACGGGACCTGTGGGGCCACCGAGGACTGCGCGGGGTGTCCGGCGGACTGCGGCGTCTGTACGGTGACCTGTGGAGACGCCACCTGTCAGGTCCCCGCGGGAGAGAACTGTTGGAGCTGTGAGGCTGATTGCGGCGCCTGCGTTGGCGGTGACGGCTGCGTGGTCACGGCGGAGCCGGGCTGCAGCGGCTGCGCCTGTTTGGCCTGTGTCTGCGCCCAGGATCCCTTCTGCTGTAGCGTGGAGTGGGACGAGACCTGTGTGACCCGGTGCGTGGCCTGCAGCCAGAACTGTCCGCCGGCCTGCGGGGATGCGGTGTGCGATGGAGCCGACGGAGAGCACTGCCAGAGCTGTCCGGCGGACTGCGGTGCTTGTGGCTCCTGCGGGGATGGGCTCTGTCGGTCGGGCGACGCCGAGGACTGCGCGACCTGCCCGGCGGACTGCGGCGCCTGCCCGGCGAGCTGCGGGGACGGAACCTGCGACGGGTCGTCCGGCGAGCACTGCGCGACCTGCGCCGAGGATTGCGGGGCGTGTAGCGGCGCGGATCCCTGCGCCGTGGATCAGGGGACGGGGTGCGGTGGATGCGCTTGCGAGTCTTGCGTGTGTACGCTGGACCCCTACTGCTGCGCAGTGGCCTGGGACGTGAGCTGCGTGGAGGCTTGTCAGAACGTGTGCGGCGGAGACTGCGCCGGGCCGTCCTGCCCAAACAGCCAGTGCGACCTGGGGACCGGGGAGTGGTGCGCCACGTGTCAACAAGACTGTGGCGCCTGCGGAACCTGCGGAGACGGCTTCTGCCAGGTGTCGGCCTTCGAGGACTGCACTACCTGCGCGCCGGACTGCGGCGCCTGCGGCACCTGCGGGGACGGCATTTGCGACCTGGCTCTCGGCGAGGACTGTGACACCTGCGGGGTGGACTGCGCCACCTGCTACCGCTGCGGCAATGGAGAGTGTGAGCTGGACCGCGGGGAGACGCCGATCATCTGTCCCGCCGACTGCTACTGCGGCGATCTGGTGTGTGACCGCACCACGGGAGAGGATTCGTTGACCTGCCCGAGTGATTGTTTCTGCGGAAACGGCTCTTGCGAGCCCGAAGACGGAGAGAACGAGTCGCTGTGCTGGGTGGACTGCTTCTGCGGAGACGGCCTGTGCCGGTGGCAGCTCACCGGGGAGACCTGTGAGACCTGCGCCGACGACTGCGGTGAATGTGACGGCTCGTCCGATGGTTGCACGGAGACGCCCGGTGAGGTGGGGTGTACCGGGTGTACCTGCCTGACCTGCGTGTGCGGCCTGGATCCGCGGTGCTGCGCCGAGGAGTGGAACGCCGACTGCGTGGCTCTGTGCAGTGGGTCCTGCGGTCAGACTTGTCCGTGAGGCGACTCCTGCTCGGTGGGATCCTGTGGGGCCTGGTGGTGGTTGCTCCGGCTTGCGAGCGAAAAGTCGGCGGCTCTTTTTCGAAGAACCGGGCGCCGGGACCACGGGTGGATGCCGGGGCGCGGCCTGGGGTCCGCCCCAGAGGACCGGTGCGGCGCGTGTTGCTGTTTACGGCCAAGTGGTGTCCCACCTGCCATCAGCTCAAAAAGGAGGTCCTCGCGGCGTCGGTGGGCAAGGAGCTGCTGGCGGGGGCGGTGCTCGAATCGGTGGACTTCGACAAGGCCGCCCGACGGGTGGCCAAGCACTCGGTCACGGGTCTGCCCACCACGGTGTTTCTGGACGGGCAGGGGCGGGAGCGGGATCGCATCGAAGGGTATGATGGCAAGCAGGAGTTCGTGGACGAGGCCCGAGCCATTCTGGGAGGACGGGACCTGATGCCGGTGCTCACCGACAAGCTGCTGCGCCGGCCGAAGAACCTCGCGCTGCGCTATCGCATCGGTCGCAAGCTCCTGGGCCGGGGCCGGGAGAAAGAGGGGTTCGCCCAGTACGACAAGGTCCTGGCCGCTGATCCCCAGGACAAGTCCGGCCTCCTGGCCAAGATCCTCATGCACCGGTCCCGGTACCTCGTGCGCGTCAAGCGGGACTACGGGGCGGCGGTGGTCTTCCTGCGCGCCGCCGTCAAGAGGATCCCCGGCGGCCGGGCAGGGGAGTCGTTGCGCTACTGGCTGGGACACGCCCTGTGCCTTTCGGGCAAGCCGGCCGAGGCGGTGGCGGTGATGGACGCCTACGTGAAGCAGAGGCCCGACAGCGGCCGGGCCGGCGCGCTGCTCCTGGCGGCGGGGCTCCGGGGCAAGTGCGCGGGGGGCTACGAGCTCAAAAAGGCGCTGATCCAGGCCCGCGCCGCCGTACAGCTCAAGCCCAAGAACGACTGGGGTTGGTATCTGGTTGCCACCCTCTCGGCGCGCCTGAAGAACGCCACCGCGGCCCGCCAGGCCATGGACCGCGCCATGTCCCTGGCGCCCGACTCGGCCTTCTACGCTAGCGAAAAGCAGCGCCTGGCGACGAGCAAATAGTTCCGTCGAAAAAGCTCCGTCGATGCGTACATGCTATAATGTAGGCAAACTTTGCTCGGAGTATAATAGCGACGGGAGGTAGAAGTATGTGGTTTCGTAGATGCCTGGGGACCGTGGCCGCGATGTTCGTCATTGCGATTTTGGTGGGAGCGGTAGGCTGCAACGGAAGTGACTACGTGCCACCCGAGGAGGTGCGCTCGGACCTGTCCCGAGAGGACCCGTCCACCGTGCCCGTGGAGGACTTGAGGGAGCTGGTGGCGGGGAACACGGAGTTTTCCTTTGATCTGCTGCACGCCCTCGCCAGCGGGAACGGTGAGCTGTTCTTTTCGCCGTACAGCATCACCCAGGCGTTGGCCATGACGTATATCGGCGCCCGGGATGACACGGCCTCGCAGATGGCGGATGTGCTCCACTTCACGCTGCCCCCCGAGCAGTTGCACCCGGCGTTCAACCGGCTCGATCACGACCTCCGGAGCGCCGGTCAGGTCGCCGACGAGCCCTTTGTGCTGCACCTGGCCAACGCCATCTGGGCCCAGACGGGCTTCGATCTGAAACCCGAGTTCCTGGATACCCTGGCCTTGTACTACGGCGCGGGCGTCTACCTCGCGGATTTTGCGAGCGATCCAGAGGTTGCCGCGGACACCATCAACGCCTGGGTCAAAGAGCAAACCGAGGGGCGTATCCAAAACCTCATCCCAGAGGGAGTGCTTACAACGGATGTTCGGGTAGTTCTCACCAACGCCATTTACTTCAAAGCGGCTTGGCAGCACAAATTCCGGGAGACAGCTACCTCGGACGACACATTTTACCTCAAAGATGGCGGCATCGTGCAGGTGAAGATGATGCGGCAGCTCAACAACTTTTCCTACGTGATGGGGGACGGGTTCCAGGCCGTGGAGATGCCGTACGATGGTGGGGATCTGTCCATGGTGGTGGTGCTTCCGGATCCGGGGCTGTTCGACGAGGTTTCGTCGACGCTGGACGGATCCGGCTTCAGGGGTCTCCTGGCCGGCATGGAGACCCAGCTTGTGCAACTGGAGCTGCCGCGCTTTACCTACGAATCGAAGTTCGAGCTCAGGACTACCCTGGAGGGGCTGGGCATGATCGAGGCCTTCCTGCCTGGGCAGGCTGACTTCACCGGCATCGCAGAATATCCGCCTCTGTACATTATGAAGGTATTACACAAAGCCTTTGTCCTGGTGAACGAGACGGGAACTGAAGCCGCTGCGGCAACAGCAGTGGTGGTCACGGCGGTCGATGCCTCGGCGCCGCCGACCCCCGTGGAGTTCATTGTGGACCGGCCCTTCATTTTTGCGATCCGTGATCGCACTACGGGCACGATTCTGTTCTTGGGGCGAGTGGAAGATCCGAGCTGAACGAAGTGAGGCGAGGGGAAGTGGGAAGCTAGTCGTCGTCGATGACCACGTCCATGGCCGCGAGCTCGCCGCGGTCGAAGAACATGGCCTCGCACTTGTCGCACCAGTCGAACTTGACGTCGTTGGCGCCCCGCAGGGAGATCATGGGGTTGTCGCAGCGGCGGCAGATGGCCTCCACGTCGTCCATGATTTCGGCCTTCTCGCTCTTTCCTGCGATGTCTATGAGAGCTGAGAGCTTTTTGTTCTCGAGCTGCTCCATCTCGCCCTTGTCCACGTAGATCCCGCCGCAGCCGAAGCAGCGGTCCACCTCCACGTTGTCGAAGGTTTTGGGGCTCATGTCCAGATCACATTTGGGGCACTTCATGACAGCTCCTCTACGACACCGTCGGCCAGGATGACCGCCTGGTTGCCGCCCACCTCCAGCAGGCCGCCCTCGAGCTTGAACCGGCGCTTGGCGCCGCCTTCGGTCATCTCCAGGACGCCCTCGTCGAGCTCGGTGATCAGGGGCGCGTGGTGGGCCAGTACGCCGAGGTAGCCCTCGGTGCCCCTGGCCATGATGTGCTCCACGTCGCCTTCGAATACCAGCCGATCCATGGCCATGATCTGTATGGGATAGGATGCCACGGTCTACACCTCGCTGTTAGGCCTTTGCCATCTCTTCGGCGTTCCGCTCGGCCTCTTCGATGCCGCCACACATGTAGAACGCCTGCTCGGGCAGGTCGTCCAACTCTCCGCTAACCAGCCGCTCGAAGCTGTCGAGGGTATCGGACAGTTTTACATAGCGGCCCCCGCGACCCGTGAAGGCCTCGGCCACGAAGAAGGGCTGGGACAAAAAGCGCTGGATGCGTCGGGCCCGGTTGACGGTGATCTTGTCCTCGTCGGAGAGCTCGTCCATACCCAGGATGGCGATGATGTCCTGCAGGTTCTTGTAGGTCTGCAGAATGCCCTGGACCTGCTTGGCGATGCCGTAGTGGCGGTCGCCGACGACCTTGGGGTCCATAATCCGGGAGGTGGAGTCCAGGGGATCCACGGCCGGGTAGATGGCCAGCTCGGCGATGGAACGCGACAGGACCGTGGTGGCGTCCAGGTGCGCGAAGGCGGTGGCCGGCGCCGGGTCGGTGAGGTCGTCAGCCGGGACGTAGATGGCCTGGACCGACGTGATGGAGCCGCGCTTGGTGGAGGTGATCCGCTCTTGCAGCTCGCCCATCTCAGTGGCCAGCGTGGGCTGGTATCCAACGGCGGAGGGCATGCGGCCGAGAAGGGCCGATACCTCGGAACCCGCCTGGGTGAACCGGAAAATGTTGTCGATGAACAGGAGCACGTCCTGGCCCGCACGGTCGCGGAAGTCCTCGGCCATGGTCAGGGCCGACAGGGCTACGCGGAGGCGGGCTCCGGGGGGCTCATTCATCTGGCCGAAGACCAGGGCCGTACGTGCGAGCACGCCGGATTCGCTCATCTCCAGGTACAGGTCGTTGCCCTCACGGGTGCGCTCTCCCACGCCACCGAACACGGACACGCCGCCGTGCTCCTGGGCGATGTTGCGGATGAGCTCCATGATGATAACGGTCTTGCCCACGCCGGCGCCGCCGAACAGGCCGATCTTACCGCCCTTGGCGTAGGGGGTGAGCAGGTCGATGACCTTGATGCCGGTCTCGAAGACCTCGGCCGTGGGGGTCAGGTCCGCGAAATCCGGGGCCTCGCGGTGGATCGGGTTGACCTGGTCGGGCTCCGGCATGTCGCCCAGGCCGTCCAAGGGGGCGCCCAGGAGATTGAAGATGCGGCCCAGGCACTGCTCGCCCACCGGCACGGAGATGGGAGCGCCGGTATTTTTGGCCTTCATACCCCGGATCAGACCGTCCGTGGTGTCCATGGCGATGCAGCGCACCAGGTTGTCACCCAGATGCTGCGCCACTTCGACAATGAGCGGAAGCGGGCGGGCCGGGTCATAGACCTCTACAGCGTTGAGGATGTTAGGCAGATGGTCCGAGTCGAACTCGATGTCCACCGTGGGACCAATGATCTGCCGAACGAAGCCCTCTTCCTTCTTGGTGCCGGAGAAGGCCGCTGTGGCCTTACCGGCCTTGGCTCCGCCGCCGGCGCCAGCGGGTCCGCCGGGCTTGGGCGCACCGGGCTTGGGCACGCCGGGCTTGGGCACACCGGGCTTGGGCACACCGAGTCCGGGCGGCTTGGCCGCTGCCGTCGGAGGCTTCAGCGGGGGAATCTTCGGGGCGGGCTTGGTGGTGTCGGGCGACTCTTTGTCACTCATCGCTTCTGCTCCTTACGGGACTCTCGCGAGTCTACCGCCTATCCTTTGAGCGCCTCAGCGCCGGACACGATCTCCAAAAGTTCCTTGGTGATCATTGCCTGGCGGGCTTTGTTCATCTGAATGGTCAGGGATTGCTTCAGCTCGTCGCAGTTGTCCGTGGCGTTGGACATGGCGATCATCCGTGCCGAGTGCTCAGCGGTGAGCGCGTCGGCCTGGCAGGTCACCATCCTGATGCGTAGATACCGCTCCAGGGTGGATCCGAACACAGACTCCACATCCGGCTCGAAGATGATGTTGGCCGGCCCGTCATCATCACCACCGTCTTCTCCATCGTCATCGAGAAGCTCGGCGGGATCCAGCGGCAGTACTTCGGTGCCCGTGGGCACGTACTTCACCATATTGACGAAGCTGTTGTACACCACCACCACCTTGTCGCATTTTTCGGAGACGAATCGTTCCACCACCAGGTCGGTCACCTCGGCCATGACCTGGGCGTTGACGTTGCCGCCAAAGTCCAGGTACTCGCCGATCATGTTGACGTTTGACTTGCGGTAGAAGTCACGACCCTTTTTGCCCACGCACACCAGATCCACCTGGGACTCGCCGATTTCGCCGATGAGCTTCTTCGCCTTGTCCAGGACGTGGTTGTTGTACGCGCCGCACATACCGCGGTCCGAGGTTATCAGCACGATCACCACCCGGTCGGCGGGATCCGCCAGGCGACGGAAGGGGTGATCGATGTCCGGTGTGCCCTGGAGCAGGCGGCCGGTGATGCGAGCGAGCGCATCGACGTACCGTCGGGTGTTCTCCATGGACGCCTGGACGCGACGCAGCTTGGACACCGAGATCGCCTTCATGGCCTTGGTGATCTTTTGCGTGTTTACGACCGTGCGGATCCGGTTGCGCAGATCCTTGAGAGAGGGCATCGCGTTCTCTCCTTAGTCCTTGGTGGCGAACTCACCGGCGAGATACTTCTCTTTGAAAACCTTGACGGTCTTCAGGAGCAGCTCGCGGGTCTTATCGCTGATTACCTTCTCCTCCTCGATGGCGTGCGTCGCGTCAGCGGCGTGCTTCTCGAGGTAGGGGAGGAGGTACTTCTCGAAATCGGACACCTTGGCTACGTCCAGGTCATCGAGGACGCCCTCGGCGCCGCAGAAGATGATGCTGACCTGCTGCCAGAGCTTTTGGGGCACGTACTGGTCTTGCTTGAGCACCTCGACCATGCGCTCACCGCGGGTGAGCTGGGCCTGGGTGGCTTTGTCCAGGTCGGAGCCGAACTGCGCGAAGGCCGCCAGCTCACGATACTGGGCCAGGTCCAGGCGCAACTTGCCGCCGACGGACTTCATTGCCTTGGTCTGGGCGTTACCACCGACGCGGGACACTGACAGACCCACGTTCACCGCCGGGCGAACACCAGCCATGAACAGATCGGGCTCGAGGTAGATCTGACCGTCCGTGATCGAGATCACGTTGGTGGGGATGTACGCCGAGACGTCGCCAGCCTGGGTCTCGATGATGGGCAACGCCGTCAGGGAGCCGCCACCGCCGATCTTCCGCATCTCGTAGGAGTCGGCGTCCTCGGTCTTCTTGAGCACCTTCTCCATGTCCATCTTGCCGTGCTCGCCAAAGTAGATTTTGCCACCGAGGCCCTCTTTGACGTCCTTGGCGGCGTCCTTCTTGACGAGGATGTACTCGTCGGCGACCTTGCAGGCGCGCTCGAGGAGCCGGCTATGGAGATAGAACACGTCTCCGGGGTACGCCTCGCGGCCCGGCGGGCGGCGCAGCAGCAGGGAGAGCTGTCGGTAGGCGGCTGCCTGCTTGGAGAGGTCGTCGTAGACGATCAGGGCGTGCTGTCCCTGGTAGGTGTAGTGCTCGGCCATGGCGCAGCCGCCGTAGGGGGCGATGTACTGCAGGGAGGCGGGCTGCTCGGCGGAGGCGGAGATCACCGTGGTGTACTCCATGGCGCCTTCTGCCTCGAGCTTCTGCACCACCGACGCAACCTGGGAGGACTTCTGACCGACCGCCACGTAGAAGCAGCGGACGTCGCCGCCCTTCTGGTTGATGATCGCGTCGACGCCGACGGCGGTTTTGCCCGTCTGACGGTCGCCGATGATCAGCTCGCGCTGTCCGCGGCCGATGGGGATCATGGAGTCGATGGACTTGAGACCGGTCATCATCGGCTCTTTGACCGGCTGGCGAAGCAGCACGCCCGGAGCCTTGATCTCGATGAGTCGGTAGTCCTCTTTGGGTACCTCGATGGGGCCCTTGCCGTCCATGGGCTGACCGAGGGGGTCTACCACGCGGCCCAAGAGCGCGTCGCCTGTGGGGACCGAAGCGATGCGGCCCGTGCAGCGGACGAGATCGCCCTCTTTGATCCCGGTGTCGGGACCGAAGAGCGCGACGCCCACGCTGGACTCCTCGAGGTTGAGCACGATGCCCATCAGACCGCCCGGGAACTCCACAAGCTCACCGGCCTTGGCATCCAGCAGGCCATACACGGTGGCGATGCTGTCACCCACGGCGATGATGGAGCCGACCTTCTCCATATCGGTGTGGTCGTCGTATTTGGCGATCTCTTTAGAAAGGATCGCGGTGATTTCCTCAGGACGAATCGTCATTGTCGTCTCCAATAAGTCGTCAAACGGCAGACGCCGGCTAATGGGATACCCGTTAGACCATCGTCTCCAGCGATGCGCGGAGGCCACGCAGCCGTCCACGTAGCGTGCCGTCGATGCTTATGTCCTTGTAGCGGACCAGGACCCCGCCTAGCAGGTTCTCGTCCACCATGAAGTCGAAGCTGAAATTGAGGCCGGTGACTTTCTCCAGCGCCTGCGTGAGTGCCCGTTGCCGGCTGGGATCGATGGCTACGGCGGAGTAGACCTCCCCGACCACGTTCCCCAGCTCTTCCTGCCCGAGCTCGTAGAACTCGTGCAGGATATTGGGTAGATTCACTACACGCTTTTTGTCTATCAGCACCCGCAGCAGGTTGTAGAGCATGGGCAGGATACGGCCTTCGGCGAACACTGCGTCCACCAGCGCGTCCTTGTTCTGCTCTCGGATGTGCGGGCCCTCCAGGAAGGCCTGGAGCTGCGGATTGGCGAGGTAGAACTTCCGGAGCGTCTCGGCGTCTGCGAGATACTCCTTCAGCTTGCCGGTGGGCTCTACAGCCTCAAGCAGTGACCGGCTATAAACGCGAATGACCTCAGGGTCGCGCCTCATTGCAGACCACCTACTTCGTCAATGAATTTTTCGATGTGACGGGTGTGCGCGGCCTTGTCGATCTGCTCTCGCAGCACCTTCTCGGTGGCGGCGAGGGTTAAATCGACAACGTCTTCGCGCAACTGCTTGCGTGCGTTGGCCAGATCGATCTCGGCGTTCTTCTTGGCGCGTTCCAGCAGGTTCTCCGCGTCGTCGCGGGCTTTCTGTTGGATCTCCGCGGCGATGCGCTTGCCCTCTTCAATGGACTCCTGCATCTTTTCGCGGGCCTGGGCCTCGATCGTCTCAAGCTGCGCCTCGTAGCGCTTCTTGCTCGCCTCGGACTCCTTCGCCAGATCCTCCGCCTTCTTGAAGTCGGCTTCGATCTTGTCTCGGCGTTCATCAATGACCTTGAGCAGCGGCTTGAAGGCCAGGCTGCGCAGGATGAAGATGAAGAGCAGGAACGCAAAAATATGCGTACCGAGCTCCGCCCAGAAGTAGGGATTGAAGAAGTTCACGGCGAAGACCATCGCACCCAGCGTTCCCCCGCCCCCGCCGACAGTAGTCGTCGTGGCCAGGGTGTAGCCGGCGATGCCGACCGCACCCAGAGCTCCGCCGATTAGCCACGGCGTCCGAGAGCTTCTAGGATGAAACCGTTGCATGGTGTTCCCTTCCGATACGGGTTACCTCAGTTCGCTGTTGCTTCAAACCAGAAACAGCGACTACTTCGGCACCAGGAACACAGTGATCAGGGCGTAAATCGTGAGGGCCTCGATAAAGGCCGCGCCGACGATCATGCCGGTCTGGATCTTGCCGGCAGCCTCGGGCTGACGCCCCATGGCCTCCATGGCCGAACCGACCGCACGACCAAGACCGAGCCCAGAGCCGATGGCGGCGATGGAGACGGCGATGGGATACGAGAACTGTAGGATAGAGCCTTTCATTTCGTCCTCCTTGGGGTTGTTGCCCCAAATTCGGTTGCGCCAGGCAGTCGCCTAGGCGTGTGATTCAGCGTGTTCTTCATGCTCATGGTCGTCGTGGGGCAGGACCATGAGGATATAAATTGCGGAAAGAAGTGTGAACACCAGCGCCTGGATAGTGCTCAGCAATAGAGCCAGGAATTGGAACGGCAGCATCAAGGGGAAGCCCAGGGGGATGCCGTTGGCCGGGAAGAAAGAGAAGATCAGGATGCCCAGCATGAGCATGGAGCCGAGCAGTACATCCTCACCGTAGATGTTGCCGTAGAGCCGGAGACCCAGGCTCAGGGGCTTGATGAACTCCTCGGTGATGTGCAGTGGAATGAGGAGAACGGCCACACAGTAGCCCACCACATCCTTGGGATCGCCGGCCCAGTGGCTGATGACTCCCTTGACGCCCAGCTTGGTCCACTGGGTGTACTGCACCACACAGAAGGTGCAGATGGCCAGTCCCAGGGTGCAGGCGAAGAAGCTTGAAGGCGACAGCATCAGCGGCACCTGTCCGAACCAGTTCAGACAGACAATGTATAGGAACAGTGCTCCCAGGTAGGGCAGGTACGCCCGGCCGTGTTTTTCCCCCAGGATGCCGCAGATCATGTTGTCGAGCCCCTCGACGATCATCTCCATGACGGTCTGCAGCCTCGTGGGCAGGATGGAGCGCTTGCGATAGACAGCCATCAGGAACAGGAACGCGAAGGTGACGATGATCAGCGCATAGGCGGGGCGGATCACCCACATCCACTTATGGATGGTGTGGGCTTTTTTCGGCATGATCTTGGCGAGGAAGTGGGGCAGGGCCGGCAGCTCCGGGACCTTGCCCGCTTTCTTCCAGGCCTCTTTGTTCGACAGCTTCGTCTTTTTTGCGGCCGGGGCTTTCGCTTCCCCGGCCTGATCGACCATGCCATCGCCTTGAGGAGTTTTGTCCCCGGATGCGATGGCCGGCGAAGCCCAACCGCTCAACAGTAACACGGCCACGGCGGCGGCGAGCAGCTTGCCCGAGCTGAGACGGTCCTTTTTTCGGTTTGCGATCATGAGACGCTCCGGATTGTCTTCGAGGCGATGAGCTTTCGGCCCAGGGCTTTTTGCAAGATGACCACAAAGATGAACGTGAATCCGATCAGATAGGCCACGGCAGCCCGCCGTTCCAGAATGAGAAAGAGCAGCGTGCCGCCATAGACGCCCACCATCTTGATGAGCATGTAGCCGCCGATGACGAGGCCGTCGCGCTCGCCCAGGAGCTGGCGGCCGAGGCCGATCCAGGTCCAGAGGTGTAGGGAGCCGAGCAGTAGACCTACGGAAAAGCCCGCGGCGTGGATGGGCCCGAAGTACATGAGGGCCATGAACGCCATGAGCGTCCCCGCCACCAGATTGGTGACCAGGCACCGACGGGGAAAGTCGGTTCCAAGGGTCTCGGAGAGGCTCAATCCTGTTCCTCCTTGATGGAGCGCACTAACGAAATGGCGGCTACTGCAAGTCCGAATAACAACCCGCCCAACGTAAACCCAGGCGACGTTCCGAGACGACCATCGAGCCATCGGCCGGCCAGCGTGGCAAGCACCGGCGCGAGGGCCATCTGGATGGGAAGCATGAGGAGATGACTGGAGCGAAGCTGCTTGCCGAGGGACCTGCCGGTCGTGTAGCCGACCTCGTGCTCCCTGTAGGCTTGCTTGGCGGCCCGGACCTTGTCCAGGCTGTTTTCACTCTCAGATTGCTCTTCTGGCTTCTCCATGTGCCTTAGGTTTTGAGCGGACTATGCCCTTTGGTTTTCCCGCTGTCAAGACACCTTTCTGAGGAATCATTAACAAAAGGACAATGGGGGAGTGTTCCTGCTAACATGCTTAAAACATGAAGGGAATTATGATTGGATTTGGTTGTGTTGTGGTCGGGTGTCTGTCAATAGAGGGCCCGCCTGTATTCGGAGCCGACAAGTCATGTATCCCGATTCGCCGCATCGCGTCGTTTCCCTGAAAAACCAGGGTTCTTTTTATCCGGCCTTTGAATCCGACAAGTCGCAGTGGCGCCTGTCCATGCAGCGCGTTTTAGCGCTCGAGGCGGACGTGCTTTGCGAAGGGCACTATGGCATCTATCGCCCAGCGGAGGCTGTGCGGCAATTCATCGAGGGTCAGCTAGCGGAGAATTCGTAGCGTGGGAAGTCGGTAGCGGTCAGCAGCTGCAGGAGCCGCACTCATTGGGATTGTCGTTGTTGCCGCTGATCTTGAAGCCCTCTCCAAAACCCGTGACCGTGTAGTCCACAGTCACGCCGCCCACGGAGTCGATGAGCTTCTGCTCTGCGAATACGCGGAAGCCGCAGGATTCTTGCACAAAGTCGTTGTCTTTAGGCTCGTCCAGAGCCAGGCCCCAGCTGGGGCCGCCTCATCCCATGCCTGCGATATAGACCCTGACGGCAGGGTTGTCTCCCTTCTCTTTAAGGGCTTCCTGGATCATCTCAGCTGCTTTTTCAGTAACCGTTATCATCGTTTGCTCCGTGTTAGTCCGTCCGATGGGTATAGAGTAACCACTGATTCCATTCTGGCAATATACAATAATAGCAGAACGTCAATGGCGTTGCTGCTGTAATCTTCAGGGAGAGGACGTGTCTCCGGTCAGTTCAGGCGCACGCCCAGGTCGCGGAGCTGGGTTGTGGCCTGGGCGGCCCAGCCCTGGTTGGCCTTGGGGCTGGCCGGGCTCGGATGCAGCACGTTGCCGATCTCGATGCCGGTGGAGTCCAGGGCCTCCCGGGCGCGTTTCTCGGCGAACCGCCCTATACCCACTACCAGGCGGGGCTTCAACACCTCGACCGTGCGGCGGAGCGCTTCGTCGCACAGCCCGAAGAGCGCCTGTCGTTCGGCCTTGGGAAGCTTGTCCGGGGTGCGGTTCTTGCCGCCCTTTTCCAGAAACGCCAGCGGGCAGTAGTTGGCCACGAAGATCCGCTTGAAGAAGGCCTCGGGCGTGGTGAAGGTCTCCGCCGCCCAGGACCAGATCCGCTTGCCACTGACCTCGCCCCGCCCGATATCAAAGCCCAGCACCGGCCGCTTGGGGTGTTCGCTCGCCGGGCGCTCCACGGGCGCCTCAATCTTCAAAAAGTCTCGCACTGACGTCACGTCGCCGAAGGGGACCCCCGTTTGGACCATGCCGAAGGGCCCGGGGTTCATCCCGAGGAGTACCACCTCCCGAGGCTTCAGGCCGTAGCGATCCAGGTAGAGCGCGTAGGGCGCGGCGGCGTACTCCAGCGGGTTGTAGACATGGGCCACGGGGGGCGCGAAGCGGAGCGCGTGAAGCTCGGTCACCAGCCACTTTGTTACGTCGTGTAGCGTCATAGGGTCGCAGCATACCAGACCCCTGGGCAGAGCGGCGTTCGGTGTTGCTGCGATGGGGCGATGGGGCGATATCGTGTTGCGGCTTGCGATTTGTTGTGCGTTGGGGCATTACGGTTCCCGGGACCTATCCACATGACGAGCCACGACGACAAAAAGGCGCTGGGCGTGCTGCTGGAGCTCACCCGGGTGTTGGCCGAGGAGACCGTGCTGGAGCGTTCCCTCCAGGCGATCACGGACGCGGCCATGGAGCTGTTTCCCGGGTTTCACTGCTCGGTGAGGATGTTCGACGAGAAGCGCGCGCAGCTACTTTCGGGGGCGCGGTCCGGATCGGGCCAGGAGCACCGTCCCATCACCTTCCGCTGCGGCGAAGGGGTGGTGGGCTGGGTGGCCGAGCACAACGAAGTAGCCCACATCGACGACGTGCACGGGGATCCGCGCTTTGTGCCTGCCCAGAAGCAGGGATTCGCCATCGGCTCCATCATCGCGCTGCCGTTGCCATCGGCCTCGGAGGTGGTGGGCGTGCTTGCGGTGACGGCGCCGGAGGCCGGGGCGTTCCAGGACGCTGATGAGATGCTGGTGCGGCTGCTGGCCAACTGCGTGGTGCCCTCCTTGGAGCGGGCCCGTCTGGAGCGGCTGGCGGTGACGGACCACAACACCCTCGCCTTCAACCAGAGGGCCCTGTGGCCGCGGCTCACCGAGGAACTGGAGCGCGCCCGGCTCTACGGCGCGGGGCTGTCGGTGCTTCTGATGGATCTGGATCGGTTCAAGCGCGTCAACGACACCTTTGGACACGCGGCCGGGGATGGAGTGCTGCGGATCTTCGCGGACCGGGTGCGGGAGGAGGTGCGGCGTCCAGACGTGCTGGTGCGGCGGGGAGGCGAAGAGTTCGTGCTCATCATGCCGCACACGGATCGAGACCAGGCCGCCATCGTGGCCGAGCGCATTCGGCAGGTGGTAGCGGGCACGCCCTTGAACGTGGGCAAAGGGGTGCTTATTCCGCAGACGGTCTCCATCGGCATAGCCACCTGGGATGGCAAAGAAACCGCGCAGGAGCTCGAGGGACGGGCGGACAAGGCCATGTACGCGGCCAAGGAAGCCGGCCGCAACCTGGTGGTGGCGTCTGCGTCCCCGACCCCGACCCCGTCCCCGACCTCGTCCTCGTCCTCGTCCCCATGACCGGGCGGTTGAGTCAGCGCTGTTCTATTTGTTGAGGGCGCGAATGACCTTGGCGTCGGCGCTGGTCATCATCACGATGTTGGCCTTGGTCTTGGTGGCGGTGCTGGCGTAGGCGTGGCGCATGTCGATGTCGAGGCCGGCCACCTGGGTGAGCACGTCGGCGAAGGCGCCGGGGCGGTTCTTCACCTCGATGAGGATGCACGGCTCGGTGAGGCCCTTGAGTTTCAGCGTGCGCAGGGCCTTGCGGGCGGCGACGATGTCGTCGGGGATGAACCGGAAGTAGGCGATCTTGCCGTGCTCGTGGATGGTGCAGGCGGCTACGTTCACCTTGGCATCCTGGAGAGCTCCGAAGAGGGCTGCGCCGGTGCCGGGCTTGTTGGAGGTTTCTACGACCAGCTGCTTGGATTTGATTGCGATACTCATGCGGTCTCTCCTGCTCATTGTTGCTTTTCGGGCGACGAACCCATCGCGATTGGGACGCCCTATGTATCCGACTACTTAGCTCGGGTCAAGTGCACGCCAACCGCAACCCACCAGGAATGCAGGCCTTACCCAGATTCGAATCAACTACGCCCAGCCAGCACTCCGGCTCTTAGCCGTCCCTACAGAGCCAGAAATGGCTCCACGATGTTCCACATTCGCTCCAGATGGTTTATCTCAGCCAAATGTGAAACAGAAATGGCCCCAAAACGTTCCACATTCGCCCCAGATGGCTCATCTCAGCCAAATGTGAAACAGAAAAGGCCCTTGGATGTTCCACATTGGCTCCAGATGATTTATCTCGGCCATAAGTGAAACAAAAAATCCGGTACGCCCCAACGCAGGCGATGTCATTAGACGTATGCGCTCGCGTCCCACGCTCGATGTCTACAGCATTGTCGCCCCCTCAGGGAGACCTGTGTAGGTGGAGCACCGTGGTGTCGTCCACCGGAAAACGGACCGCGTTCAGGAGAGGAGTCTTTATCTTCATGCTTGTCTCCGTGTCCCGCGTTGGCGCGGGTCGACGGGGTTGTCATATTTCCTGGAGTCGAGGCCGGAAGCGGAGACTCTGGGAGATTCAGCCAGTCGGCTCTACGAGTGGCCGGGGCCTACGTTGCTTACTGCGATTGCTTGGCTTTGCTACGAGACTGCACGTATCAGGTCAGGTCAGCTCGGGTCGCACCAGTAGCGGCCGCCGTTGGCGAGCTGGTGATCGCTGCCACCTTGGTAGTACTCACCGCCCCAGATGATCATCTCGGTCCCGGTCCAAACCGCCGCATGCTCGGTTCGCCCAAAGGGACAGTTCGTTCCCTGTGAAGTCGGTGTCCAAGTGTCGGTGGCCAGGTTGTAGCGCGCGCCGTAGTCGGTTCCGGAGCCGCCCCCCCAGACGATCATCTCAGTCCCCGTCCCCGTCCAAACTGCGCTGTGGTGGCGATCCACGAAGGGAGCAGCACCCCCGGACTGAATTCCATTGCAGATATCCGAAAAGGGGTTGTAGTAACCGCCTCCGTCCGACCACAGTATCGCTCTGACAGGTGGCGCTGCCGAGGTCGAGGCCGTCGCATTCCTCGGTGCCGTTGAGGACGGCGTCGCCGCAGTCGTGGCAGTCGGAGAAGTCGAACTGGCAGGCTGTGGTGCAGCCCAGGGTGCCGCCGTCATAGTTCTGGCTCTCGCAGGTCGCGCCGTTGAGCAGCGTGCCGTCGCACTGCTCGCCTTCAGTCGTGTCCACCTGGCTGTTGCCGCAGTTCTCCGGAATGACACAGTCGGTGGTGTCGAAATCGCAGGACGTAGTGCAGGCCAAAGTGCCGCTATCATAGCCCCGACTCTCGCAGGTCGCGCCGTTTAGGTTGTCACCGTCGCAATCCTCCTCAGCGGTGTCCACGTTGCCGTCACCGCAGACCGTCGCCGGGATGCACTGCGACGTGTCGAACCGGCAGTCGGTCCCGCAGAACAGTGGTCCGCCGGCGAAGTCCAGGCTCAGGCAGGTGGCGCCGCCCAGCTCCGCGCCGTCACACTGCTCGGGGTCGTCGATGTCCCCATCGCCGCAGGTCACCGGGGGGCCGCACTGGGTGGTGTCCAGCACGCAGGCCGCGGTGCAGGTCAGGGTACCGGCGGTGAAGTCGAGCCCATCACACGTCTGGTCGTTCAGGTTCATGCCGTC
The DNA here is from genome assembly GCA_029938605.1 of Deltaproteobacteria bacterium. Classification (GTDB taxonomy): domain Bacteria; phylum Myxococcota_A; class Polyangia; order HGW-17; family JAJRWW01; genus JAJRWW01. The sequence continues at coordinate 30,188 of JAOZUO010000033.1, read as the reverse complement.
GCACTGCTCGGCGCCGTCGACCTCACCGTTGCCACAGAGCGGGGCGTTGTTGTTGTCATTGTTGTTGCTGCCGGTGCTGTCGTCCGAGCAACCGGCACACAGCACCAGGATGCAGCATATTCCCAGAGTGAATCGCTTCATTGATAGGCCTCCGCCGGCCGAGCCGGGTCCCACCTCTCGATCTGAATACAGAAGGGGCAGAGGTTCAATAACTTAATCGAGCTGGCGCGCGAGATGGGGCTGGTGGGTTAAGGTGTGATTATTAAAAATGGATTCCCTATTTCTCGGGAATGACAATACAAGAATATTTCCTTGTTCCACATTCTCACCAGATGATCTATCTCGGCCAAAAGTGAAATATTATAACCGGCACGTCGCAGCGCGGTGTGGCGATTTCTTGATTGCTGGTTCTGGGGGGGGCTATAAGTTGGTTTGGGTTGTGCTTGGTGTTTTTTTGTTGGGCTTTGGAGGAAGTATGTTGGATGCGCTGTTTTCGCCGGGGCGTATTGCGGTGATGGCCGACTCTGTGGGGGAGGGGACGGTGGGACGTCGTTTGGTGGAGCGGTTGGTGGATGGGGGGTTTGGTGGGGAGGTGGTGGTTGTTTGTGAGGGGGGTGGGGAGGTCGCGGGGCGAACGTGTGTGGCTGAGGTGGGGGATGCGGCCCGGAAGGTGGATCTGGCTTTGATCGCCTTGGAGGCGGCGGGGGTGAAGCGTGCGGTGGGGCAGGCGGCCCGGGCGGGGGCGCAGGCGGTGGTGGTGGCGAGCGCGGGGTTTCGGGGCACCGACCCCACGGCAGTGGAGTTGGAGCGGGGTCTGGTGCAAGAGTGCGAGCAGCAGGGTGTGGGGCTGTTGGGACCGAGGTCCCTGGGCGTCATCAACGTGCATCACCGCATGAACGCCTCCGGGGCCGCGGCGCTGCCCCGGCCTGGGGGGATTTCGATCATCTCCCAGAGCGGCGCTGTGACCGTAGCCCTGCTGAGCTGGGCGGCCCGGCGGCGCTTGGGGCTGGCCAAGGTGGTTTGCGTTGGCGATAAGGCCGGCTTCAGCGAGGTGGACCTGCTCAAGGCGTTGACCGCGGATCCGGCGACCACGGTCATCGTGGCATACTTGGAGTCCATTCAGTCGGGGCGCGCCTTCATGAAGGCCGCCGAGCGCGCGGCTCGCCACAAGCCCGTGATCGTGCTCAAGGCGGGCGTGACCCCGGCGGGGGCCAGGGCGGCGGCCGCTCACACCGGGCAGCTCGCCGACGCCAATATCGCGTATGGCGCGGCTTTCCGGCGGTCGGGTGTGGTCCATGCGCTCACGGTGGAGGCTTTGCTCGACTACGCTTCGGCCTTCGAGCGCACGCCTCTGCCCGGGGGGGACCGGGTGGCCATCGTCACTACGGGCGGCCCCGGTGTGCTGGCCGCCGACGCGGTGGACCGGGCTGGACTTCGGGTGGTCGGCGGGAGCGGGAGCGAGAGCGGCGACGGCGACGGCGACGGCGGCGCGCCCGTGGAGGTAAGTTCCGACGCCTCGCCCGAGCAGTACACGGCCGCCGTGGATGCGGTGATGGCCGACGACGACGTAGACGCGGTGATCCTGGCCCTGGCGCCCCACGCCATGGCGCAGCCCCTGGAGGCCCTACGCGCTCTGTGCCAACGCTCCGCCGACCCCAACAAATCCATTCTGGCGTCCTGGTTGGGTGGTCAGGAGCTGCTGGGCCAGGTCGACGACCTGGTGCGCTGCAGTCTCCCGGACTATCCATCGCCGGAGCGTGCCGTAGCGGCCCTCAAGGCCATGTTCGACTACGCTGCCTGGCGAAAAAGGCCGCCCCGCATCGTCACTCGCTTTCCCGTGAACCGGCGGCGGGTGGAGCGTATTCTGACCCACCATCTTCGGTCGGGACAGCTAGAGCTCAGTGAGGTGCGCTCCAAGGAGGTCTTTCGGGCGTACAACTTCGCGGTGCCCCAGGGGGGGCTCGCCACCTCGGGAGACGAGGCGGTGGAGATCGCCGAGCGCATCGGCCTGCCGGTGGTGCTCAAGATCGACTCGCCGGATATTCCGCACAAGACCGCGGCCGGCGCTCTCCGTCTGAACCTGGGCAACCCCGAGGCGGTGCGAGACGCCTTCGACCTCCTGATGCTGCGGATCTCCCAGCGCCTGCCCGACGCGCGGGTCAACGGCGTGTTCGTGGAGAAGATGGGTTTCTCCGGCCGGGAGGTCCTGCTGGGCATGCAGCGGGATCCGCAGTTCGGGCCCATGCTGCTGTTCGGTCTGGGGGGGATCCTGGTGGAGACCATGGAGGACGTCTCCTTCAATCTGGCGCCCATCACCGGAGAAGAGGCCATGCAGATGCTGCAGACCACGCGCGCCTACGAGCTGCTGCGCGGGGCACCCGGTCACCACGGGGTGGACCTGCGTTCCATCGCCAACGGGCTCCAGCGCATCAGTCAGCTCGCCACGGACTTCCCGCTCATCGCGGAGCTGGACATCTCACCGTTCATCGTGGGAGACGCAGGCGCCGAGCCCTACGTAGCCGATGCGCGCATCGTCCTGGCAACGGAGGCGCCCCATGGCTGATCGTCATTCCCAGACTCCGACCCCGGCCTCCGGCTCGGCCCCGGCCTCCGGCTCGGCCCCGGTCTCCGGCTCGACCCCGGCCCCGAAGTTCGATCCGAGGTGGCGCGAGAAGTACGCCTCCCGTGTGGCCACTCCTTCGGAGGCCGCTGAGCGCATTCAACCCGGGCAGCGCGTCTTCATCGGTACGGGCTGTGGCCAGCCCCAGGCCCTGGTGGCGGCGGTCTCGGCGCGGTGGCGGGACCTGGCGGACACCGAGATCGTGCACCTGTTGACCTCGGGAGAGGCACCCTACGCCCAGAAGGAGATGGTCTCTCACTTCCGCGTCAACAGCTTCTTCATCACCGAGAACGTGCGCGGGGTCATCCAGGACGGTTTGGGGGACTACACGCCCATGTTCCTGTCGGAGATCCCGCGGCTCTTTCAGTCCGGGCAGTTGCCATTGGACGTGGCGCTCATCCAGGTCTCGCCCCCCGACGAACAGGGGCTGTGCAGCCTTGGGGTCTCGGTGGATATCGTGCTTGCAGCCGCCCAGAACGCGGCGCTGGTCATCGCCCAGTTGAACCCGCAGATGCCGCGTACCGGGGGCGACAGCTTCCTGCATGTGCATGACCTGGACGTCCTGGTGGACGCGGACGAGCCCCTGTGCGAGGTCAGGTCTCCCGAGCCCGACGCCGACACCCGACGCATCGCCGAGTATGTGGCGGCGCTGGTTCAGGACGGCGCCACCATGGAGTTGGGGATAGGGCGCATTCCCCAGGCGGTGCTGGAGTTTCTCACGGACAAAAAGGACCTCGGGATCCACACGGAGATGCTGACCGATCCCATCGTGGATCTGATGGAGGCGGGGGTCATCACCGGGGCCCGCAAGACCCTCGATCGAGGGCGCGTGGTGGCCAGCTTCTGCCTCGGCACGCGCAAGCTGTACGACTACATCGACGACAACCCGGTCTTCGCCTTCAAGCCCACCGACTACGTGAACGATCCGTTCATCATCGGGCGCCAGCACCGCATGGTGGCCATCAACGTCGCGCTGGAGGTGGACCTCACGGGGCAGGTGTGCTCCGACTCCCTTGGCAACAGGTTCTTTTCGGGCATAGGGGGCCAGGTGGACTTCAACCGTGGGGCGGCGCGGTCCCGGGGCGGCAAGGCCATCATCGCCATGCCGTCAACGGCCAAGGATGGCGCCGTCTCCCGTATCGTCGGCTCACTGCGCCCCGGAGCGGGCGTGGTCACCACCCGGGGCGACGTACACTTCGTGGTCACCGAGCACGGCGTGGCCTACCTGCACGGAAAAAGCGTACGGGAGCGGGCCATGGCGCTCATCTCCATCGCGCACCCGGACTTCCGGGCGGACCTGCTCCGCGAGGCGGAGCGGCTCCGTTACGTGCATATGGAGGTGGGGGTGGCCAACGTGGAGGGGAAGCTGGTGGTGGAGCCGCCCGGGCTCCGCACCACGCAGCTTCTGAGCGACGGCACCCTTGTCAGCTACCGTCCCATCCATCCCACGGACGAGCCGCGCATGCGCGACCTGTTTTATGCCCTGTCCAAGGATGCCATCTACAATCGCTTCATGAAGACGGTCACGTCCGTCCCCCGCAAGCAGATCCAGGAGTTCACCTTCATCGACCACCGCTCCGAGGTGGCCATCGTGGGCACCATCCCCGAGGCCCACGGCGAGGAGATCATCGCCCTGGGCGCCTACTACCTGGAGCCGCGCACCAACCGCGCCGAGGTGGCCTTCGTGGTGCGGGACGAATGGCAACACCGGGGTATCGGCACCTTCCTGAACCGCTACCTGGCCACCATCGCCCGCGGTCACGGCATCCGCGGCTTCACCGCCGAGGTGCTCCGCCGCAACCGCGGCATGCAGGTGGTCTTCCAGAACTGCGGCCTCAAGGTCACCTCCCGCGTAGAAGACGGCATATTCCACTTCGAGATGGACTTCGAGTAGCCACTTCCGAGGTCAGGGTCCGTCGAGTTATTTCTGGACGGGCTCTCAGTCCGTGGCGTCGTCGGAGTGGACGGGGTCCACCAGGCGGAAGAAGTCGTCGAATACGAGGACTTCGTAGCGGCCGGTATAGAAGAAAACGGGCTCAACGGTAGTCAGGGCCATCCGAGGGCTGTCGGGCAGGGGCCGCTGTTTGCGGATGACAGTGACATACCAGCTGCCGGAGAGGATCTCGGTGAACCGCGTAGCCTCGTCCACCTCCAGAGGGGTGGCGAGGAGGTTGTCGACCTCGTCGTAGTTGTCCACCGCCGAGTGCAGGATGATCGCCTCCAGCGGGCACTCTTCGCACGTGCCGTGGTAGCGGACCTCGAGCTCGAGGGGACCCAGGTGTTCCTGGCCGACTTGATCGAGACAGGCCCCCGCCAGCAGCATCGCTACAACAGCCAAACCGAAGTGGATACGCAGATGGATCATTGTATCTCTCTTTGCCTCACACCGGTCAGTATATCACCGCCACGCCACAGTAGAACCGCAGGGCGTGCAGGGAGACCGATTGCGCGGTCTGCACCGGCCTTTGCCACACTGCCAGGTTCGGATCCCAGTCCATTCGTCCCCGGAACGGAATGGGCTCCGGATAAGCGAAGTCTCGATAGTACTCGTAGTCGCCCCGGAAAAAGAGGGTCAGGTGCCAGGGACGGTGAGTGACGCCCAGCATCAGGCGGCCCGCGAAGGATCCCGCGCCGGCGAAGGCGTGGCCACGGTTCTGGTAGCGGTCCCACTGTACGTCCATCCAGCGCCACTCGACCAGGTTGGCGCCTCCTTCGAGGGCCAGATAGAGCTGGGTCTTGCGCCCCCACACCATTACGCCGCCCGCCTTTAGCCCGACGTAGAGGGAGGTCATGATGAGCCGGTAGCGCCAGGATTCGCCCAGATCCAGCACCGGGCGATCGGGTTGGTCGGGATCGGTGGCGATGACGGGGAGGTCCGTGGTCCCCTCCAGCGCATTCTGCTCGGCCACCCCGGACACGTCTGCGATGGAGAACCGCTCCCACAAAAAACCCACGTTGGGGCTGAAGTACAGGCCGCTGGTCTTCGGTGGCCGAAAGAGTGAGATGCCCACGCTGTGGGAAACGCCCCTGCCGGACGCGATGGTGTAGCGGGCGCCGCTTTCGTCTCGCACATTGGATCGCGCCCACACCGATCCGTAGGAGTAGCCCACCGAGAGGCCCCCCACCAGCTTGAGGATTTTGGCCACCGCGGTGCGCCGTTCAGTGACCTTCACCCGCTCGCTGCCGATGATGGTGGTCCCTTGCCACCTTCGCTTCACGGACTTGGATGCTCCCTCCAGGTGAAGCTTGAGATCGTACCAGGCCAGCCGTCGCGCCGGTTGTTCGCCCGGCGCCGGTAGCTCGCCCGCGTTGGGGCGAGGTGGCCTGGCCATGGGCTCGGTCAAGGTCCGGGTCCGGGTCGCTATGCCGCGACTGAGCCACCACCGCAGGTGTGTCACGATCTTCCGGAAGGCCACCGTGTGCGCATGGTCCAGGTACTTTTGCCGGATGGTGTGGTCGAACCAGGGAATGAAGCTGGACTTGTAGGGGGCCCGCACGTGCAGGGTGGCCCGGTAGGAGCGGGCGTGTCCCACTGTGTTTGGGGGGGAGGGGGCGGTGGCGGTCAGATCCACGACCACGGTGGAGGCGCCCTTCTCTGGCGTTACAAAGAAGAAGCCCAGGGTGATCATGTGGAAGATGTCCAGCACGAGAACCCGGCGGACCACGGTGTAGTAACGGTAGCGGATATCTACTCGCAGGGGTGGACCCGACCGGTTTGTACGAGGGAAGGCGGCGGCGAAGGTCTGGGAGAGCGCCTGGCGAAAATCATTCTTCTCCGCGGTGGACGGCGGTGCGCTGGCGCAGTGAACGGTCAGATTGCGTAGGGTGATGCCACCGGGGTAGGTGGTTCCCGGCGTAGTCGTCTTGGGCCGGGGAGGCCTCGGCACCCTCGACACCCTCGGAGGCCTCGGCGCCCTCGCTGGGCGCGTGCGGCTTCCCAACACCGGCGGTGTTAGCTGCATACGTACGCAGCCTGAAAGCCCCAGGATCGCCGAAAGGACGGGGATCAGGAACACCGCTTTAGACATGGTCGGGCTCGGCGCCGGGCTGGGGCTCCACGAGCGCCAGACCGAAGCGGACAAGAGCGGCGAGCAGGGCGGACTCATCGGCCAACAGTACGATGGCCAGGGCCGGAAGGGCAGTCAGGAGACTGTAAAGAGACTGCAAAGAGAATCATGCTGACTTTGGGCCACATGCTCAAGTATCGGGTAGGAGGGCTGAAGGGTCAAGGATGCGTAGTGGGGGTGTTCGGTGGGGGATTCCGCGGTCACGGCATCCGCGGCTTCACCGCCGAGGTGCTTCGCCGCAAACGCGCCAGCGTTCGCCCTGACCAGGCCTTGCTACCCGCCATCGAATTGTCAATCCACGCTGACGTTGTCGCAGAAGAAGAACCCCTTGCGCGGTACCAGTCGCTGTACCCGGGGATCGTTCTCGAGCGTAGTGCTCACGGTGCTTGGCGCCTTTTGCAGCCGGTAGCCTTTAGGCCCCAGTACGAAAAAGGACAGCTCATATTCGCAGCTCATATGCGGCGTAGGTGTCTCCACGCGCCGCGCCACCCGTGTGGAGAGCGCCAGCACGGCGAAGGGCGCGGTCTTGCGATGAATTCATCCCGCGAGCTGATGAACCGTTCAACAGCCCCACGGAAGCTCAGTACGTGCGAAAGGGCCGCCAGCGCTCGAACGAAATCGTCTACCGCTTGCGGCGTGTGGGCGTCCGTTGAGTGATCTTCGACGCGATCACGGCTGACGTCTCGATGGAGCACATCTATCGGAATTCATTCAATCGCTCCGAGGAATCGCCTGTTGTTCTACGATCTTACGATCTTACGTTGTTGCGTAGTTGCGTAGTTACGGCTACTATTAGAGAAAACTGGCTGCTGTTGTGATTGATCGCCCGCCGTGCACCGATGGTGCACGCCCGCCTTTCGAGGCGCGCTGTGACGGGGGCATCGGATCCGCACAGTTGAAAGGGAGCGGGATGTCGCCTTCATATGATGTTGTAGGACCTAAGGGGTTGGCGGTGCGGCAGAGCAGCGGCACAGTCGGAGCGGCTCTGTTTTGTCATGGCAACTCACTGGCCGCGGAGCTGTTCCACAAGCAGCTGCGCTCGTCGCTCGGTGAGCGGATTCGGCTGATCGCGGTCGATCTGCCCGGTCACGGCGACTCCCCCGACGTTCCCGATCTGTACAGCCCACCGGCCTTGGTTGGCACCATCATCGAGGTGATCGAGGAGCTGGATTTGCAACGGCCGGTCCTGGTAGGCCACAGCCTGGGCGGACACTTGATGACGGCCGTGGCCTCGGCGGTGGCAGAGCCACGGGGGCTGTTCTTGATAGGAACGCCTCTTCTGACGTCGGCAGCTGCTGCCGGTGAGGCGTTTCAGCTAGACACGGCCGCGGGACTTTTGTTCAAACAAGAGCTAGACGACGCCGAAGTGTCCTCGCTGTCGACGCTGCTGATACCGGGAGGTGGCGCGGACGCTGAGCTCGTAAAACGCGCCGTGCGGCGGACGGACCCACGCTTCCGCTCAAGCATGGCAGCGGCCCTGCAGAACGACTGTCCCGACGAAGTGGCCCTGGCGCGGACGATGCAGGCACCCGTAGCGCTCACGCTCGGCGCCGAAGACCCGGTAATCAATCACTCCTATATGGAACGGCTCGAGCTGCCCAATCTGTGGCGAGGGGAGATCCAGTTCATCGACGACGCAGGCCACGTCCCTCAGCTCGACGCTCCAGAGCGGCTCAACGAGTTGCTCAAAGAGTTTATGGACGAGGTGCTTTAAATGGCCAGTCGGCAGGTGGCGGGAAGCCTACGCCGCGCGCGGACTCTGGGCCGCAAGCTAACCACCATCAGCGGCAAGGACCCGCGCCACCTCCGCCAGCAGATCTTAGCAGCCCTGATGGAGTTGGTAGGCGCTGACGTGGCGACTCATTACAACCTTGGCGTCAAAAACGGTCTTAGATTCCTAAAGAGCTGCGAGTCCAACGGCTCTGACTTGCAGGCCATCATGGCCAACCTCGCGACCCCAGAAACCACCGATGCCATAAACGACAATCGGGTCCGCGACTTTTCTCGTCCCAGCCTGCTCGAGCGCTCCTCCTTTGTGGAGGACACCGCGCTGTGGGAGCCTGAGGTGTTTCTCGAGAGCCTGCCATACCAGACAATGATGGCCCCCATCGGGATGCGATATCAACAGCGAATACTTGCCTATCACGGCCGGCGTTTTCTTGGCTGGCTGGGTCTCGCGCGCTCCCACGGCACCGGGCCCTTTACTCCGGCCCATCGCCGTTTGCTGCAGCCATTGGTCAAGCCCGCAATCACCGCGCTCCTCACCGCTGAGCGTTTGGAGAGGGCCTCCCAGCCCGAGGAGGCGGGGGACATCGTCATGTGCCCCGCCGGCCGGGTACTGCACACGTCCCAACATGGACGCGCGTGGCTCGAGCTGCCAGGATTCGCTCCTGCCTTGACTACCGCCGTAGTGCATCTGGATCGCCATGGTACACAGCACAGCCTGGCTGCCGGTGGTGTCACTGCACATGTGCTCCTCGTGCGCCTCGATGGTATGGGCGAGGTCCGATACCTGGCTCATGTAAGTCCACTCGAGTCACTCGTCATGCATCCGGACGCTCCGCTCACGCCGAAGCAGCGTCAGGTCGCCTACTACCTCGCCGCCGGCGCCACTATTCGCGAAACCGCGGATGCACTGAACATCTCTACGGAGACCGTACGCACGCACCTGCGTGCCGTCTACCGCCGGTTAATGGTGGCCAACCGGGTCGAGCTCGCGCAAGCGTTGTTCCCGCAGAGACAGCCCTGACGAAACTGTATCCCTTGGTGGGCGGCGGCAAACTTGGCTCAGTCTCGTGGAGAGGGCCCGACGTTGGGCGGTGGGGGACCGTCATTTGGTGATGAGTCGTCCGCTCCCGAGCGCGGTGAATCTTCCGGCGGGGGCGGGCCACCGACCTCGGGGCTATTTTTGCACAGGCCATAAACGATGGCGTGGGAGCGGCCGGCCGCTTCGGTGCCGGTGGAGGCTGGGCGCCGGACCAGCGCCGCCTTGACAGCATTCATATTGCGTCGGAACTTGTCTGCAATGACCTTGTTCGGCACCAGTTTGATCTTACGCTCAATCGCACGTGCTAAATCATGAAGCTCGATGCGGGTCGAGCAGATCTCGGTTGCATAAGACGGGAACGTCCAGCGGATTGTGTGCGGGGGACAGGCGACAACGCACTCGGCGCGGTCCATGCCCTTTCCCTTCGGACATTTGCGGAAGTCGCAACGCTCCAGGACCTTGTTCCAGCGCGCCCCGGCGCGACAAGGACCTGGAATGCCAGGTCCGAACCGACCGGCGGCGGCGCACCCTGCGTACTTCGCCGGAAGCTTCAGTAGCGCCGCCCGAGCCCGGCGAATAATCGCGTGGTTGCCATCGGTCAGTAGCCCTTTTGGGCGAGCGAGCATGCCGCCCTTCAGCAGAGTGATGAGATCCCGAAGCTCCAACGCAGATCCACACCTCGTAACCTGGGCACGTGCCGAGATCCGCCAGGGGATGGTGCCCAACGGGCAGTCATTCACACATACTCCTCGGTCGTACACCTGACCGGCGGGACAGCGCACCACCATGCATCGTTCCAAGCGCTTATTAAAAACCATTCCCTTTTTGCATGTGGGTGGCTTTCGCATGAACCCAAACAGCCTGCAACCTGGCGTCAGCAGGATTAGCCCCAAGGCGATTGCGGGTAAAAGCCAACGCACGCGAGTTATTTTGTCAACGTCGTACACGGTCACTCTCCGGTTTGCTTCGTTCAGGCGTTTATCACTCATTTCCGGAACGGCCTTAATTGGCGGGCGCGTCGCCGTTCTCGCGTCTGTCGTTGTCCTCGCCCCGGTCATCGCCGTTGCCCCGGTCACCGCCGTCGCCCCGGTCATCGCCGTCCTCGCCCCGGTCATCGCCGTCGCCCCGGTCATCGCCGTCGCCCCGGTCATCGCCCTCCAGCCGCAAGAGGGCAGCCTTGGCCGCGCGAATGCCTTTTTCGCACGACTCCAGAAGATCCTCGGTTCTCTGAAGCCCTTTGTACAGCAGGCGATGAATCCGTCTCCCCGATCCGCTTTTGTCCTTCCGATAGAAGTCCAGGTGGCGCCGGTACAACGGGACTTTCTTCTCGATTCTCTCGACGAGCAATCGAAGGGCCGCGATGTGGCTCCGAAGCCCCGCAGCAGAGCTGCAATCGGCCCCGGTCTGTTCATTGAGAGCCCAGGCTGTGGTGCCCTCTGGGCACTGCTCCACACACCGCTCACCGTGCCGAACCTCACTTTTATGGCAGCGGATCTTGCGGGCCTTGGGAGCAACGCCACGGAATCTGGCGGAGCGGCTGACGAAGGTCGTAGAACCCGGGATGGGGGCCCCTGGGCGCGCGGTTGATGCGCGCCCGCCGCAGCGACCGCTCAGGGGGAGAAGCGAGCCAATGCCAATTAGCAGCATAGCCTTCGTGCTCATTGGGCGACGATTCCAACCGATCATATACATGTCTCCTCGGTAGCCTCTGCGGTTCCCAGGAAGCTACCAATTCGACGTGTGCAACGGGTATCACCCGATCGGGGGATACCCGGCGGACCAGCGAGCCCGATACAGTTGCCTTTCTAAATGTGAAGAGGCGGACAAATGCTTGATCTATATCGCAGGCTGCCCCGATCCTGGCTGCATGTCGTGCTGCTGATCATCGGCGCCGCGTTGAGCGTGGGCTCGGGCAAAAGAGGCATGCGGAAATTCGGCCGCGTCTTTAAAAAGTTCGGTAAGCGGAAAGGGAAAAAGCGCCTCCGGCGTTTCGGACGCAAAAAACGATTCCGCCGCTTCAAGGCCATCAAGCGCTTGGGGCGCTTCAATCGCAAGTCTCGTAGGGGGCGCCGTACGAGGCGGTACAGTCGGAGCTCGCGCGTCAAGCGTACGTCCCGGTACGGTCGGAGCTCGCGCGTCAAGCGTACGCCCCGGTACGGTCGGAGCTCGCGCTACCGGCGTAACTCTCGCGTCGATCATCGCTCAAAATACTCTCGCCGTGGTGGACGCCGGTCGGGCTATCAGCATCGCAATGAAACTGGTCGAACTTCCCGCTACACCCGGCGGGGAGGCAGGCGAACCAAGCGCTATACCCGACGGGGAGATGGGCGAGGTAAGCGCTACACCCAACGGGGAGGCAGGCGAGGTAAGCGCTACACCCAACGGGGAGGCAGGCGAGGTAAGCGCTATACCCAACGGGGAGGCAGGCGAGGTAAGCGCTACACCCAACGGGGAGGCAGGAGAGGTAAGCGCTACACCCGGCGGGGACGCAGGAGAGGTAGGCGCTATACCCGGCGGAGACGCAGGAGAGGTAGACGCTACACCCGACGCGGGCATCGCCGGAAAAAGTACAATCGTCGGCGGAAACGGCGGCCGAAGCGCTCCTCTCGCCCTGGCAAGCGTCGGCCTACCAACACGCGCACATGCTACGGCGGTCAGGTGTCCCACCGCGGCGGATGTCGTTGCCCTTCGGGCTCCGCCTGGAACTCCTCCCACAGGCGATGTGCGCGTACTCAGCAGGTGGTGGTCCAAGGGTGCGCCGGCGGATCAATACGACAAGGCAACCAGTGTGTGTGCCCAGAGAACACAAAATGGAGCTCTCGGAACCGCCAATGTGAGGAGGCCGCCACGGCGTCCAAGGGCTGCAAGGGCGGAGCCGAGCGTCGGGGCAACCAGTGCGTCTGTCCCCAGAGCACCAAATGGAACGAGTCCAACCAGACTTGTGAAGAGGCGACGGCGAACATGTGCTCCGAAGGTCAGATTTGGCAAGCGCAGCAGCGACGCTGTATCCCATCCTCCAAGGGGCGAAACTGCCGGGCAATGGCCTGCAGCACCCGCTCGGGTATGTGCTTCACGCAGTACTACTATGAGAACTTCCCCAAGGATTCGATGACCTCGGCCCTGCGAGGATGCAAACGCTCCTATGGCGGTGGGTGCAGCTACCGACGTAACTGCTGCAAAAGCGGGTCCGGCGCCATCATCTCGCGCCAGGTGGGACGACGCAGCTATCGCTTTACCTACTTCGCGTGCGGCTCGTCGGCTAACGATGCCGCTGTCGTCGGACTTCGGCGGTGCGGCTCGAAGACCCGCTGCCGTATTGGGGACCGCTGGGGATACAAGCTGGGCTCCGGGGGCAACGCCAGCGCTGGAAGCGGCTCTGGTAGCGGCCAGGGAGACAAAAAGAAACCCGGCGCCGGAGGCAGCGGCGATGACGACCCGAACAACAAGAAAAAAACGGACAACCCACCCAAGCGTCCCAAGCCCACGGTGGAGTTTCGTGAATCCATCGCCTTTTGCTGGCGAGACAAGAACAAACCGAACGCCAAGCTCACCGACAACGCCTGGCACTGCCACGGCCCCGGGCAAAAGATCGAAGCCTACACACATCCATTCGGCAGAATGCTTCGGCTATCGGGCTGCGCCAAGGTCAAATGGAGAAGTCGGCTGCACGTTTTCACGTCGGGCGACAAGCGAGGTTACGTCGTGATCTGTAGCCAACTGCAGCGATCCTACAGCCAGAAAGTGGGCTCGAAATATGGCGTTCCCGCACGGTTGATGAACCTGCGCCGGACCTACCTTTGCTCGCAATACGGCAATCGCACCGTCAAAGCCTGCAAGCGAAAATAGCTGCCATATTCGTACGCGGAAGACCCAGTACAACAGAGACCATGAGGTTCGATTCCAACCAACGATCTCCCGCCAGCGCTGCTGAAGGGAGTACGGTGTCAAGTGACACACCGCTAAGGAGGAGCGAATTAGTCCAGCTATTTATCGCCCTATGTCGTCAAGAATTTCGGTAGGGTACGCAGTTACGGCGTAGTGAGGATGATGGCTCCCTCGGTAAAGAGACCGGAGGTGCTGTTGGGGCTTACCAGGTACGTTGATCCGTAGGACGTACCCGAAGCCCCGAGGGTGTTGATCCGGATGCGGCCGACTCCGCCTCCGCCCCCGCCGGCACATTGAACCGTACTGGTAACGTTGTCGCCGTCGGGGACGCTGCCCGCGCCGCCGGCTCCGCCGGCCGTGTCTCCATGTGAGCCGTCCCCGGCGTCGCCTCCGTCGGCGGCCTGGTCGTCAAAGGAACCATCGTCTCCATCGGTGGCGCTGCTCGGGCCGTTGGGCCAGTGTGCGTCGCCCCCGCCCCCGCCTCCGCCGTTGGCGGCGAGGGTTCCGTTGAGCACCACCGACCCAGCCTCGATCAGGATGGCCCCGCCCGCGCCGCCACCTCCGCCAGCGTGATAGATGGCGGCGGGTGCGCTGCCGCCCGCGCCGCAGGCGTTGATCCCACCATCGCTCTGGATGAGCAGCTCTCCGTATACTACGAGCTGGATGGCCCCGCCGCCGCCGCCCCCGGTCCCCCCGTTTTGATTGTCCCAATCTCCGCCGCCCCCGCCCCCGCTTCCCCCCACCAGGGGCACGAGCGGCTCCCCGGGATAGGAGTTGCCCCCGAGGCCTCCCACCGGGCCTGGGGTTGAGCCGCCCTGGCCTCCGGCTCCCCCGAACCCAGCGCCTCCCCCTCCCGGTTGGTATTCATCACCGCCATTTTGGCCCGGGCCCAGGAGGCCCCCGCCATCGCCGTCGCCATTGGACTCGGAGGCTCCACCATCAAAGCCGCCGCTTCCACCGTTGGAGCCAGAGGCGCAGGCATTGATGATCCCGGCGAGGGTCGCGTCCCCGCACACCATGATAGCCAGGGCCCGGGAGCCTGAGACCAACACCGTGGTGGACACGGGAATGGACATTCCAGAGAAGCTCAACACGGCCACCTCAGGGCCGGCGCCGCCCTGGTTTTCGACATAGGCGGTTGTGATGGTCGCGCCGTCCACGGTCATGGCATCCGTATCGATCACGATGGTTCCCCCACCGGACGGGAAGGGCGCGGCGCCCGACCGGCAGACGTAGGCCGGATCGATATTGGAGGGCACCAGGGCGCGGCAGGCCGCGGCCACGGCATCGCAGCCAAGAGGGCAGGGTTGCGATGCCCCGGGCAGCCCGCCGGCGTCGCATTGAACGAGCAAAGATCCGTCGCAGTAGCTGTCGTTGGGGACGCATTCGTTGCAAGAATCCGGCTCAGCGTCGGTGTTGCACCCATGGACGCAGCTCGTCTGGGTGGCAACGCCCGCGCCGTCACACTGCACGAGGGTATCGCTCACGCATTCGATGGAGTTCGGTGTACAGGACAGGCATTCGCCCGCAACGCATCCGTTGTCACAGAGCTGCGAGCTGTCGATGGTCCCGTCGGCATTGCAAACAACCGCTTCGGAACCCTGGCACTCGGTGGTTCCGGCAGTGCACTCATTACAGGCGAGCCGGGTGGCGTTGCACCCGAATTCACACACGGTTTCGTCGACCAGGTCTCCGTTTTCGTCGCACTCGACCAGGGAATCTCCGACGCATTCGATACCGTTCGGACTACACTCGTAGCAGAGTCCCGCGACGCACCCAGAGGGACAGGTCTCGGTCCCGGTGACGGTCCCATCCGGGCCGCAGGTCACCGAATCGTTGCCGTCGCAGAACTGGGTATTGGGTGGGCAGTCGTTGCACTCCAGACGGAGCTCGTTACACCCATCGGGACAGACTGTTCGCTGCGCGTTGCCCTGGGCATCGCAAACCACGAGGTCCGCCCCGTCACACCACTGAGTCCCCGGTTCGCAGTCGGTCGGTACACAGTGGCGCGGCTCCCCCTCGGTGGCGGGCGAACACACCATGCCCGCCGGACAGTCGGTGTCCAATTGGCACTCCAGCGGCAACCCGGCGACCGAAAACTGACAGGCAACTCCGGCGCTCACCACCCACACGAAGATTACAGCAACAACGAAGTTCCGTTCAGTTGACATGGTCATTCACCTTCAACAGATACAGTGGTCTTTATGCTCTTCGCCGAAATTATGGTCAGTTCTCCGGGGCGGGGTCAAGGTGCATTTCCTTGAGCGCCAGACCGAAGTGGACGAGGGCGGCGAGCAGGGCGGACTCATCGGCCTGCAGGTGGATGGCCAGGGCCGGCAGGGCGGTCAGGACGACCAGGGCCGGAGCGACGGGATCCAGCTCGTGCCGGGACTGGGCCCAGGTGAGCACGGGGTGGTTGGGGTGCAGCACGAGGTCCGGTCCTTGCTGGGTCGCTATGGGGTTGGGCGTGTTGGCGGGCGGTTGCGTGGGGTCTCCGATCTTGAGCCTTAGGAGCCGCTCCTCCCAGTCCGTGGCCGCGCCGTCCAGCTGCCGTACCAGGGTGCGTACGGACTCGAGCAGGGCGGCCTCCTCGGGCGTTTCATCATGTCCGGCATGTCCGGCGTGTCCGGCGTGTCCGGCGTATCCGGCGTGTCCGGATCCGGGCGCCGGGGGGGATGTGGTCGATGGTTCCACGGCCCAGAGCCCCAGGGGAGTGAGCTCGGCGGGGCGGCTGTCGAGCACGCCCTGCAAGGAGAGCCTCTCGCCGGACTTCAGCAGCGCCAGGTCCTGGTGGGCCAGCCCGGAGAGGAGGTGCCGCTCGGTGAGGCGCAGCTCGGACCGGTGCCGGTAGAGTCTGACGCAGAGCTGCCACAGCCGTTGACGAATCGCGCTCAGGTCACTGCCCAAAGCGTCGGGCTCGTGCTCGTACCGGTGCAGGAGCTGCCGGTAGAGGCGTATGGCGACTTCCTCGGCCGTGAGGCTGTGCTCCTCGCCCAGGGTCGCCTGGGTCCAACCACGGTTCACCTCCAGCGCCGGGCCGCTGATCGTGCCCAGGCATGGATACCGCGATGACAGGCTTCGCATCACCACCACGCGTCCCTGTTGGCCGAAGGCGACGCGCTCGGAGGCGGGATCCGTGGAGAGGGGATCCAGCCAGAGGTTGATGTCCAGACGGTTCTGGTCCACTGACAGCTTCTGGTTCGCCAGGGGACGCGATGGCGACCGGGGCAGGGGAGAGGACGCTTGACGACGAGACGCTGCCTCCTGTTCTTCGTACCAGGCGTCGCTGAAATCCACGACCCGGTCATAGACCTGTTTGAGCTGGCGCACCTCCAGGTCCGAGGCGACGAGGATGGGGCGGCCCAGGTCGGTGGATGTGCTGCCCACGTCGTAGGGCAGGTACTCCACGCACCCGCGTTGCCGGGCGCTGTCGCTGATCTCCCGCCAGGTGTGGCGTCGCCCGCCGATGGCGCGAAAGCCGTCGAGGCGTGCCAATCGTCGCCACAGGGGTTCCGAGGCATCGGCGTTGTCTTTGTCCTCTTTCGGGGCCACATGGTGAATCACCAGATAGTCCAGAACATGTCGCCAGGCCACCTCCCGGTCGCCGGATCCCAGCCCGGACCAGGCTTCGGCGAGCTGTTCGAACAGGGGCCCAATGGCCACCTCGCAGCGGACCATGAGCTGCGCCAGCACCGCGTCGTTCTCCACGTCGTCAAAGGCTTGGTCTGGGGTGAGGCGGTCATCGTTCAGAACGGCTACCAGGCCAAAGGGGACGAAGCCCCGGCGCACGGCTGCTTGCCGGTGCTCCAGAAACAGCCGCAGCTCCGCCTCTGGCTCGCCGTAATGGTTTCGGGTCAGCCCAATCTCTCCCTCGACACCGGGCTCGTTCACGCGGATGAGGGAGACGACCTCCGAGGAGCGCAGCCCGATGCGATCCATGGCGGGTTGGGCGAGGAAGGAGGACCGGGTTGTCAAACGGCCCAGGAGCGGTTCCGCGTCCGTGAGGGCGCTGGGGCCCACCACGGCTTCGATGACCTGGCGATCGAGATTATCGAGGGCGAGGACCGGCTCATGGTCGGGGAACTGTCGGGCCGTGGAGTGGTGTTCCACGGCCAGGAGGCGACCGTGGTCCCGGCGGGCGGCGAGCACTTCGGTGAGGGTCATCCACCGTTCCCCCAGGGCGGTGATGAGGCCGGGGAAACTGGCCAGACGTTCCACCAGGGAGGGGGCGGCTTGCAGCTCGGTCAGGTTGGACCAGTCCATGGACGGCTCACTCTGCGCGCTGCTTTCGTCCCACTGAAGGGCTATGGGGCCACACTCGGGATCCACCGGCAACGGGGGAAGCCGTCCCATGAGCGCGAGGGTGGTGCACGGTTGGCCCTCTTCCAGGAGGTCGGACAACCCTTTCGACAGCTCCTCCATGGGCCAGGCGACACCGACGTCGAGCAGGTCCATCAATCGCTGGCTGGCCAATGTCAGATCCTCCCGGCGGAGCTGTTGGTAGGTGCGGCGAATGGCCGGATCGCCAAATAGACCTACGATGGCCCGGCGTGCCAGATCCCGGGCATGTTCTGGCGCCAGACGCGCGGACGTTGGATCCAGTAATTGGTCCAGCAACACCGCCGTGGCTCGGAAGAGCGCTCGCCGGATGGGCGCGAGCTGTCGGAAGTCGGCCAGGCCACTGTACTGCTCATCCCGGGTGAGTCGGTCGCCGTTGACCAGCGCTTCGAAGGAGGGAAGGGGGAGTCCGAGCGGATCGGTGGCCAGTAGACGGCCTTGCACAAGCACCGTGAGTTGGGATGTGGCCTTCGCCGTGCTGCCGCTTTCCGCTGGGCGAATGCCGAGCACGGCCTCGAAGTCGGGCGCAGTGATTTTGATCCCCAACAGCCCACCGACAGCCAGGGGGCGTCGGGGGCGGTGGTCGAAGGCAGCGCGGTAGGTGTGGTGGCGCAGCGTCGCCGTGACGTCCGTGAGCGCGTCCGGACCAAAGGTTCGTTCCAGCACGACGCGGACGGCGGGTGTGGCGACGATTGCCTCGGTCAACGCTTCGGGTAACGCCTTGGGCGGTGAGGTGGGCGCGGGGGTCGTCGGGGGAGCGTCGCGGACCATGGACAGCGCGCCCGAATCGCCCACTCGCGCCGCGAGCTCGTTCAGGGACCGGTGCTTTCCGCCCACGGTAAGCAGCAGGGGCAAGCCGGTGACCTCAGGTGGCAGAGCGGCGAGCTTGTCGGTCGGCGAATTTCCAGGCGACGGTAGCGCCGCCGTCTGACGTTGGTCGGTGACCGCTTTGGCAATGTGCGCGGGTAGGGAGCAGGCCTCCAGGAACCGGCGACTGCCTTGGGGATCCAGCCACAGCCCGAGGAACTGGATCAGCAGCGCTCGACGGTGGTCCCGCGCCTCGAGCTCGGAGCCGTACTCTCCGAGTTGGCGCCGGGCCAACATGGCGCAGGTCGCCGGTAGCGCGTTGTACACCGCCAACAGCGCTTGACCGAGTCGGCGATCTCGGCGGATACGGCCCGATTCACCGTCCATGCGCACCGGGGCTTCGAGGACGGCCACGAGGCCCGATACCAGGAGCGTGGGCTCCAGTTGATCGATGGTGTGGCCCTGGCGTACCAGACTGATGCGGGCCTGTGGTGAGACCCCGCCCAGGAGCCCCACCTCGCCCTGGGGTCCGCCGTCCGGCGCGAGCTCAAAGCGGGCGAGGTAGTTTCCAGGGTTGAGCCGGGGCGGTGGCCGGTGGTCCGGGTCGTGGCCCCGCTGCTTGGCCCGCTGCTTGCGCTGCTCAAAGGCCCGGTCCGCGTCTCGCAGGGCGCCGGCGAAGGCCTTCTCGCAGATGGCTTCGTCCGCTCGCCTCTTGAGCTGAACCACCCGCTCCAACTCCTCCTTGTCAGCCCCCGCCGCCAGCAAAGGGAAGGCGTCCGATCCGTAGAGCACGGCGCCGTCCTCTCGCCACCAATCGATGATCTGCTGGAGCGAGAGCGGCGTGCCGGCCACCGACTGAAGTGCCGGCACCAGCGCCAGCTCGCGCATGACGGGATCTCGGCGCTCATAGGCCTGGCGGTCGAAGTGGCGGGCGAGGACGCGATGCAGGCTGGCGTCGATCCAGGCCTCGTCAACCTCTTGGAGGTCCCCCTCCCGGCGGGCGCGCGCCAACTCGGCCACGGCCGCCAGGTGTGCCCGCTGCACCGTTTGGAGCACCTCGCTGTACACGTCGTCGGTCACGAAGTCGCGCATAGAGGCGTCTTTGCGTAGGGCGGGGGCGTCCACCACGGCCATGAAGCAGCCCGGGTCCAGGTCCACCGGATGCGTGGTGATCCAGACGCCGTCGCGCAGCAGGATCAGACGGGAGCTGTATCCGCGACGGTCCTCACCCCCGGCCTGCCGGAAGAAGTCCGGCCGGGCTTTGTGGGGATACAGGCCGCCCAGTCCAGTAACGCCGGGCCCGGAGATGTTCACCGTGATGGCCGCGTCGGGCAGGGCCACGCCGCCCGAGATGACCTGGCCCTCGAGGTTCACGGGGACCTCACAGAATCGGCAGTGGTCCCGGATCAGGGCCTCCTCCGGCATGGAGCCGGTGAGGTCGTGGAAGAAGTCCGCCACCGCCTGGGGTCGGGCTCGAGACTTGATGTGGATGGAGGTTCCGGTGGGCTCCAGGCGGCAGGGCTCGATGCGGTCGGGGGCGTCGGGGCGCAGCTCCAGCCGTGTGCCTCGCTCGCCGTCCGAGGAGATCAGACGCACGAAACGCGGCTTGAGGGCCATCACCGAGGTGAACCCCAGCGCCAGACATTTTCGACTGCGCACCCGGTCGGAACGGCCACTACTCCAGATGGCGTCGTAGAGCTCGTCGAGGTCTCGGGCGTCAAATAGCTCGCCGTCGAACCACATGCGCACGTCGTCGCTGTCGATGTCGAAGCGAATGGTCGTGGCCCCCCGGATCACGGCGGCCTGTACCAGCTCCAGAATGTAGAGCCGAGGGTTGGAGAGCTGATGGTCGCGTAGCTTCTCCCGGGCCTTCTCGCGATCCAGTGTGAAGTGCTTCGGCTCGCTCAGATCGGCACCCGCCGCGAGCTGGGCGATGAGTTTCTCCACGCTCATGGGGTCTCACCCAGACGTCGATTCCGCTGGGCCAGCGCCCTGAGGGTGAACACTTCTTCCAGCGCGGGGGGCAGTAGCTCCTGCTGGCCCAGCAGCCGTAGCAGTAGGCACAAGGCGAGCTCTGGTTCTGCCGTCGCGAGGTCGAACAGCGGATCCACCAGGGGGTGGTCGGCGTTGATCACCAAGGCGCAGGGATCGTCGGGTGGGATGGACTCCACCGCCTTGACGGAGGCGAAGGCGGTGAGCTCTCCGAACACGGACTGGGTGATGGCCGCCCGCTGGGGGTGGTCGTTGCCCTCGCGGCTGAAGTGGGCCACCTCTACCTCGGTGATAGGGTTGTCGTCTCCCTGGACCAGGCGCCACGTGGCCCGCCGCAGGGCCACCCAGTGGGTGGCCTCGTCGTCGGAGCGAGCTGGGACGGGCTTGCAGAACCAGGCGTGGGCCGGCCGCGGTGGCGCCCCGAGCCAGGAGCCGAGCGCGTGCAGGGCGGCGCTGGACTCGGCGGCGCGCACCACCAATTGGCCCGCGTCCACCATGGCTTCGGTCAGCGGGGATGGGGTCTCGTCGAAATAGACGCGCCCCTTGTCCGTGGACTCCTGCAGCTCCCGCACGGTCACCACCCGGCCGTGCACCGTACGGAAGATGACGCGGCCGTCCGAGGATCGTGGCCACCTCCCTTGGCGTTTACCAATGACTTCGGCGCCGATGCGATAGTAGCGGTCCAGGGTCTCGTCGGGCTCCTCGGTTTCGGCGGTCTCGTCGGTCTCGCCAGTCTCGGCGGTTTCCTCGGGCTCCTCGGTTTCGGCGGCCTGGAGCTGGGCCTCGATGCGGCGCAGGAGCATGGCCGGCAGGTCGTCCTGGATGAGCCGCTCCACGCGCTCCATGGTGCGGTGGAAGGTGTCGTCGTGCAGTACATCGTCTCGCGATAGAGTGTGGCTCAGGGATCGGGCGTCGACCTTGAAGACCACGCCGTCGGAGTACCCCTCCCGGGTTTCGTGGATGGTGAGTCCGTGACGGTAAAAGCCGTAGAATGGCCGTCCGTCCCTGGGATAGCCAACCACCACCTCTAGATCCTCACCCGTGTGGCGCACGCTGCACAGGGCGTCCACATCGAGGGGCTCGTTGATGAGCTCCCCCTCGAAGCGGATCTCCGCGGTGCAGTGTCGACACCAGGAGGTCAGCACCTCCCGGGCCCTGGCCACCATGGCTGCATGGTCGGACTCCTTGGCAGTGCGGAAAATCTGGATGTGGGTGCCTACCCCGGGTTCGTCGCGGGGAATGCAGTGGAAGGACTGGTCGCGCTGAAAAAGGATGCGCCAGTTTTCACCCCCCCGGGAGGTGTCCACGCAGACCGCGTCAGGCCGCAGGGCGAACACGGACACAAAACCAATGCCCAGGTGGCCGAACCCCTCCAGATCCTGCTCCGCCGAAGAGTGGAACAGGCGCGTGAAGCGGGTGTCGATGATCTCCCTGTCCATGCCCCGCCCGTAGTCGTGTACGGCGATGATGGATACGCCCGGTCCGCCCGGTCCGTCCGGTCCGCCCGGTCCGTCCGCTTCGTCGGGTCCATTCGCTTCGGGCGGCTGGAATTCGCAACGGATGTCGATCTCCGGGCTGCCCGCGTCCAGACTGTTCTGGACCAGCTCCCGAAGGAAGACGAGGGACTCCGAAAACTGATGGACCAGGTGTCCCAGCGCAGCCTGAACGTCATCGGGTTCGAGTTCGACGGTCATCGTCTCCTAGGATCGGCGGCGGAAGCGGCGCCCCAGGACGAGCAGGAGCAGCAGGAAACCCGCCAGCCCGCCGGGGCCGGGGCCAGAGCCAGAGCCAGAGCCGGGGCCGGGGCCAGAGGATGTCTCGCCGGTCTGGCAGCCGCAGCCGCTCTTGGGTGCGCTGGAGTCAGGGCTGGCGTCCGGGGTGATTCCCGCATCTGTGTCGGTGCCGCCGTCCGGAGACACGCCGGCGTCGCCGCCGATCACGTAGGTGCACTGGCCGTTTTCGCAGAAGTCGCCGGCGTCGCAGGGCTGGTCACAGCCGCCGCAGTGCTGGGTAGAGGTCTGGGTGTCCACGCAGTCAGTGTCGCAGAGCTCGTATCCCGGGTCGCAGCTCGCGGTGCACTGGCCGTCCTGGCACACCTCGCCCCCGGTGCAGGTCCCGCAGGTACCTCCGCAGCCGTTGTCGCCGCACTCCGCATCGGTGCAGTCGGGCTGGCAGATGCACTGGCCGTTGGTGCACAGCTCGTTTCCCGCGCAGGCGCCGCAGGAGCCTCCACAGCCGTCGTCGCCGCAGACCATGCCCGTGCAGTTGGGTTGGCACACGCAACTGCCGCCCTGGCAGGCCTCGTTGGCCGCGCAAGGACTGGAGCAGCCGCCGCAGTGGGCGTGGTCGGTGAGCAGGTCCACGCAGTCAGTGCCACAGAGGGTGAGTCCGACCGAGCAGCTCGCCACGCACTGGCCGGCCTGGCAGAATTCGCCCGTCGTGCAGGAGCCACAGGAGTCGCCGCAGCCATCGGGGCCGCACACCGCGCCCGTGCAGTCGGGTTGGCAGACGCACTGGCCGGCTTGGCACACGTCCGGCGCGGTGCAGTTGCCGCAGGTGCCGCCGCAGCCATCGTCGCCGCACTCCGTGCCCGTGCAGTCGGGCTGGCAGACGCACTGGCCGCCCGTACACAGCTCGTTGGCCGCGCAAGAGCCGCAGGAGCCACCGCAGCCATTGTCACCGCACACCGCCGCCCCGCATGTGGGCGTGCAGATACACTGGCCGCTCTGGCACGTCTCGGGCGCGGTGCAGGAGCCGCAGGAGCCACCGCAGCCGTCGTCGCCGCACTCGGCCGTGGTGCAGTTCGGCGTGCAGGAGCAGCCGGTTCCCTCGGCCGGTGCCGTGGAGTCCCAGTCCGAGGTGCAGTTGATGCCGAAGGCTCCGGTGTCGGGGTAGTAGTGCTTCTGGTTCGCCGAGTCTTCGATGATAAAGTAGTAGCGATGGCAAGCGCTGCTCAGAGTGGTAGTGAAAAGGAGCGTGGCGTTGGCCGCGGTCATGCCCCGCTCCTGGGTCATGGGGTAGCAGGTGCCATCGATGTTCACTAGCGCCGATACGGGGCCGGCGGTGTCGTACCAGTTGGCGCGGAGCTCCACGCTCGAGTTGTTGCTGGTCTCCGGGTAGTGCGCACCGGCGGGGATCTTCTCGGTGAGGCCGCCGGAACTCCAGAAGTCCTGCACCGTGTAGCTGCCCTGGCCCCCCACGCCGATCTTGTTGTAGCCGCCGAGGATGTTGAAGCGGTGGCCGTTGTCCATGGACCAGGTGCAGGCGGCCGAGGTGCTGGTCTCGCGCAGCCAGGCGTAAAAGACGCTCATGGGGTCGCCGAACCATGCGATGTTTTCGGCCCGGAGGTTGCCGGAGACACCGAAGAGCGCCAGTCGGGCCCACGTGGTGGTGCCTCCCGAGCACGTTGCGGTGCCTCCCTGGCAGGCGCAGGACGCCTCTCCGTCACAGGATCCCGGATAGAGGCTGTCGATGTTCGTGACGAGCTGACAGGGGGAGTCGTGCAGCATGCCGCAGCCCGTGTGGGTCAGGTTGGCGGCGTGGAACCGCGACGCCCGGCTCAGGGCTTGGAGCCTCTCCATGGGGGGGAGGGCGCTGGTGAAGCAGACCGCGTCCGCGCAGCAGTTCGAGGATGTGGGGCAGCCGGCGCAGGGCGCCAGGTCCGTGGGGGGGTCCGCCCGGGCGCGGTTGGTCATTACGTGAATGAAGCGTTCGTACCAGGTGGGGAAGCCGCTTTCGGGCTCCCCATAGGCGCGGGTTATGCTTCCCACCTCCAGGGGTGTGTCGCCAGAGCCGTCGGTGCAGGTCAGGAGTCCCGCGGCGGCGAGGGTCACCAGGGTGATCAGCACGAGTCGATGCATGGAAGTCCTCCCTTACGGGTTCCAGAGGGGCTGTCGGTCTGTTCGCCCACCCATCATCGCCGCCCTGATGCGGGAGATCAAGGACTGCTGGCGGATTCCTTTCCGGAGGTCCGAAGATGGTGTGCAACCTGCGGGCGTGGAATCCGATTTGTCAGGCGTGTAATCCGATCTTGACGATGGTTTCCTGGGCAGAGGATACTGGAACGGTAGGTAAGGCGCGATTGTGATTGCCAAGGAAACTGGCAATAGAAGAGGTGTGGAGACGCCGCTCAACGACGTCGTAGTAGTCCCCGTGGACTAGCTTCCCTCTATGACCAGCTCGAGGCCCCAGTTGTTGAGGGTGCCTGTGTCCGCGGCGGCCCAGTCGATGACGACCAGGGTCCAGGTGCCGGCGGCGGGGAGGCCGTTGAACTCGGGGGGGGTGTAGCTGCGGATGAGGTTCTGCTCGCCCAGGCCTTCCTGGTTGTGGAGTACGACCTCGGTGCCGTTCGGGTGGCGAAGCTTCACGATGAGGTCTGCCCGGAAGGGGTGGGTAATGTCCACGTTCATGGTCAGGCTGGAGACCTGCCCGGCGTTGGTGATCTCGATGGTGGATTCGATGCCCACGGAATCGTTGTCCGGGATGGACACCTGCGTGTTGTTGGTCTCAAATACGGTCTGGCTGGACTGGCACCCGGCGAAGTCGGTGCAGGCCTCGTCGGCGCAGTCCGTGTCGCCGTTGCCGTCGTTATCGACCTGGTCGTCGCATATCTCGGCCACCGTGTCCGACAGGGTGAAGGCGATGGACCAGGAGTTGATGTCTCCGGTGTCCGCGTTGGCGTGATCGATTACCTCGAGGGTCCAGTCGCCGTCGATGGCGCGGCCTGCGAACTCCGTCGGGGTGAAGGTCTGCCGAATGTCATCGGTGGAGCTGCCGGTTTTGTCGTGCAGTACCGCGCGGGTTCCGTCCGGGCCCACCAGGGTAACGGTCAGGTCCCCGATGTAGCTGTGGCTGATGTCCACGTTCACCGTGACCGTGCCCGCGTTGCCCTCGGCATCCACGGTGATGATCGACGCGGCGCCCGCGGAGTCGTTGTCCGGAATCGCCACGGTGTCGTTGTTCGAGAAGGAGAGCCCGGTGGGGTTGCAGGCCTCGTGGTTGGCGCAGGCGTCGTCGTCGCAGTCGACGGCGGTGTTGTAGTCGTTGTCGATGCCGTCGTCGCAGATCTCCACCAGGTCCAGCACCGGCTCTGCGGAGCCATACACGCTGGCGTACTCATCCACATACTTCATGGAGAGGTAGCCGAAGCCTATGCCGTGAGGATTGCGAATGCCGAAGCCGCCGGTGCCCCAGGAGTTTTTGAAGACCCAGAAGCCCTTCTCGGTGAGGGTGTTGCCCGAGTCGTCCTTCATGACGTCGCCGTTCTCGTCCACCCGATCCACCTCGAGGTTGTCGTCCCAGCCCACGATGAGGATGGAGTGGCCCACGCGCTTCTCCAGGCTCTTGGTCTTGTCAGCTTCGTTGGGGTAGAGCACGTAGCCTTCGGACCAGTAGTCGCTGTTGATCTTGTGCGTGGAGCGCCGGTGGTTCCAGGACTGGTAGAAGAAGGTCATGCCCGCGATGACGGCCGTGCGGTTCTCCGTAAGGAAGGCCTTGATGGAGCGCGGTCTGCTGTTGACGTACCGGCCCGGGGGCAGGCGCCAACGATCGGCCGCCAGCGCCGCCGCAGAGGGCTCGCCGTTGGTGAAGCAGACGGTGGGTTGGTCATCGCCCGTGCAGCGCTCGTCGTCGCTGGTGTTCCAGGGCTGGGTCTCGTAGGGCGAGTCCGCCTCGGCCACGATGCCGTACTGGTTGATGGCGCGCAGGTTGGAGCGGGCGCTGGAGCCGCCTGTGTTGGTAAAGGCCCCCACCTCGAACTTCACGGACCACTGGAGGAACTGCTCCGAAAAGTCCGGTTCGCCGGGGAGTGTGCCCTCCGAGATGTATAGGTGCTCCATGAGCCCCACCGTGGAGAAGATGGAGCAGACGCCCCGGCTCCCCTGGCTTCTGACCGGCGACTGGAGCGCCACCAGGTCGAAGAAGGTCTCGGGATATACCGCGTCAAACTTGCCGTCCGAGGGCAGCTCGTCGTTGGTGGGAGTGCCATCCAACAACGCACCCACGTCGGACAGGGGAGCGTCTGAATCCTCGGGATTCGTGGTCAGGAGGTCCGTGTTCCCATTGCACGCGACGGCACCGGTCAAGACCGTAGCCAGAAGTAGGATGAGCCAGTTTCGCCTGAGTGTCTTCATGGTTCGCTCCTCGCTAAATGTATGCTTGAGTAGGATATATCTCACAGTGTGTGATATGTGACAAGGGGGGTTTACTAACCACTTGTAATGTCAATATGTTCTGTTGTTATGTTGGCTGGACGCCAGGAATTTTTTCGGTCTTTCGCCGGCTATGCCCATGGCCACGCCCAGGCCCACGTTCTTGCCGGGTTGATATTTAGGATCACCACGCCCGCGAAGCCCATGGACACTGCGAGGATTCTACGCCAGGTGAGGCGCTCCCTCAGGAATATCGCGGCCAACAGCGGCACGATGAGGGTGCTGGTCTGGTTCAAGATAGAGGAGACGGACACGGTGGTATATTTCATCCCCGCGAGCCAGACGATCATCGCCAGGTAGGTGCCCACGAAGCCGGCGGCCATGAGCAGGGGCCAGTGGCGACCCGGTGTGAAGACCCGAAAGGTGGCCGCCCGCCAGCGTGGGAGCAGCGCCTGGGCGCCCAGGAACGCTGTGGCGCCGGCCACCCGCACCAGGGTTGCCCAGAGCAGGTCGGCGCGGTTGAGCACCGGCTTTGCGATGACGATACCGATGGCCATCAGGGCCATGGCGATGGCGCCATAGCCAATGCCGGCGCGGAGTTTCGCCGGATCCCTGTGGAGCGGATCCGCTTGGGGATCCCAGGTGCCGATGAAGATGGCACTCACCATGAGGGCCACGGCCACGAGGATCTTCCAGCCCACGGGCTCGCTCAGAAACAGCCAACCGCAGAGGATCACTATGGGCGCGTAGAGGCAGTCCACGATGGCGCTGCGACCCGCGCCCAGCCGGTTGAGGCTGGCGAAGAACAGGCTGTCGGCGATGGAGATCCCGATGATGCCGCTGATGATGAGCTGCGCCCAGTCAGTCCAGGCCAGATTTGTCGGTACGAAGGGGGTGCCGATAACAAGCAGGGTGGGTGGGAGCAGGACCAGCGCCACACAGCCCTTGAAGAGGTTGAGCACCACCGGTGGGGTGTCGCGGCCCACGTGGGTAAACAGGATCACCGCAAAGGCCCAGATGAGGGCACACAGGACGGAGTAGAGCTCCCCGTTGGTGGAGAGGCCTTCAAGCACGTTCAGGCTCCCCGCTGTCCGCCACCGGCCAGGTGGACGATATCGTCAAGTCCAAGCTGCAGGATGCGCAGACCCCTGAGCGGCTTGGCGGTGCGGCTCAAACGTTGAACCGGAAGTTGATGACGTCACCGTCGGCGACGACGTACTCCTTGCCCTCGAGGCGGTAGCGTCCCGCGGATTTGGCCTTGGCCTCGCTGCCGTACTCCTGGAAGTCCGCGTAGCTGATGACTTCAGCGCGGATGAAGCCCCGCTCGATGTCGCTGTGCACCTGCCCGGCGGCGCGTTGGGCCACGGTGCCCCGGGCGATGGTCCAGGCGCGGCACTCGTCCTCGCCCACGGTGATGAAGCTGATGAGGTCCAGGGCGGCGTAGGCCTCCTGGATAAATCGCTCCCGGCCGGACTCCTCCACGCCGAGGTCCGCCAGGAAGGCCTTACGGTCCTCGGGATCCAGCTCGAGGATCTCGGTCTCGATGCCGGCGCACAGGGTGATGGGCGTTACGGAATCGGCGGCGAGCCGTTCGTTTAGCTGTTCGAAGGTCGCGCCGGGGTCGTCCTCGGCGGTGTTGACCAGCACCAGGAGGGTCTTGTCGGTGAGGAAACGGTAGCCCCTGAGCAGCGTCTGCTCGTCCTCTCGCAGCCCGAGGGTGCGGATGGGCTGCTCGTCCTCCAGGTGGGGAAGGCATCGCTCCAGGGCTTCGAGCTCCCGCGGGGAGCTGTGGTCCTTCCTGAGCCGCTCGACGCGCTTTTCCACAACCTGGAGGTCGGCCAGGATCAGCTCACTCTTCATGTTCTGATAGTCTTGGAGTGGGTCGGGTGCCCCCTCCAGGGCGGGGTTCTCGTAGGCGCGCAACACCAGCCCGAGCACGTCCATGGTGCGCAGATCCCCCACCACCTGGGCCGACAGCCCGCTCGTGGTCTTGGCGGGCGCCTCCCCGGGCATATCCGAGAAGTGGATTTCCGCGTAGACGGTCTTTTTGGGCTTGTAGATGCCCACGAAGAAGTCCACCCGGTCATCGGGCACCCGGGTGACCCCCAGGTTGGTCTTGGACTTGCCGCCCATGCCGGTGTCGGCCGATAGGCCGGTCAACAGATTGAAGACGGTGGTCTTGCCACCGCCCGCGAAACCAAAGAGTCCAATCTTCATCGTGCGCTCCGTTGGGCCTGAAGGTGCGCAGTATCTAACCGACCCAGCCCGATCTGACAAGACCCCGCTGGATCCAGACCCCGCTGGATCCAGACCCCGCTGGCTCCGGCCCCCGCTGGATCCAGACCCCGCTGGCTCCGGACCCCGCTGGATCCACACGGGGCACCGACCGGTCAAAAGCTCACCGGCTGGCTCAACTGAGGATCCCGGGCCTTGAGCGCCCGCCGTAACTGCGTGGTGGGAGCGTCGGCTCCTTCGGCTTCTGTGGTAGGTTGGCGTCCATGGACAAACCAGATACCACCCGGTTGGTTCGCGAGCGCACGGCGCTGCTCGTTGTCGACATACAAGAGCGGCTCTGCGCGGCGATGGACCCTCAGCGTCTCGATGGCGTGCGGCGCAACACCGTCATTCTGCTGGAGTCCGCCAAGGTCCTGGGGCTCCCGATACTGGTCACCGAGCAGTATCCCAAGGGCATAGGGCCGACCCTGTCGGACATTGCGGCGGCCTTTCCCGAGGGCCAGTCCGTGATCGAGAAGGTCTGCTTCTCCTGCGCGGACTCAGACGTCTTCATGGAGTCTTTGCGTGCCTCCGGGCGGGATCAACTCCTGCTCACGGGTATGGAGACCCACGTGTGCGTTTTTCAGACCGCTCGGGACCTGGCGCGGGGCGGATTCACGCCCTTCGTGGTGGAGGACGCGGTCCTCTCGCGCACGGTGCGAAACGAGTCCATCGGCCTCGGACTCATGGCCCAAGCCGGCGCCACGCGTACGTCCACCGAGGCCGCGCTCTTCGACCTGCTCGGGCGGGCCGGTACCCCCGAGTTCAAGTCCATCGCGCCGCTGATTAAGTAGATCGGTTCCCCCCAGAAGGTGACTTCGGCTACATAGAGAAGCCGAGCGTGCCGATGATGGAGAAGGGGTAGGAGGTCTGCATCACGCCCACCTGGAGGGCGAGCTTCTTGGTGGGCCGGTGGTGATAGGTAATCTGTACGCCCGAGAGGGTTGGCAGGGTTCCCATCCAGAAGCTGATGTGCACCCCGATGCGGAGCTCGTGCCGCTCCTTGACGCCAAAGTGGATGGGATAGCCAAAGGCGGTGCCCCAGTGGAACAGGTGGGGTTTGCCGCCGCCGATTCTCAGGATCTCCCAGTAAAAGTGCCGCCAGTGGAGCCCGAAGAGAGTGAGCTCCGCGAATCCCGCGAGGCTCCAATCCCCATATTCCAGCTCGCCCCCCACTCCAAATCGTAGGCCGACCCACTCCACCCGGAAGGTATGGGGCACGGACTTGCGCTGGAGCTTCTTTGCGCCTTCGGCGAGGGAGGAGCCAGGGGAGGAGCGAGGAGAGGAGC
>JAOZUO010000140.1 GCA_029938605.1 Deltaproteobacteria bacterium | reverse complement strand
ACACGGGAGCGCCGACGGATGGGAGCGCGTGGGAGATTTCGGGCGCAGTGCTAAGGATCCGATCGAATATTACTTGATCACTCAGGCCGCCGATGCATCGCTGGCTCGCTTCGTTACTTCTCGTTGCATATCAATAAGTATGCGCCTCGTCGTGCCTCGCGAGCCGGGCGCCTCAACGCCCTGAACTGGACAACTAATATCCGAGCGGGCCCTAAAGGCGTTCCGTGGCGCCTCCTTCAACGAAAATTGGCTCATCCGATTTCGTACCACACATCGCAGATGTACCTTCCCCGCAGTTAAGGAATCCTACTTGGGTTTTCGCTGCGCCAGGTGACGCGGATATCTCGCACCGTGGACTTCCCCATGACCGATCTTTGACTTTTCTTCCCTTCTACTCCGGTTGACACCCTTCGAGGCATTGAGCTACCCTGTTTTTGCAGCGGTTGGGACAGCTGCGGAATCAGATTTTGGGTAAGACTGGACTGCGGGACGCACGGGTGCCTCCTGTGCTTGTGACGTGTACGCACGTATGCCTGACTTGGCAAAGGAAGATTGATCATGCATCAACATCGTTTCAATCGACGACCGCGGAGTGTTTTGCGCCTGGCGTTGGGGCTTTGGGGGATCCTCTTGGCGTTTGCGTTCGGGGCGTGCTCCGACGACAGCAGCGCTGCCAACAGCAACGACAACCAGTGCAACAACACAACCGATCCCGTCTGCGGAGACGGGACGCTGGACTCGGGAGAGCAGTGTGATGATGGGGTGAGCAACTCGGACTCGAGCCCGGACGCCTGTCGGACATCCTGCCGGTTCGCCTACTGTGGTGACGACGTGGTCGACGACGGGGAGGTGTGCGACGACGGCAACAGCGATGACACGGACGCGTGCTTGTCCACCTGCGCCCTGCCCACCTGCGGTGACGGCTACACCCACCAAGGCGTCGAGGCTTGCGACACGGCGGATCCGGACAACATGGCCTTGTGCACCGAGGACTGCGTGCAGGATCTGGCCACCTGCTCGAACAACCAGCTCGACCCCGGGGAGGAGTGCGATCTGGGCGGCGCCAACTCGGATCTGCCCAACTCCGAGTGCCGTGCGGATTGCCATCCGGCGTACTGCGGAGACGGCATCCAGGACGACGCCATCCCCAACAATGAGCTGTGCGACTGCGGGGATGACCCCGAAGACCTCCCCGCGGGCTGCATCACCATCAATCGTGACGGCGTCCCCAATGTCTGCCGCCTGGACTGCACACTCCCGGTGTGCGGCGACGGTCTGTTGGATAGTTTCTATGGTGAGGCCTGCGACGAGGGTTCGGACAACTGTGACGACTCCCAGACCTGCACCTGTAGTACCAGCTGCCAGCTCCCTTCCTGTGGAAACGGCGCTGTGGAGGACTATCTGGGCGAGGAGTGCGATGATGGCGCGGGCAACTGCAATGATGACGGCTGTGAGTGCAACACCTCCTGCCTCGTACCTGGCTGTGGAAACGGTGTCGCGGACTATGGTGAGGTGTGCGATCTGGGTGCGGGCAACTGTGATGACAGCACCGCCTGCCTGTGCGCCAGCAACTGTACGATCCCGGCCTGCGGCAATGGGGTCACTGAGTCCTATCGCGGTGAGGAGTGCGACGGGGCGGGGACGAACTGCGACGTGGCCGGCTGCACCTGCAATACCGTGTGTACCCTGCCGCGTTGCGGCAATGGTCACCAGGAGGCCGCTGAAGAGTGCGACCACGGCGATTCGGGAAACTGCACCGACAGCCCGAGCTGCACCTGCTCCACCAACTGCACGGTTCCGGCCTGCGGAAACGGTGTTCTTGAGCCCTTCGAGGGCGAATCCTGTGACTTGGGCGCGGCCAACTGCGACAGCTCCGGGTGCGCCTGCTCGACCTCCTGCCGCATCCCCTGGGTGACGGAGAAGACCGGTGGGGTGGCCCTGCACTCGGTGTGGACCGACGGGACGGACGCCATCGCCGTGGGGAACTCCGGCCAGGCCTGGCATCGCAATTCGTCCACGGGCGTGTGGACCCTCCAGACCATTCCGACCAGCCCAGCGGGTGCCGCCTTCCGCGGCGTTCACGGCACCGACGCCAACCACGTCTACGCCGTGGGGGGATCGATTGCGTCCCCGGAGCTGTTCGAGTGGAACGGTGCCGCGTGGGGCGACCAATGGTGGGGTGCCTCGTTCAACCAGTATCTCAACGGCATTTCGTGCCACAATTATGCGAGTTATCCGCGTTGCTTCATCGCGGCCGACAACAGTACGGTCTTTGATTCCCAGGGAAATCCAGGGCTTTCCGGCCCCGGGCCGGACTTCCTGGCGGTGACGCACTACTGGGCGTCGGGGACTGCGCTCTACGGATGGGCCGTGGGCGGGAGCGGTGCGCTGGCTGAGTACTACAGCAGTAGCTGGCACGGCGGTATTTCGTCTGGTACCGGAGTGGAGCTCCGTGGTGTCTGGGCGGGATCGCAGAACAACGTCTACGCCGTGGGCGCCGCCGCCACCGTGGTGCGCTACACCGGGGCGCAGTGGGCGAGCGTCACTGGCGTGCCGGGCAGCGCCACGTTGAACGGCGTGGTGGGGGTGGCCGCCAACGTCTACGCGGTGGGAAACACCGGCACGATCCTGCAGTTCGACGGAAGCGCGTGGTCCGAGGAGACCGGTATGACCACGTCTAATCTGAACGCGGTGGCGGGCGCCGGGAGTCTGGTGATCGCGGTGGGGGACAACGGCGTCATCCTGCGTCGTCCCTGAATGTAGGAGAGAGAGGAGGTCAGGCGGGCAGGAGGTCAGTCTCAGTCGGTCACGAACATCTTGATGGTCACCCCGCCCACCACGGCGCCGTTGCCCAGGGATTGGGAGACGTGAACTGACAGCCAGCCCTTGGCCTTGGGCGTGATCTGCACCTCCATCTCAATGGTCTCTCCCAGGTGTACCGGGAGGCTGAACCCCGAGTCCGGCGTCGTAAGGGCGAGCGTCTTGCGGGGCAGCGGCTTCAAACCGAAGCTGGGGGGGAGATCCCGGATCAACGGCACGCCCACCGACGAGGGGAGACGATTCCGGAAGGCCGCCCTGGGCAGGCGCGGTTTGAAGGGGAGCTTGGCCGAGAAGGGGATGCGCTGGATAACGTCCTTGGGTTTAAGGAAGCGCAGGTGAACGTCGCTCTTGCCCTCTTTTTGCACCATCACCGACATGCGGCTCTCCTTGGAGTATCGGTTCCCCAGGATCACCCGTCGCTTGATGGTCTTGTTCTTTTTGGCCCCCACCACCTGGATGTTTCGCTGGGCCAGGTTGTCATCGCCGGGCACGTTTCCGCCCTGGTTGCTGTCCTCTGCGGCCTCCACGAAGGCCAACAGACAGGGGTGCCAGGGCTCTGAGGGCGGCGGGATCCGGTCGTACTCCCAGATGAACTTGTACCATCTGCAGGCGGGCTCCGGACCGTCCGGGGGATCGTCCGTCTGGAGGTCCACGGTCGGGATGGCGTCGTTTATGTGGTTGATTCGCACCACCCGGTTGTCCGAGATGTCGCTCCAGTGGAGCGGATCGGTGGGCACAGCGTCGTTGGCTGTTACGTTTAGACTATTGGCGATGAAATGCGGCCCTCCCCGCCCCGCCCATAGATGGAGCTTGGGAGGAGCAGGATTCGCGGTGATGCTGCCCTCTCTGGAGACTCGAACCCAGACGAAATTGTCCACCGAGCTGTCTTTGATGGGGGCCTGGAAGTCCCCGGGGGGATCCCAGGTGTTGACAGTCCACCCCACCGGTGTGGGGTCTTGCCGCACCCAGATGCTGTCCGAGGTCCAGAACTGGGGAGTGCCATCCTTGATGTGGAAATCAGCCATTCTCTACAACCTCCATTGGTGTTTTGTACCGCAGCGATGGCGGTACAGTGGTAGTTTGCCTGTACCCCAGGGGCACGGGTATTGCCCCGTGGCTACCTTGGCCACCCGGTAGCCGTCCAATTTTCTTCACTATCCGTTGAGTTCAGTCGTCCCGGCAGCCATTGAAGAGAATTTTGGGGTTTCTGTCAAATATGTGCCTACTTCGTAATCACTGACCGGAGCTGGTTGCACAAGTTGCCCGCACAAGTTGCTCGCACAAGTCCGGCGGTTGCTGGTACATTCCGGCCCGGCATGAGCGATCTGAGAGTAATTCACGACCCGGACCAGATGCGGCGCGCCAGCTTTGCGTGGCGGCGGGCGGGGGAGACCGTGGGGTTTGTGCCCACCATGGGCTGTCTGCACGAGGGGCATTTGAGCCTGGTGCGGCTGGCGGGAGCGCGGAGTGATCACGCGGTGATCTCCATCTTCGTGAACCCGGCGCAGTTCGGGCCCCAGGAGGACCTGGCGCGGTATCCGCGGGACCTGGAGGGGGACCTGGCCAAGGCGGCGGAGGCGGGGGCGGAGCTGGCGTACGTGCCCGAGGCGGCCACGGTGTACCCGGTGGGGTATCAGACCCGGGTCTCGGTGCCTGAGCTCGCGGCGCCGCTTTGTGGCGCGAGCCGGCCGGTGCACTTTGGTGGTGTGGCCACGGTGGTCACCAAGCTGTTTAACGTGGTGCAGCCCGACGTGGCGGTGTTTGGTGAGAAGGACTACCAGCAGCTTCAGGTGGTGCGGCGGCTGGTGCGGGACCTGGAGCTGTCCGTGGAGATCGTCGGCGGCGCCACGGTGCGGGAGCCCGACGGGGTCGCCATGAGCTCTCGCAACGCGTACCTGTCGCCCGAGGGGCGATCCCAGGCGGTGTGTCTGGTGGGCGCCTTGCGGAAGGCCTGGCAGCGGTTCGACGCCGGCGAGCGGGACGTGAAGGTGTTGGTGGGCGCGGCCCGGGAGGTGATTTCGGCGCAGCCCGCGGCGCGTATCGACTACGTGGAAATTCGTCACGCCGACACCTTGGAGCCCGTGGACACCATCGGGGACCGGGCGGTGATGGCTCTGGCAGTGTTCTTTGGCAAGACGCGGCTCATCGACAATACCGTGCTGGGCGGAGACCGGCGGCCGTGACAGGTCCGGCGGCCGTGATAGGTCCGGCGGCCGAGACAGGTCCGACGGCCGAGGGGCTCGGCGCCGAGCTCGTTGACAGCCTGCGGTCGGTGGCGCATGTCCGCGTGGAGCGGGACCTGCCGTTGGCGCCCCTTTCCACCTACCGGGTAGGGGGACCGGCGGATCTGGGCGTGTTCCCAAGCACGCCGGAGGGGTTGGCCGCCGTGGTGAGGTTGCTTGGTGCGCAAGGGCAAGCGCTGCAGGTGCTGGGACGGGGCAGCAACGTGCTCATCGGTGACAAGGGTGTACGCGGGGTGGTGGTGGTGCTGCGGGAGTTGGCGGGCGTCGAGGTGCGGGGTGAGCGGTTGGCCGTGGGCGCGGGGGCGGACTGCACGGACGTGGCGGCCGTGGCCCTTTCGGCCGGGCTCACGGGGGTGGAGTTCTTTCACTGGCTGCCCGGATCCGTGGGCGGCGCCGCCTTCATGAATGCCCGGGCCTTCGATCAAGAGGTGAGCCAGATCTGGCGGTCGGGGCTGGTGGTCACTGGTGCCGGAGAGCTGGTCCAGCGGCGTTACGCGCCGGACGACTTCGCCTACAAGCGGTCGCCTCTCCAGGACACCGGTGAGCTCGCGGCGCAGGTGGAGCTGCACCTGACCCCGGGGGCTCCGGACAAGATCCGCGCGACCATGGAACACAACGAGCAGAAGCGACGGGACAATCGCGAGATGGATCACCCCTCCTGCGGCTGTGTATTCAAGAACGACCGCGCCTTTGGCGCCCCGTCGGGGCTGCTCGTGGACCAATGCGGCCTCAAGGGGTACCGCCGGGGCGACGCCCAGGTCTCGCCCCACCACGCCAACTTTGTCATCAACCTTGGCGAGGCCACCGCCGCCGATCTCCGCGCTGTCATCGAGCATGTTCAGCGGACCGTACAGACCGAGATGGGGCACCGCATGGAGCCCGAGGTCCGGTTCGTCGGCGAGTTCTGAGCCCCAAAAAGAAAGGACGGGGCCTCCGAAGAGGCCCCGGGAATTGGGGAAGGAGATGGGGTAGGGTTCGCGCTCAGCGGTGGGTGGCCGCGTGATTAGAGCGCTTGCGGGGAGGGGCCGGGCGTTGTCCGACCGCTCTGGCTTATTGAAAAGCGGGCCCTGCGAACAAAATCAACGCGTTCATGTGCAGGCCGCTGCGTGTGGGTCGTCGGTCGGCGAGTTTCCTTACAGACCGTCGTACATTCTGTACGTACTACACGCCACAAAGGTCGAAAATTCCCGGCTGCGATGGTTTTTTGACGAATCCACGGTGTTGGACTGGTGTTTGCTGGAGATCTTTTTCGCTGGTACAGTCGTATACCTACGACAATGACCCTCGAAATGGAGGGGTATACGGGAGACGGATAACGCAATGGCCGACATTACCCTCGTCAATATGAACATGCTCTACGTGCGGTACTACGACCAGGTGGAGCGGGAGTACCACGTGCCGCTGGGGACGCTCTATTTGACGCGCGTTCTGGAGGAGGCCGGCCTGGACGTGGACTTCCGAGACTACCAGATGAACGAGTACGACGACCCGTTCGTGGCCGAGTCCATCTGCGACTTCCTCGACGGCAGCGCCAAGCTGGTGGGCTTGAGCGTCATGGCTAACCTGCTGCCCTTTACGCTGTTCGCTTTGCGGGAGTTCAAGGAGCGGAATCCGGACAAGGTAGTGGTGCTCGGCGGCGTGGGCCCGGCCTCGGTGGAGCGCAAGATCCTGGAGCGGTGTCCGTGGATCGATGCGGTCTCGGCGGGGGAGGGCGAGCGCATGATCGTGCCCCTGGTGGAGTCGGTGAAGCAGGGAGACGGGTTCGCGAAGGTGCCCAACGTGTTCTGGCGGCGTGACGATGGTGAGACCGTCCAGAACGACCAGGCGCCCCGCATCGAGAACCTGGACACGATCCCCTTCCCGGCTTGGGACCGGGTAGACCTGTCGAAGTACGAGGGGTATGGCGTGATGACCTCGCGCGGGTGTCCCTACCCGTGCACCTTCTGCTCAGTGGCGCCCATCTGGGGGCGGCGGGCCTTCCATCGCTCCCACGCCAACATTATCGCCGAGATGGCGGAGCTCAACCGGCGGGCCGGGGTGGATCTGTTCTTGTTCCAGGACGAGTTCTTCGTGTCGGCTCCCGACAACGTGGTGGGGTTCTGTGACGAGCTGGAGCGTAGCAAGCTGGGGTTGGACTGGAAGGCCTTCGGCCGGGTGAACCTGTCCGAAGGCCGCATGATGAAGCGCATGGCTGAGACCGGGTGCATCGAGCTGCGCTTCGGCATCGAGTCGGGCTCTGACGCGGTGCTCGAGGCCACCCGCAAGGGGTTCGCCTCCGAGGCGGCCGTGTCCATCGTGTCCGAGGCGGTGGGCCTCTTCGACCGGGTGGACGCCTTCTACGTGTGGGGCTTCCCCTTCGAGACCATGGACGACTTCTACCAGTCGGTGTTTCAGATGATCTCCTTCCGCATGCTCGGTGCCCGGGTGCTGCCGAGCCTCCTGTGCTTTTTGCCCCAGACCGACATCTACAAGGAGTACGCCGATGAGGGGCAGGCGCTCGAGTTCTGTCCGTCGCTGTTCCCCGAGTACATCCTCACGGGCCACGAGATCTGCCGCTCGGCCAAGGTGGAGTTGGACCCGGTCTACTCGCCGCTGTACGAGTTCATCACCGCAAACCCGGACATCTTTCCCGGGTTCTTCCACTACGATCTGGAGGGCAACGTGCTGCCCAAGCTGAAGGTGATGCAGGAGATGGGATTCTATCCGCTGGACGCAGAGGATCTGGATGCGAGCGATTCTTGCGGGGCGCACTCGCCGCGGGTGGCTCAGGCCACCACGGCCAAGGCCCAGCTTTCAGTGCATGGGGATTGAGAGGAGAGGACGGCAATGACACAAGACGGCTCAGGCAAGAGGGTGTCAACTACGCCGCCGATTCCGGTGGGTCTGGAGGACCTGGTGGGGTTGGCCGCGGCCAGCGAGGACTTCGCCGAGCTGCTCGGGGCACGGCGGGACGAGGCGGTGGCGGCCAGCGGAGTGGACCTGGCGCCCACGGAGGCGGCGGTCTTAGGGGCCGTGGACGACTCCACCCTGGCGCGCATGATCCAGACTTGTCGGGCGCAGCAAGGGGCCCCCGCCCGGCGCGTCTTTTTGGCGCGGGCCTCGGCGGCGGTGCTGCTTTTGTTGGGCGTGGCCGGGTGTGAGAAGAAGACCAACGGCGGATCCCGCCAGCCCGGGGCGGCGCCGGAGCCGTCCATGAGCCCGCCGGCCATGGATCCACCGGACCTGCGGCAGACCCCGAAGCCCGGTCCCGACGCGGGGGTGCCCCTGGTGCGTGACCCGCCCCCCGTGCGTGATCCGCCCTTGGTGAGCGCCGGCGTGCGGCCGGTGCGAACCCGGCCCAAGCGACCCTCCGGGGTCAAGACCGGCATCAGCCCCGAGCACCGGCGGAAGCAGAAGCTTGAAGTCGACACCGGGAGTCGGCCGGATTAGTCGTTGGCAAGGAGTGGAGATATGACCAGGAACGACGCGAAGATCAACGCCGGCCAGGCCAAACAGGCCGCCAAGACCACCATCGTGGGGGGGCAACCTCCGGGCAACCAGCGACTCCTGTCCGAGGTGCCCGTGGGGCTGGAGCAGTTGCTGGCCATGGCCGCGGCGAGCGAGGACTTTGCCCGGGCCTTGCGTGAGGATCCCGACTCCGCGGTGAAGGCCAGCGGCCTGGACTTGACCCCCACCGAGCAGGCCGTGTTGCGGGCAACGCCCAAGCCCATGCTGGCGAAGATGATCGCCCGGGTGGCCGAGGCTCTGCCCCGGCCGGAGCGGCGCGCCTTCCTGGAGCGGGCGGCGGCGGCCCTGGTCGTGCTGCTCGGCGCCGCCACCCTGGGGGCGTGCAAGGACGGCGACAAGTCGGCCCAGGGCGCCAAGGGATCGGGGGCGACCGAACCCATGGAGCCCATGGAGCCCATGGAGATCTTGCGTCCCATGGAGTCCATGCAGGATGCGACGCCCAATTTGCGCCCCATGGGAATGCGCCCGGATCCGCCCCGGCCCATGGACGCCATGGAGCAGCCCATGGACGTCATGGAGCGGCCCATGGACGTCATGAAGCCTGTACGACCCGTGCGGCCACCACAGGCCGGCGCCACCATCGAACGTCCCCCCGCGCTGAAAACAGCCGGGGCGCGCAAGGATCGTCCCATGGTGCCGAAGAAGCGACCGCGGCCCAAAGACGCTCCCAAGAGCCGTGGCATCAGCTACCATCGCCAAAGAACCCGCACTGGAATTCGCGCGGGCCGGGGGGATGACGACTAGAGACTGGAAGTCGTCGCGCTACATCAGGCTCCAGCGGCGGGGGACGAAGAGCTCCTGCCAGCGGCGCATGGCGTAGCGGTCGGTCATGGAGGCGAGGTAGTCGCCCACGGCCCGTTCGGGGTCGGCCCGCAGCCGCTCGGGGCAGTCGGGCCAGCTCTC
Organism: Deltaproteobacteria bacterium; assembly: GCA_029938605.1. Classification (GTDB taxonomy): domain Bacteria; phylum Myxococcota_A; class Polyangia; order HGW-17; family JAJRWW01; genus JAJRWW01. Next base: position 12,765 of record JAOZUO010000140.1, on the reverse strand, counting down.
GGCGAAGAACCGGTCCAGGTCCCCGACGTTGATCTCCCACAGGCTGGTGAGGATCCGCCGCACCTTGCTAAAGGGCTCGTGGACTACGGGGTTTTCGTAGACCCGCTCGTAGAGGAAGGCTCGCAGGGCGTGCATGGAGGCGTCCAACTCCGTGGTGCACAGGACCCTGGCCTCGCGCTCGAAGTCCGTAGCCTCGAGGATGTCACCGACCATAAAGGCGATGCGCTGACTGGTGCGGGCGCCCATGCGTTGCACGAGGTCCTCGGGGAGCTCGTCGGCTCGGATCACCTGCCCGCGCAGGGCGTCGTCCAGGTCGTGGTTGAGGTACGCCACGATGTCTGCCAGGCGGACCACCTGCCCCTCGAGGGTCTTGGGTAGCCGCTCGGGGGGCGTCGACAGAATCGGACCCTTGCCCTTGGAGTGGCGGACGATGCCGTCGCGGACTTCGTCGGTGAGGTTCAGCCCTTTTCCGTCCTTCTCCAACTCGTCCACTACCCGCAGGGACTGCTCAAAATGGCGGAACCCTCCCGGGAGAAGATCGTTGAGCACAGCCTCGCCGCCGTGGCCGAAAGGGGTGTGACCCAGGTCATGCCCCATGGCGATTGCCTCGGTGAGATCCTCATTCAGCCGGAGCCCTCGGGCTATGGTGCGGGCGATCTGCGCCACCTCCAGGGTGTGGGTGATGCGCGTGCGATAGTGGTCGCCTTCAGGGCTCAAAAAAACCTGGGTCTTGTGAGCCAGGCGGCGGAAGGCCTTGGAGTGGATGACCCGGTCCCGGTCGCGCTGAAACACGGTGCGTACCGGGCAGTGGTCCTCGTCAGACCGTCGTCCGGCTGACTGAGCGGCTCGGGTGGCGTGGGGCGACAGGATCTGGAGCTCGACGTCCTCGGAGCGCAGCCTGACATGGTGGTTGAACCCTTCGGTCATCTTCGTCTCCCTCCACGGCGCTTTCCGGATCGTCGGTTCTGCGTCTTGGCCCCCTTGGACCCTTTTTTGCCCTTGGACCTGGGCCAGGAGTTTCGGGAGGGCGCGGCGGGCGGATCGGCTAGCTCGAAGGTGATTTGCCGCCGCACTACCGAGACGTCCTTGAGCCGCACCTTCACCTGGCTGCCCAGCACATACCGCATGCCGGTGCGGCGCCCCACCAGCGCGCCGCCATCTTCGGAGAGATCCCACCGATCGGACCCCAGCCCCTCCCGCTTGAGCAGCCCCTCGACGAAGGGCGAGGCCAACTGCACGAACAGACCGAAGGACGCCACGGCGGTGACCTTGGCCTCGAACACGTCCCCCACATGCTCGCGCATGACAAAGGCCCGGTACATGTCCACCACCCCTCGCTCCACGGTGACGGCCCGACGTTCGGTCTCCGAGCATTGAGCGGCGATCTGGGTCACCTGCGCCTTGGTGGGTGCGGGCGCCGGATCGTCTCCGGGGAAGTCGGTCTCGGCGGCCAGGGCCAGCTTCACAACCCGGTGGGTGATCAGGTCCGGGTACCGCCGGATGGGCGACGTGAAGTGCAGATAGGCGGGCGCGGCCAGGGCGAAGTGGCCGTGGTTCTGGGCGCTGTAGCTTGCCTGGGACAGGCAGCGCAGCATGGCGATGGCCAGGGACTCCTCGGCGCGGTGACCCTGAATGCTCTCGAGCAGCCGCTGGAAGGCTTGCGGTTCGGGTTTGCTGACGCGTTTCACGCGCACGCCCAGACCGCGCACCAGGGTGATGAGCTCACTGAACCGCTCGGACCGGGGGGTCTCGTGTATGCGCCACAGGACCTGGAGCTGTCGCGAGGCGCAGAACCGTCCCACGGCCTCGTTAGCCGCCACCATGCACTCCTCGATGAGACGATAGGCGTGCGCGATGAAGGGGCTTGGCTTGGAGCGGCGTACGTCCCGCACGCTGAGGGGATTGTCCTCGTCGAGCACCACCTTGGCCTGGGGCAGATCGAAGTCCAGGCCGCCCCGGGCGATCCGCGCCCGATGTAGGGCGTCGGCCACGTCGGTCAGGCGGTCGATCTCCGGGCGCCAGGCGTCGCTGGCGCCTTCGCGGTCGTGTTTCCCGGCGAGGACCTCGGCCACGCCCTCGTAGTCCAGCCGCTCCCGGGAGCGGATCACCGCGGGCATGACCGCCTCCTCGGAGACCGCACCCCGGTCGTCCACCATCATGCGCACCACCATGGCGAGACGATCGGTGCGGGGGGCCAGGCTGCAGATCCCCGTGGAGAGGGGCTCCGGCAGCATGTGGATGGCGCGGTCGGGCAAATACACTGACAGCGCCCGCCCGGCGGCGCAGCCGTCGGTCGTAGATCCCGCGCGTACGTAGTGACTCACGTCCGCCACGGCCACATGCAGGCACCAGCCTCGGGCCCGCTGGTCCACGCACACCGCGTCGTCGAAGTCCCGGGCGTCTCCCGGGTCGATGGTGAAAAACGGGAGGTCCCGCAGGTCCTGTCGTCCGCTCCGGTCCTTTTCCGAAAGCGACTGTGGAAGGCCGGCGATCTCGGCCAGGACGTCGGCACCGTGCTCCTCCTCGATCTCCTCCATGATGAGAAGCTTCTGCACCTCGCCCCGGGGATCCGCCGGATCGCCGAGCCGATGGGTGACCTTGGCCCGCACCTCGCCGCCGAGCTGATCGGGGTAGACGGTGATCTGCGCCACCACACTCTCTCCCACCGCGGCGTTTCCGAGGGAATCGAGTGAAATGCGCGCCCCGAGACGGGGATCGTCCGGCTCCAGCGTCCATGCCTGGGCCGACTGCGAGCCCGTAATGAGCCCGGTCACCCGGCGGCGTCCCCGCTCGGTGACCTCGATGACGCGCCCACGGGGGCCGTTCCAGTCCGTCCAGCAGTCCACGATGACCTGGTCGCTGTCGAGGGCGGGCCCGAGATCTTCGGCGCGTATGCGCACAGCTCGCCCGCCGTCGTCTGGGAGCGCCTCGGCCCTGCCGGAGGGGAAGACCCGCAGCCGGCCGCCCACGCGACGTTCGCCCTGGGCCGGTGCGTCCCCCGCGGTTTTGGACCGGGAGAACCAGCGCCCCTCTCGCCCTTGTCGCGCCTGCTGAGCCTCCCGCAGATCCGCCAGGGCGGCCTTGATGTCGGGGCGGTGTCGTCGGGACACATCCAGTCGTTTCTCGATGTCGATGAGCTTGAGCCCCTCCGGAACCGCCTCGGCCAGCAACTCGGCCACGATCTTGGGGGTAATTTCTTTGGTTTCACTCATTGGATCACCATAGCGCGTAGAGGTAGCCATCGTCGCAGCCCACAAAGAGCCGGCCTTGGTTGGAGATTGCCACCGTGGAGTCCACGTCGTTGGCGAAGCGGTGCTGCCAGGCCAGCGTGCCCTTGGCGTCCGCGGCGTAGAGTCGTCGGTCCTGAGAGGCGACGTAGATTCGGCCTGCGGAGTCCACCACCGGGGAGGCGTGGATCCGTGCCCCGGTAGCCAGGACCCACTGGACCCGGCCGCGGTTCGAGACGGCGTAGAGCCGACCATCGTAGGAGCCCACGTAGACGGTACCGTCGGTGGCGATGGCCGGCGAGGAGCGAACGGGGCCGCCGGTCAACACGGACCAGCGGAAGGAGCCGTCGGGTCCCAGGGCGAGGAGTCGGCCGTCGTCGGTGCCGATGTAGACGGTGCCGTCGGTGGCGATGGCCGGCGAGGAGTCCACGTCCCCCTTGGTGCGGTAGGACCATTTTTTCTTGCCGTTGGCGTCCACGGCGTAGATGAAGTTGTCCTGGGAGCCGAAGATCACCGTGTGGTCGGGGAGCACCGCCGGTGAGGAGGCCACACGTTTGCCGGTCTTGAAGTGATATTTGACCACGCCCTTGGGAGTCACGGCGAAGAGTCCCTCGCCGCCGACGTAGATGGTGCCGTCCGGGGCAACGGCGGGGGAGGAGTCCACGTCGCATCGGGCTCCCCCGGTCCCCTTTCGACGCGAGGACTTGCAACTGCCGAGGCGAACCTTCCACCGCGGTCGGCCCGTCCGTGCGTCCAGGGCGTAGAGGTGGTCGTCATCCGAGCCCACATAGAGCGTCTTGCCCTTGGGCGAGAGCGCCACGGAGGACCAGACCTTGTCTCGGGTGCGGAAGCGCCAGCGGCGGCGTCCTTCGGGCGTGTAGGCGTAGACGTAGCCGTCGTGGGAGCCCAGGTAGATGGTCCCGTCGGTGCCGAGTGTGGGGCTGGCGTTGAGGGTGGTGCCCAGGCGTCGGCGCCAACGCACCCGGGGACGAAGGGCCGGACCCGCGTGGACAGAGCGTCCTCGCCGGAGGGTGTCGATGCGAAACATGGACACCGGGGTGAGGGGGGGGCTCCCGGTGAGCTGTAGCGGCCGAGGTCGCGGTCGGAGGCGGACCACGGCTCGGGACTGACCCTTCGCCACGGGAGCCGGGCACTTGCAGCGGCATGGATCGCCGCCCTGGGCGCAGGCGCCCTGGAGGCAGACGCGACGTCCCTTGCAGTCGGTGTCCTTGAGGCAGCCTCCCGTGGACGCCGGATGGCAGGCGGCCACCACGGATCCCAGGGCAACAATAAGGATCACGCTTCGCATGGCATCATGATTACCACAGCGGGGCCCTGGGTTGCGGAACAAGACCCAGCAGCAAGATGGAGGAACAAGATGGAAGAGCAAGACGGTTAGCTGGCGGAGGCTTCGTTGGCTTTCGCGGAGTGGTTGAGGTTGGCGGCGGCGGCGAGGGCGACGGCGGCCTCGGGGCGAGCGAAGTCGTGCTCGTCATACACGTCGTGGAACTTCTCGTAGATTTCGGCCTCGGTCACACCCCAGGCGTCGAGGGAGTAGCTGTGCTTACTCTTGAATTTTCGCTGCCGGGTGCCGATGTTGTTCAGGATTTCGTTCAGCTCCTGGGATACGGGGAATTCGAAGCGATTGAGCATGGTGCGCATGGCCTCGCCCGGGTTGGCGACGAGCTCGTCGTAGCGCATGATGCACGTCTGGTTAGGCCCCAGGTCGTGGAGACACTCCCGCGGTTGGTTATAGAAGCAGCGGCAGAATTCGAGCACCTTGCCCATGTCCTTTTGATCAGGGGCCAGGGCGCCGGTCTCGTGCCAGACGAAGTGGAAGAGGCTGGCGGTAGAGAGCACCGTGTTGACCGGGTGACGTACCAGGGTGGCGAACCGCGCGTCCGGGAAGGTGCGCCGGAGCACGCTCAGCTTGTTGGTGAACAGCGGGTTTTTGGACAGGAAGCGCTTGTCGCCGCCCAAATGGTAGAGCTGCCGCTTCACCAGGCTCTGATAGTGCTTCATGACCCGGTCCTGCTCCTTGGTGCCCATCTCCTGATCCACGAAGAACAGGCGGCGGAAACGTCGCACCGCCGGGAAGAGCTCGTACATGGAGGCGGAGCACATATAGGTCAGCAGGACGAACTCGTCCTCCTCGGGCTTGAGGAAGCCGGTGTCGTGGATGCGGGAGTACTCCTCGAGGAAGGCGTTGTCCAGATACTGGACCGCCCGGGCGCCATAGCCGCCCAGCTTGGCGTCCACCCGGCCGAGGAAGGCCAGGAGGCGCTTGGTGGAGATGGCGGGACAGAAGGCGTCAAGCATGCGGAAGCAGGCGAAGTGCTCCGTGTCCTCGGCGAGGGTGCGGTACATGAGCGTGCTGCCCGTGCGCAGGTTGCCCACGATGAACAGCGGCTCTTTGATCTTCTGCTTACGGAAGCCGGGGTACAGCACGTGGTCGAGCAGCAGGAAAAACAAGGTGGCCAACCGGAGCAGCGGCCACACAATGGCAAAGATGAACAGCCACTGGAAGCGGCGCCAGTTCTGGGGCCAGGGCGCGGTGAACACCGTGCGGGTGGCTGCGGCAATCAAAGTGAAGTAGTCGACCACGGGCGTCATGGATAGTACTCTCCCTCCACATGGTGGTGCCAAAAGTGGCGCGACCACGGGACTGTCATACACAAACTGATATGCAAACGGAGTATGAGGGGAAGTGACTATTCCGTCAAGGATCTAAGAAAGAAGATATTAAAAACAGAATGGTATTCCAGGAAACAGAACCATATTCTGTATTCCTTACGGATGGAGTGAGGTAATACTCATGAATGCGGAATTCAGGGGTTTCCCGAACCTATGGGTTCGGCCCTTGACTACGGACTGTGTCAGTGATAATTGGGGGCCGCTTTGGGTGAGGATTAGGACGATGGTCCGACTCGGTGGAAATATGGCTCTCGGAGCGGCGGTAGCGGGCGTGTTGGCCCTGTTTGTCGCCTGCGGAGATCGGCGCATCGGCGGTGGCGGGTTCACCGACAGCTACGATCGCAAGGAGCTGGGCTCGAACTACCGCGATACCATTGGGCGGTATGTGGTCCACGGCGGGCGTTTGCATGTGGCGAAGGCCTACAACCATCCCCTGTGGCTCAAGCGGCGGCTGCCCCGCAACGCGGTGATCGAGTTCGATGCCTGGTCCCATACGCCCGACGGCGACATCAAGGTGGAGATCTACGGCGACGGACGCAGCTTTACCGACCACCGCGGGGCTTACCGGGGGACCGGTTACCTTATATGTCTCGGGGGATGGAAGAACACGAAGTCCTTCATCGCCCGGCAGCTCGAGCATCCGCCCAAGCGGCGGGCCCGGGAGTTCATGGTGAGCCGTACGGACTTCAAGGTGAAGGTCGGGCAGAAGTACCATTTCCGCATCGTGCGAAAGGGAGGGGAGATCCGCTGGGAGATCGACGGTAAGGAGTTTTTGAGCTTCATGGATCGGCGACCGCTCCGGGGGAGGGGCCACGATCACTTCGCGTTTACGAATTGGGAGTCAGAGGTGGCCTTCGACAATCTGTCGATCCGACCGCTTCGCTAGGCGTTAACCCCACGGGGTTGGTCGTGCGGATTTGCCCTGGGATCCACGTCACCTTTTTTTGGGGAATGGCTAACCAGAGCCCTTGGTTTAGCGTACTATTATCCTCAGTGAATTTTGCGATCCCTGCAGGAGCGGTGTGGGGCAGGGCTTGGGGTCGCCGGAGGGGCAGTTGACCGAACGACTCGGGAAATACGAACTGGTCAGTAAGATCGGCCAGGGAGGAATGGCCGAGGTGTACCTGGCGAAGGCGGCCCTCGCCGAGGGGCTGCACAAGCTCGTGGTGGTCAAGAAGATTCACCGGGCTTTCTCGTCCAGCCCGCACTTCGCGCGCATGTTCCGCAGCGAGGCGCAGATCGCCACCTGGCTGGATCACCCCAACGTTGTCCAGATGTTCGATTTCGGTAAGGAGGGCGGCGACCTCTATCTGGTCATGGAGTACGTGGACGGCCACGACCTCATGCGGCTGGTGAAGATGGCCCATCAGGCCGGTCAGCGGATGCCTTACGGCATCGCTGCCTACGTGGTGCAGGAGCTGCTCAAGGGGCTTGACTACGCACACCGCAAGGCCAGCCCCACGGGGGACGCCCTGGACATCGTGCACCGAGACGTGAGCCCCCAGAACGTGCTCGTCTCCACCGACGGCGCGGTGAAGATCGTGGACTTCGGAATTGCCAAGACCCGCACCCAAGCCGAAGAGGAGGGGGTGGTCAAGGGCAAGTTCGCCTACATGTCTCCGGAGCAGGCCTCCGGGCTCACCGTGGACCGTCGCTGTGACATCTTCGCGGCGGGGATTATCCTGTATGAGCTGCTCGCGGGGCGCACGCTCTTTGGGGGCATCAAAGGGGACAAAGCCCTCGAGGCCGTTCGTACGGCGGACATTCCGCCGCCCACGGAGGTGGACAAGAACGTCCCGGAGTCGCTGGTGCCCATCGTTATGCGTGCCCTGGAGCGGCAACTGGACAGGCGCTACGCCACGGCCCGGGACTTCCAGCACGTGCTGACGAAGTGGCTGTACTCCCAGGACGAAATCTACGACACGGGCGCCCTGGCGGCCTTCGTGCATCGGGTGGCCCCCGCCGATGCCAAGGAGGCCCGGACCGCGACCTCCCCCCCGGTGACCATGGCGCCCGGCAATGCGAGCCAGATCGGTGCGGACCCTGCGTTCGACGAAGGCGGTTCTGCGGCCCCCCTGGGAACCCGCGGAGGCACAGAGCCCATCGTCGAGAGGAAGCGGGTGGTGCTGGTCTGCGCCAACTTCACCGAGCCGGAGAACGCCACCGTGAACACGGACCGACGGTTCGTCGAGGCCGTGGGGCGGTTTACAGAGGTGGCCGAGGGAATCGTGTTCAAGGCCGAGGCCCTGGTGGACGACCTCACGGTGACAGGCATGACCGCCGTGGTGGGGCTGCCCGTGTCCACGGATGAGGATCCGACCCGGGCGGTGGAGCTCGCCTTGGCGCTGGTGGGGGCCTTCAACGCCACCTGCGCGGACTTCCAGGCGGCCGGACGTATCGGCGTGAGTGTCACCCGGGGATTTGCCAAAGTCACGCGTCAGTCCGACGGCTCCTATAGCTATCGCATTAGCTCCCAGCTCGTGCAGCTCGGCTTCCTGCTGTCGGGGCGGGCCGACCACGGCGAGGTGCTCTTAGACGACGCTGTACGAAAGGCGGCCATCGACGAGTACCGCGTGGGCGAGGTGCCGCTGCTGTCCGACAAGCTGCGCGAGGCCCGGGCGGCCATCTCGGCGCTCACGGATCCCGGGTCGGCGTCCCTACTGGCGCGGGTGTTCCGGGTGGAGGGGCCCGTGGTGGGACCCCCGGAGGAGGCGAACCCGAAGGCCATGTTCGGGCGGGTGCTGGAGCTCAAGGCCCTCGAGGATATCTTCTGGAACGTCCAGCGTTCGCAGCGGGGGCGGGCGGTGGTGGTGTACGGCGACAAGGGCATGGGCAAGCGCACCCTGGTGCGGGCTTTCCTCACCAAGCTCGAGGCGTGGGAGGGGCAGATCATCCGAATGGTGGCCCGGCCGGCCAACCGGGTATCGGCCCACGCGTTGCTCAGCGAGATCGCGCTTCAGCTCTTGATCGACGGTGAGCGGCTCGAAGGAGAGGAGCTGCGTCAGCGGATCAAAGATGTGGCGGTGGCCATGGACACGGACGCGCCGTCAGAGGGGCGCAATGTCTTCGTGCACTCCATGGAGGTGCTGCTCGAGCTGGCTTCGGACACGGCCATCTCTGCGTTGGATCCCGATCAGCTCGATCGCGAGGTACAGGACGCACTCGGCCGTCTGCTCCGGTGGCGGTCCAAGCGTAGCCCGTTGGTGTTGTTGCTGGAGAACGCGCACCTGGCGAGCACGCACAGCCTGCGGCATGTGGCTGAGCTGGCCATGCGGATGCGGGACCGGCCCATCTTCGCGGTTCTCACGGCGGTGCCCCGCAAGGAGGGCGACGAGGTGCTCGAGGGCGTCACGGGGCAGGCCATCATCCTGGGAGAGCTCGCTCCGGACGCGTGCAAGGAGATGGTGCTGGCCCGTTTCATGGATCCGAAGGAGGCCGAGCCCCTGGCCGAGCGGGTGTTGGAGCAGGCCGGCGGTAACCCGTACTACATCGAGGCGTTGCTCGAAGCGCTCGTGGAGCAGGGGGTCTGTATCCCCGATACCCAGGATGTCCAGAGCCGGCTCCGTTGGACGCGCCAGGAGACCCAACTTCAGATTCCGGCTTCGGTGGAGGGATTGGTCTCCTCCCGACTGGACCGGCTGCCGGCGGAGCTGCGGAAGGTCCTGCGGCAGGCCGCTGTGCTCGGGCGGGTGTTCGAGACCGCTCACCTGAAGACCTTGGCAGGCCACCCGGTGGACGACGATCTGGTGGAGCTGGAGCGTCGCCGCATGGTCTACTCCATCGCCGGCCATGAGGGTCGATGGGCTTTCTATCAGCAGGTGATCCAGGAGGTCGCCTACCAGAGCATCGACCCGGACATGGTGTCGGCGTACCACCTGGACGCTGCCCGTGTGTTCCAGGAGGATTCGCGGTACCAGCCCGGCGCCTGGGACGCAAGAGTCGCGCGACAGCTTGCCCAGGGCGGGCAAAAAGAGGAGGCGGTGGCGAAGTACATAATCGCTGCTCGACACGCGCGCCACATTAGCGGCAACCGGGAGTCCTTCCAGCTCATGACCCTGGCGTTGGAGCTACAACCTTCGGATCCCCACGTCCTGTTCGACCTCCATAAGGAGCGTGAGCAGATCCTACGTGGCTGGGGGCGGCGGCGTAAGCAGGAAGAGGAGGTCGCCGCCCTGGTGAGCATCTCCGAGCAGCTCGGGGAAAAAGGCGCACGGGCCGTGGCGCTGGGAAGGGCCCTGCAGTTCGATCAGGACGGGGGGCGTGCGAACCGGGTGCTGACGCAGTTCGATGTGGCTATGGAGGCGGCGGTGGCGGCCGGAGATCCCGTGCTTCAGGCCGACGCCTTGCGGTTGCGGGCCCGGGCCCTGAACGATCTGGGTCGCAACGAAGAGGCCTTGGACTCGGTGGGCAAGGCCCTGCAGCTTCTTCCCGAGGGCAACGAGGGGCAGCGGTTGCGAGGTGAGGTGCTCCACATCCAGGGCAACATCCGATTCTACACGGGCAAGCAAAGGGAGGCGGTGGAGTCCTACGCCGAGGCACTGGCGCTTTTCCGCAAGCTGCAGTTCCGCCGGATGGAGGCGACGATGCTCATGAACATCGGCTTTGTCTCCCAATGCATGGGCGAGTACGAGGGCGCCCTGCGCTACTACCAAGAAAGCTACAACATCGATCTGGAGATCGGGGATCGTTTCTATACGGGGGCCAAGCTCGCAAACATTGGCCAGGCCCACGCGGAGATGGGGCAGTTCGACCGCGCCGAGAAGTATCTGCGCAAGGCCGGAGATCTCTGCCGGGCGGTGGAGGACACGGGCGGGCTCTCGGACGCCCTCACCACCCTTGGCCAGATGCGGCTGTGGCAGGGCCGTGTGGCGGATGCGCGAAAGTACCTGTCCAAAGCCGTGGACCTGGCGCGCCAGGCGGAGAGCGCGTACAGCGAGATGCGCGCACGGATCTACCTCGCCATGGCGAAGCACGAGGCCGGCGAGCCGCACGAGGCGGCCCTGAAGGAAGCCCAGTTGGCTACGGAGTTGAGCCGCCGCTCCGACATGCCCCAGGGAGTGGTGTTCGGCGCCATGGTGGCTGCGACCATTTTGGCGGATATGGGGAAGGTAGACGAGGCGTTGACCCGCTCGTCGGAGGCCATGTCGGTCATCGCTACGGGCACACCCATCGTAGGTGTGGAGGAGCCCTTGCATGTGCACGCCAAGCTGTTGCGGGATGCGGGGCGACTCTCGGAGGCCAAGCCTTTCCTACAGCGGGCCGTGGACGAGATCCGCAAGAAGACGCGGCGCATCAAGCAGGAGGACAGGCGTGATTCCTTCCTGAGTGTGCGCTCCATTCGCGAGATCGTCACCACCTATACCCAGCTCGTGAGCCCGGCGGACGACCTCATTCCGAGGAAGTAGACGCGGCTAGGCCGTTGGCCCTAAGGCCCCGCTCAGTAATTAGTTGGTCAGTGCAGGGCGCTGAGGTGCCCGACTGGAAAGGCGCCAGAAGGACGCATATCGGGAATATGCAACCGCCTGGCAACGAATCCAGTCGGGATGGATCGGCGGTCTGAACGATCAAGTAATTGCTGAGCGGGGCCTAATAGTCGCAGGGGCTCGGTGGGGTGAATCCCACGATGGAGGGGCAGGCGGCGAAGTTGGCGCAGTCCTTGGCGCAGTTTGCGAGCTCTTTCTGCTCGGAGATGGTGTGCGCGATGCACTCGTTTTGGCAGCGTTCGAGGCTCGCGGTGGTGGCGGGGCAACCGAGACACTGTACAGCCTGGTCACAGTAGTCCCGGCAGGCGTCCGACTCGTCGTAGCAGCCGGGGATGAACAGCAACACTGTGCCCAGCAGTCCTGCTAGTACCAAAATCAGGCGTGTTCTTTTCCGCATGGTCTCGCTCCCGTGGTGACGGCTTCGATGACCGGATCTTGACATCCGGGGCGCCGCCCCTTATCTAGCCATCGATGATCGCAGACACCACCCGAGATTTCAACCAGGTCGTGGGTATCGACCTGGGTGGCGGTAAGGGCAAGCACACCGCGGTGGCCATCGGCGTGGTGACACCCGCCGGGCTGGAGATCCAGCAATACGGCACACGGACGCCGGCGGGGATGCCTTACTACGATCACGTGCTGGGGGATCTCCTGGCCGCCCAGCCTCCGGGGACCCTCGTGGCCATGGATGCGCCGCTGGGGTTGCCGGCCTGTATACGGTGCTCCCTCGAGCGGTGCCCGGGGATGGAGGTTTGCGTCGATCCCGCGGTCCAGTGGATGGTCGGCGATGGCACTGCCATGGAGCGGGCCCATCGTCCTCGCGCTCCGCGGAACAAGCCCCTCATCACACCCTACACCCAGCGCGTCTGCGAGATCCTCCTGCGCTGCGGACACCACATCATGCCCCGGGAAACCCTCGGCCAGGGCATGGGACCCCTGACCGCTCGGGCAAGTCATTTGCGTAAGGCCCTCGCCCCGACCTATCAGTTGGGGGAGTCGTTGATCGAGGTCTATCCCAAAGCCACGATCCACCAGCTCGCTGGGCCGGTGGCGGCTCGTCAGTACAGGCGCCACCCGTCCACCTGGAGTGTGCGGGCCGGGCTGCTGGAGCAGTGGGCCACCGAGCTTGATTTCGCCACTTGGCGGGAGGAGAGCCTGCGCTGCGATCACAGCTTTGACGCGGTGGTATGCGCCTACTCGGGCTATCTGTGGGCTACGCAGGTGTGGACTGTACCCGAACCCTACGCCGAGATAGCGGCGCTCGAAGGGTGGATCTGGTTTCCGGAAGCGGCGGAGTAGACGCCCTGGTACTAGCTCAATATAGGAGTCCCCCCGGCTTTGCCGGGGAGGCCTTCACAGTT
>JAOZUO010000139.1 GCA_029938605.1 Deltaproteobacteria bacterium | reverse complement strand
TCAGTCCAGAGCAGGGCGCGCTGCTGCTCAAAGCCTTGGAGGTGTCGGGCGACGAACTCTGGGCCGACGCACGCGTTCCCGCGGGAACGTCGGGCGCTACCGCAGTCGCCGCAAACGCCATTCCCGTCCCCATCTCCGAGCCCCGAATCACCGGCAACCAGCTCCGGACCGACGCGCTGGCCCGCGTGGCTGAGCGGGCCCTGGCCTGTGACGCGGCCCAGGCTTCGTCGTCGGACCGATATCAGGTGGTGGTGCATGTGGACGCCGAGGTCCTCGCCGATCCGGCGGCCGACGGTCGCTGTCACCTGGAGGACGGCCCAGCCCTGGCGCCCGAAACAGTGCGTCGCCTGGCCTGCGATTCGACGCTCTCGGTGATGCACCACGGTCCGGACGGTGAGCTCACTGCCGGCAGAAAGACCCGGGCCATTTCAGCGCCCCTGCGTCGGGCGCTCAAGGCCCGGGATGGTACGCGGTGCGCCTTTCCCGGCTGCCGGTGCCGGGGTCGCGACGCGCACCACATACAAGCCTGGGCCAAAGGTGGCCCCACCGTGCTTAGCAATCTAGCTACTATGTGCCGTGCTCACCACACTCTCGTACATGAAGGTGGCTATCGCGTCGAGCCCCTGGCCGGAGGTAGGTTTCGGTTCTTGCGGCCAGATGGACGGGAAGTGCTCGCGGCCCCCACTGTCGGACCGGTGGAGTCAGATCCCGTGTCCGCCCTTACCACCGATTGGCTCCCGCCGGATCTGTCTGTCACCCCGGACACCGGGCGGGCCACCTGGGACGGAGAGCCCGTAGACTATGAGTGGTCAGTAGCGTTACTGTGTCAGTAGGGACACCAGTCCGCTGACTGGGATGACGCTTCCACACCAGCGCCTTGCGCCGCCTGCGAAAAGACAACAATTCAACCTATCCGGCCCACGGATTTGTCCCTTTTCGGAAATACACCCGACAGCGGGCCAGGGCCAGGGCCGGGGCCGGGGCCAAGGCGACGCCCCGCCAACGGACTTGGGCTATACTGGTTTCATGAAGATCCCATACGCCAGACTATGGGCACACGTCGGGCTCATCGGGCTCATCGGGCTCGTCGGGCTCGTCGGGCTCATTGGGACGATCTCGATCTCCTGTGACGAGGGCACGGACGCGAGCGGGAGGTGTGAGCCCAACTCCTGTGAGGAACGAGCCGGCGGCATCTGCGAGGCCAACGGGTACTGCAGCTACCCCGAGGCCGTGGACCAATGTGCCACGGCCCTAGTGTGGGGAAGCGACGCGCCGCCGGACCTGGCGGACCAATGCGTCAGGGCGGAACCAGCCGAGGTGTGCGGTTGCCTCGATGACGGCCTCGAGTGTACCCGTGAGCGGTGCGCCGCGGACCGCTGCATCCACCCACCGGACTACGACGGCAACGGCTGCACCGAAGGACTCTGCTACGCCGGGGAGTGCTGCGCGGGCTGCTGGGACGGCGAGGTCTGTCAAGCCGGTGACGTAGTGGCGGCCTGCGGAGGCCACGGTGGCGCGTGCCAACAGTGCCCCACCGATGACGCCTGCTACACATACAGTTGCAACAGTTTCTGCTACGCCGAGCTCCTCGGCGGCCCCGGTTGCCCGCCCTGCGGAGCCGTGGACGAGCCCTGTTGCGCCGGTGACGTCTGCGACGGAGCCTTGACCTGCACCTCTGTCTCCTGCGGCGAGGACTGCATCGAGGATCTCTGCCAGTAAGCCGATCTCCACCACGTACCCGGGATAAGGTACCCGGAAGGCCGGGGCGGACACGTGGACGGAGTCCGGGGTCCCTGATCCTGGCGCTCCTATTCGCTGGAGCCGTCGCCGCCATTCCGATCTGACATTGCGAAAGCCTGCCCAAACCTGACTCCACCATGCCCCGGCCCACGATGATCCCTTGGCATCACCTGGGAACCAGTGATACGTTAGTCCCGTCCGATGGTGGCTGAAACCCAAATATAGAGGGAGATGACGATGCGTATTCATGGACTATCAGTATGGACGATGTCTCTGACGCTGACGTTGGCGCTGGTGTCGGCGGGGACGATGGGCTGCGATAATAACACCGCCAGCGGCGACACCGAGCGGGTCTGCGACGACGGCGTGGACAACGACAGCGACGGCGACACCGACTGCTTCGACTCCGACTGCGTCGACGACTCCTACTGTCAGGCCGAGACGGTCTGTGACGACGGCGTGGACAACGACGCCGATGGCAACACTGACTGCTCCGATAGCGACTGCGCCGACGACATCTACTGCCAGCCCGAGACGGTCTGTGACGACGGCGTCGACAACGACCACGACGGCGACACCGACTGCGACGACTCCGACTGCGAGCAGGACCCGGTGTGCAGCCCGACCACCGAGACGGCCTGCGACGACGGCGTGGACAACGACAGCGACGGCGACACCGACTGCGACGACTCCGACTGCGTCCAGAACCCCGTGTGCAACCCGGCCACCGAAGGGCTGTGCAACGACGGCGTGGACAACGACGGCGACGGCGACACCGACTGCGACGACTCCGACTGCGCCCAGGCATTTATTTGTGAGCCCGACACCGAGACCGCCTGCGACGACAATGTAGACAACGACGGCGACGGCGACACCGACTGCGACGACTCCGACTGCACCGCCGAAGCCGTCTGCCTGCCCGAGACGAACTGCGACGACGACGTGGACAACGACGGCGACGGCGACACCGACTGCTTCGACTCCGACTGCGCCGAGGAGCTCGTGTGTAACCCCCCCAACGAGACCGACTGCGGCGACGGCGTGGACAATGACCACGACGGCGACACCGACTGCGCCGACGTCGACTGCTTTGGGGACTCGGCTTGCCCCACCACCGAGACCGACTGCGGCAACGGCCTCGACGACGACGCCGACGGCGACATCGACTGCTCCGACTTCGACTGCGTGGGCGACAGCGGCTGCACCGGGGCCGGTGACACCTGCTCGCAGATCCTCGGTTGCGTCCAGGGCTGTGCGACCATCGCCTGTATCACCGCTTGCTCAGCCGACGGCTGCCCCAGCGGCACCGCCGCCTTCGATCTCGTGCAGACCTGCCTTACGACCGAATGCATGCTCGACTGCTTCGATCCCTCCGCCCCGGCCTGCCTGCTGTGCCTGGGCGCCAACTGCTCGAACGAGCTGGTCCACTGCGCGGAGAACACCTGCGAGGCCATCGGCGAGACCAACTGCACCGACGGCATCGACGACGACAGCGACGGCGACACCGACTGCGACGACTCTGACTGCGACGCCGAGCCCTACTGCAGCGGCACCGGCGAGACCTGCGCCGAGCTGCTGACCTGCGCCCAGGGCTGCGGCAGTGACGCCAACTGCCTGACCGACTGTAGGGACGCCGGCTGCCAGACCGCCCAGACCACGTACGACGACCTTTTGGGCTGCATGATGGGCAACTGCATCGCCGACTGCATGGCCGACCCCGCCGCCCCGGCCTGCACCAGCTGCCTGGTCGTCTCCTGCACCACGGAGCTCTCCGAATGTATGTCCAACCAGTGCCAGACCGGCGGAGAGCTCGACTGCGGCAATCAGGTGGACGACGACACCGACGGCGACACCGACTGCGACGACTCCGACTGCGCCACCGATCCCCTGTGCTCGGCAGACACGGAGATCGTCTGCGACGACGGCGTGGACAACGACGGCGACACCGACACCGACTGCGATGACGCCGACTGCACGGGCAACCCCGCCTGTGGCGGAAACGGCTGGGACTGCGGCCAGATCCTGACCTGCTCCGACAGCTGTGGCAACGACATGGGCTGCATCAACAACTGCCGGGACAACGGCTGCACCGACGCCCAGACCGCCTTCGACGACGTGATGACCTGCATGCTCAGCAGCTGCATGGCCGACTGCGTGGCCGACCCCCAATCCACCGCCTGCGGGATCTGCGTGGGCACCAACTGCGCCACCGAGACCTCCACCTGCGTCAGCAACACCTGCCCGTAATCTGACACCTGCCGGGGACGGACCCTACGGTTCAGTCCCCGGCCGCCTTGCCCACCGATGTTCAATATCAGGATCAGGGCTACAGCGTGGACTCGTTGTAGCGTTCCAGGATGAAGTAGGAGACGAACATACGGAGGGGGCCCACCAGAGCGATGTAGGCTTTTCCGAGGAGGAGGTCCTGGTTGTCGGCGTAGGGCTGCACGAGGTAGTCGCGGAGCTGGCGGCTGGGGTCGAAGACCGGATTTTTGTGGCAGTCGTAGTTCAGCAGCAGGGCGTTGGGGTACTTGTTGTCGGTGGCGTTGAGGTCGACGGGGATGCAGTTGTACCAGCCGTGCTTGATGGAGTTACCGTTTTTGATCTTGTCGAACCAGTCCTCGCCCAAGCCGTTGTCTACGGTCTGAACGTTGTAACCGTAAATGCCCAGGTGGGGGTCGGCCACGGGGTCCTCCTGGTAAAAACCCTTTTTGAACTTGCGGATGCCGAGCATCTGGGTGAGGTCGAAGGTGTTGTAGCCCTTGAACTCCCACCCCAGGAGGCGGGCGGGGTCGGGGGCCACGCCACAGCGCATGACATGATCCAGCTCGGCGTTGTCGGCTAGGGCGAGGGCGACGTAGTCGTATCGTTGACCGGTGGGCCCGAGCGGCTCCTTGGTCTGCGTCGGGGTCTGCGTCGGGGTCTGCGTCGTCATGTGGGCGTCTCC
Source organism: Deltaproteobacteria bacterium (assembly GCA_029938605.1). Taxonomy (GTDB): domain Bacteria; phylum Myxococcota_A; class Polyangia; order HGW-17; family JAJRWW01; genus JAJRWW01. Next base: position 17,819 of record JAOZUO010000139.1, on the reverse strand, counting down.
TTTCAGTCGGCCAGTCGGCCAGTCGGTCAGCCGGCTACAGCCAACCGTTGCGCTGGTACCAAAGGATGGTGTCACTGATACCGTGTCGAGCGTCGGGGTAGGTGAGCTTGTACCCGGCGTCGAGCAGCTTTTTGTTGGAGTAGGCCAAATCGACGCCCATGTACGCCACCACGTCCGCCTCGAGCGCGGGGGGCTGGTGGGTGACGTTCTCCGAGAGCCACTGCAACCCCCGGGCCACGGGATCGAGCACAGCCTTCACCAACCCCGTGCCCACCGGTGGCAGGGAAAGGAAGGGCTTGCCCAACACCTCGCCCACGAAGCGGAAAAACTCCACATTGGTGAGCTCGCTCGAGTCGTTGAGGTTGTAGGCCTCGCCGTCGGTGGAGGCGTCCTCCGAGAGCATCAGCGCCGCCTGGCATACGTCCCGTACATGGACGAAGGGGATGCGAAAGTCCCAGTTGGACGGACACATGGCCACGGGCCCAGCAGCCGCCGCCCGGATCATCTGCCCCGTGCCGTAGACGGCCCGCGGTCCGTAGACACTGGTGGGCCGCACGATGGAGTAGCGCAGCCCCTGATCGACGCCGTAGTCCATGACGAGCTGTTCGCCCATGGACTTGGATCGCAAGTAGTCGTTGCCCGGCCCCAGGGGCGAAGTCTCGGTGAGGGGCATAGGCGAGTCCATGCTGTACACCCCGCCAGCACCCCAGTGCACCAGCTTGGAAAAGCTCGGCTGGACGAGCAGCCGGGTCACCAGCTCCCGGGTGCCGTCGTAGTTCACCCGCTCGAGCAGATCGAAGGGCGCGGAGTAGTTGAACACCGCCGCGAGGTGAAAGCAGAGCTGCACATCCTTGACCACCGGCGCCAGGCTCTGCGGCTCCGTCAGATCCGCGGGCAGGAACTCCACGCCCAGACGCTTGATCACGCTCGGGAACAGGCCGTTCACGCGATCGTCCACCTCGTAGGCCGACGCCAGATCCGTGGCGCGGATCCGATAGCCCCGCTCGTGCAGCACCTCCACCATGTGGGCCCCGATGAAACCACAGGCTCCGGTCACCAGACAAAGCGGCTTGCTCATGAACTTCCTCTCAGACGGTCGTCAATGACCGCGAACAGCCGAAAATGACGCGCTGTGCCAAGCAGCATAGGTGTCATGACGCACCGTGGCAAGGACAAATCCCAGCACAAGTCCCAGCACAAGTCCCAGGACAAATCCCAGAACAGATCCCAGAACAAGTCGTGGAACAAATCATGGACCAGGGGCCATCGGGACGCTGGTCACCTGGGCCTGGAGGGACTATGCTCTACGGCTCTGGGTTCTGGGGATTCGGTCCAAGGACATGACCGTGTCGGGTGTCCAACCTTAAGGAGACAGCGGAATGCCATTCGACCTCGCGAAACACTCAACCATGGAGGGCCCCCAGGGCCCGGTGGTGATCGTCGTCATGGACGGCGTGGGCTTGGGCAGCCGAGGCGAGGACGACGCCGTGGCCTTGGCGCGCACTCCCACCTTGGACGGGCTTCTTGCCGGCCACCCGCACTGTCCCCTGCGCGCCCACGGCACCGCGGTGGGGCTCCCGTCTGACGGCGACATGGGCAACAGCGAGGTGGGCCACAACGCGCTGGGCGCCGGGCGGGTCTTCGCCCAGGGTGCCAAGCTGGTCAATGGCGCCATCCAGACCGGGGATCTGTTCGGCGGCGAGGTGTGGCAGTCCATTCTGAAGCGGGGCCGGGCCGGCGGCGCGCTGCACCTCATCGGGCTGCTGTCCGACGGCAACGTGCACAGCCACATAGACCATCTCTTCGCGCTCATCCGCGCCGCCGCTGACCGAGGAATCCATCGCCTGTTCGTACATCCGCTGCTCGACGGCCGGGACGTGCCGGAGTCCTCGGCGCTGATCTATGTGGACGCTCTGGAGACGATGCTGACCAAGGTGTCGGACGCCGGGGGCGCGGACCGGACCTACCGTATCGCCTCGGGGGGCGGCCGAATGGTCGTCACCATGGACCGCTACGAGGCGGATTGGACCATCGTGGAGCGGGGCTACAATGCCCATGTGCACGGCCGGGGACGCGCCTTCGCATCGGCCACCGAGGCCATCGAGACCTACCGCGCCGAGGATCCCGACCTCATTGACCAGTTCATGGCTGAGTTCGTGATCACGGACGAAAATGGCCCCGTGGGGACCATCGCCGACGGCGACTCCGTGGTGTACTTCAACTTCCGGGGCGACCGCGCCTTGCAGATCAGCCGTGCCTTCGAGGACGGCGACGACTTTGACAAGTTCGACCGCGGTCAGCGGCCCGACGTGCTCTACGCCGGCATAATGCAGTACGACGGCGACCTGATGATTCCCCAGCACTTCCTGGTGAAACCGCCGGCCATCGAGCGGACCATGGGCGAGTACCTGGCGCGAAATGGCGTAGCGCAGTTCGCCTGCGCCGAGACCCAGAAGTTCGGCCACGTGACCTACTTCTGGAATGGCAACCGCAGCGGCAAGTTCGACGACGATGCGGAGACCTACGTGGAGGTACCCAGCGACCGCATCCCGTTCGAACAGCGCCCCTGGATGAAGGCCGCCCAGGTCACCGACGCCGTGGTGGAGGCGGTGCGATCGGGGCGATACCCGTTGATCCGGGTCAACTACGCCAACGGAGACATGGTGGGGCACACGGGGAACCGAGAGGCCACCATCCTTGCGGTGCAGACCGTGGACCTGTGCCTGGCGCGCCTGGTCAAGGCCGTACGACGGGCCAAGGGCGTAGCGCTGATCACCGCCGACCACGGCAACGCCGACCAGATGTACGAGAGGAACAAAAAGACCGGCGCCATCAAGACAGACGACCACGGGAACCCCCAATCCAAGACGTCCCACACGCTCAACCCGGTGCCGTGTTTGCTGGTGGACTACTCGGAGCTCGACCGACACCTGACCCTGCGCCAGGACCCGTCCGCGGGGCTGTCCAATGTGGCGGCCACCGTGCTGGAGCTGCTGGGGTACACGCCGCCCGAGGGCTTCGATGCGTCACTCCTTTCGGGGTCTGTCGACGAAACAAAACCGGTGGCTCCATGACCCACCCATTGCCGGAAATAGCGCTGTCGGAGATCACCGTACAGCTCGGCCTGCTCGACGTGCTCACCCCGGCCTTCGCGCGCCGCCACGAGACGCTGCCCTATGAGGTAGCCGGTCAGACCCTCCGGCTGGTAACCGCCCGTCGAGATGACACGCTGCTGCTCGACGAGATCGCCTTTAGCACCGGGCTCCAGGTGGAGGCGGCTACGCCGAAGGGCGACGGGCTGCCCAAGGTCATCGAGGCCTGCATCGAGGCCTGGTCCCGGGGAGAGCAGACCTTCGTGACCACCAGCGCGGGGGGAGCCGTGGCGGACGCGGACCTGGTCTACCTGGAGGATCTGGGCTCCCTGGCCGGCGGTAGCTCATCCGCATCTTCCTCTTTTGGGACCGGGCCCCTCTCCTTCGGGGAGCCCGGGGACTTCGCTCAACTGGGCACCGCGGGGGACCTGGCGGACGTGGGGGACCTGGCGGACGTGGGGGACCTGGCGGACGCGGGGGACCTAGCAAACGAGGGCGCCGCTCGAGCCGTGCCATCTCCTCCCGTGGCCCCAGGGTTGGGTCTGCCGGACCCCCAGGGACGCCCCGACACCGACGCCCTCCCTGCCGTAGTGGACCTCAAACCTCCGGGGCTCCATGCAGGGCGCCCGGCGGTTCCCCCCGACGCCGTCGACAACGCACCATCTGCCCACGCCACCACCCTGGAGGCGACGAGCGCGGCCCAGGACGCCCCCCCCGCGGACGCGGACCTGCTCGGGGACGTGGACCTGCTCGGGGACGTGGACCTGCTCGAAGACGTGGACCTGCTCGGAGATGCGGACCTGCTCGAGGTAGAGGACGATGACGCTTCGGCCGCCGGGGACCAGACCCGCTGGGACCACGCCCCCACGGGGGTGCCCGAGCACCGCCCGGCGGTGGGGCTTTCGACCCTGCTGGCCAGCGGCGTGGACGAGGAACGACGCCTATTGGTTCGCATCGCCCAGACCCTGGGCTTCGCCGTGACGGAGGCCACCCGCACGCTGGACGTGCTCACGCAGCTGGAGAGCAGCACAGTGGATCTGCTGCTGTTGGACGCGGACCTGGCCGGAACGCACCCCCTGACCGTCTCCCGACAGCTCCGCGCAGACCAGCGGTTTCACCGCATGGCCATCGTGGTGACCGGGCGGCCGGACCGCAGCTGGCAGCTCGTGGCGGATCTTGCCGCCAGCTACGGCGTGGATGCCTACGTTGAGAAACCCTACGACGCCCCCACCCTGCTGTGGTCCATGGAAACGGCCCTCGCGGCGCGGCGCAAGGACCACGAGCCCTTGAAGCTCCGGGATCGGGCCGCTGTGGTACAGGCAAAAAAGCTCCTGTCCCAGGGGTCCTCCCTATACAGGAAGGGCGCCGTGGACAAGGCGGTAACGCTGTTTGGTCAGGGGCTGGCTCAGGACCCCTTCGCGGCCAAACTGCACGTAAGCCTAGCCATCGCGCTGGTCAAGCAAACAGAGCACTACGCCGCCATAGACGCCTTCGAGCGGGCCGTTTGGCTGGACCCCACTCTGACCACCGCCCTGCAGAACCTGGCGGTACTCTATGAAAAGAAGGGGTTTCGCAACAAAGCAGTCGAACTTTGGACCAGAACATTGCATGCTACAAAGGAAGAGACAAAGCGAGTCAATCTGCGTGCGCGGATCGCCAAGCTTCTGGACAATAGCCGCTAATGAAATTTGTCTGTAACAAATGCCGGACCAAGTACACCATCGCCGATGAGAAGGTGCGTGGGAAGGTCCTGAAGATTCGCTGCAAGAACTGCGGCACCATCATCGAGGTCCGAGAGCCTAGCACCCGCCCCTCCACGGGGATACGGACTCCCAAGAAGCCCTCCTCCACGGGAGCACTCAAGGCCATGAGTCGGCACGGAGGCACGCGAAAGCGCTCCTCGGCCGTGGCCAAGCTGACCCCGAGCGGCCCCATTTCCCGGTCCACCGGCAAGTCCACCCCAATCCACGGGGCACGCGCGGATCGGTCCCAACGCGCTCCGGCGCTGCAGCCACGCCAGGGACGGGATCGTGGAGCGCCCGCCGGGCTGGGCAAGCGTCCCGCGGGCGTACCGGCGGGCAAGCGTCCCGCGGGCGTACCGGCGGGCAAGCCCCCGGTCCCAGCTAGGGACGGAGATCCCAAGACCGTCGTAGCGGCCATGCCCAAGGAGCTGCTCGATGAGCTCCGCAGTGGAGGCGCAGCGCCCCAGGCCGCCATCCCGGCCGACGATGACGGCGGATGGTTCCTGGGCGACGATCGGGGCGAGTATGGCCCCATGACCTTCGCCGAGCTCGCGGCCCGCTGCCAGCGGGGAGAGCCTGGACCTAACGCCGAGGCCTGGAAAGAAGGTTTCGGCGACTGGTTGCCCCTGGAAGAAATCCAGCCGCTCACGCCCTCCCTCAAGGTGGCGCCTCCGCCCCGGCCGGGGGCGGGCGCCCAGCCGGCGCCGGCGCCGGCGTCGCCCTACCAAAAGACCCCGCGCAAAGACGCTGCCCAGAGCGCGCCGCTGGCTCCGCCCAAGGCGCCCCTGCCCGCCAAGGTGACCCCCGCCGCGCCGGTGGACGACTCGTTGGTGAAGATCCCCGCCGCGGCCCCCTCCACCACGGCGTCCCCACCTCCCCCGGAGGGCGGTTGGCCCGAGCTCCCCCCCATTGAGCCCTCAGCCGCCACGCCCGTGCCCCAATCGGCCGCCGCGGCCCTGGCGCCGGAGCCGTTCCTGCCGGCCAGCGCCGTGGCCACACCGTCGGCCGCTGCACTCCCTGGAGCCCACGTGAGCCCGGCGACCAGCTCACCGGAGCTGAACCCACAGCTTGCGGATCTCAAGCGTGACCGGCGTCCGGTCCTGCTCATCGGCGCAGGGGTGCTGGTGCTCTCCATCGCCGTGGTGGTACTGGTGGTGTACTTAATCTCTTCGAGCAGCAAGCCCTCGAAGGATTCGAGCGGAGCCACCGCCGAAGCGGGCATGTCCATGAAGCCCCCCATGCGGGCGGCCACCACGAATCCGCTGCCCATGGCCGCCACGCCCGCGACCATGGAAGCCGACGACTCAACAGAGCTGGACCTCGACATCGACGTATCCACCGGCCGGGTGAGCAAGCACATGGGACGCCGTCGCAGGACCGGCGTCATGAAGACCGCCGAGCCCATGACTCCCATGCGTGCGGCGAGCTCCGGGAGCCTCTACGGGCTCCCCACCATGCGCGCGGGCTTCGTGGGTCTCATGGGTTTCGGCACCATGTCCATGCGCTCAACGCCCAGTAGCTCTGGCGGACGCCCGGGGGATCTGCGCTCGGTGATCAAGCGCAACTACAACCGCCTGCGACGCTGTTACGAGAAGGCGGCGCGGCTCAACTCCCGCATCAAGAATCCCCGGCTGCGCATCACCGTGAAGGTGAGCTCCTCGGGCCGATGCCGCAACGTCTACGTGTCCCCATCTCGCCACCAGTCCAACGGCCTGGGTATCTGCATAAGACGCACCATCATGAGCTGGCGCTGGCCCACCTTCAGCGCGAGCTACAGATGGACCTTCTCCGCCCGATTCAGCTCGAGCTAGTGGACTTATTATAGGGGTCGCCGATCTCCACTACCTCGGAGGTGTCCACCATCTCCTGGGCGAGGGCGTCGGGATCGCCGAGCTTCGCCTCCGCCTTCTGCGCCGCCTCGCTGGAGGCGTGGATCTCAGGGTGGTCGGGCACAAACAGCGAACAGCAGTCCACGTGGGGCCTAATGGAGATGTCGAAGGTGCCGATGCGTCCAGCCAGAGTGATGGTCTCGGCCTTGTCGAAGGTCACCAGGGGCCGCAGGATCGGGAGCGTAGCCACCTCGGATATGGTACTCAGGTTCTCGAGGGTCTGGCTCGCCACTTGACCCAGGGAGTCCCCCGTGGCCACGGCGAGGGCGCCCTCCATCTGGGCCGCCCGTTGGGCCGCCCGCAGCATCATCCGCCGGTATAGCACCACCGCCATTCGGGGGGGGCACCGCCTCTGGATCTCCAGCTGCACCTCGGTGAAGCGCATGATCCGAAGACGCATGGGACCGGCGTACCGGGCCAACTGCCCACAGAGATCGATCACTTTCTCCCGGGCGTCCTCCCCCGTGTAGGGCGGCGACTCGAAGGTGGTGGGCAGCAGGATGCAGCCCCGCTTGGCCAGCAGGTAGCCCGCCACGGGCGAGTCGATGCCTCCTGAAAGCAGCAACTGAACCGGGCCGGCGCTACCTTCGGGTAGGCCTCCAGGACCCGGGTAACGGCGGGTGGTCACGAAGGTGCGCTGAGAGCCGATCTCCACCTCCACGCGTAGCTCGGGGTGGCTCAGATCCACGGGTAGGTCGATGGCCCGCCCCACGGCCGTGCCCACCTGACGGGAGATGTCCGGCGACTTCATTGGGAAACGCTTGTCGGATCGGCGCGTCTCCACTTTGAACGTGCGCGGCCCCTCCCCCTCCCAGTCCTGCAGGGCCCCCTGGGCTTCGGCCACCGCCGCCACGCACAGCGCCTCGATCTCCGGCTCCACGAGGGTCACCCGGGAAAAGGACATCAGGCCGAACACATGGGCCAGACGTTCGCGTACCTCGACCTCGTGCTCATCGGAGATCTCCACCACCACGCGCCCATGAAGCCGCTGCACCCGGCCGCCGAGAGACCGCACCACCCGGCGCACCCCGTCCACCAGACACCGCTCAAAGAAGGGTCGGTTCCCGCCCTTGAGGAAGAGCTCACCGTATCGGAGAATAAACTGCATCATGGCAAGGCGTACCTTTGTAGAGTGAGGGCCAACGCCTCGACCGCACGGCGGGCATGATCCGGAGTGTTGGACGCGCCAAAAGAGACTCGCACGGTGCCCAGGTGCGACGCAACGCCGATGGACTCGAGCACGTGACTGGGCTTCTGGGAGCGGGCGTGACAGGCCGCCCCGGCAGAGACGCACACCCCGTGCTCCTCCATGCCCCGCACCAGCGCCTCCGAGGGCAGTCCCGCCACCGACACGTTGAGGATCCAGGGCATACGCGCTTCAGCAGCGCCGTTGACCTGCGCCCCGGGGACCCGCTCGGCCAGCTCCTTCAAAAACGCGTCGGCCACCTCGGACGCCCGCGCAGCTCGCTGGGGCCGCGTCTGCTCGCCGTGGTCCGCCGCAGCGGCGAAGCCCACGACGCCGGGGACGTTCTGGGTGCCCGGCCGAACGCCCCACTCCTGGTCTCCACCACCGAACAGCTTCTCGGGACGACGTTTGGCGGTAATCAGCGCGCCCACACCTCGAGGGCCGCCGATCTTGTGTCCACTCAAGGCCACCAGGTCAGCAGACCAGCGGTCGGGCTCCAGCGCCAATCGGGTTAAGGACTGCACAGCGTCCACAACCGTCAAGCACCGCGGCGCCCGCTCCTTGACCCCAGCCAGGGCAGCCTCCAAGGGCTGGATGGTGCCGAGCTCGTTATTTACGTGCATCAGACAGGCCAGCACCGTGTCGGAACGCGCGGCGGCGGCGAACCGCGAAGGATCCACCACACCCGTGCGCTCCGGCGGAACTCGGGTCACCTCGAAGCCGCGCTGCTCCAGCATCCGCACCGAGCCCAGCACCGCCGGATGCTCCAGGGCCGAGGTGATCACATGTCCCCCGGCGCGCCCCTGCAGGGAGCCGAGCACCGCGAGACCGATGGACTCGGTCCCCCCGCTGGTGAAAAGGAGTCGATCCGGGTGTACACCCACCACGTGGGCCAACCGCTCCCGGGCCTGCCGCAGCACGCGGGCAGCCGCCCGGCCCCATCGTCCCATGGCCGACGGGTTGCCCGGAGCGTCCCGGTAAGCGTCCGCCATGGCCGCGGCGGCCTCGGGGACCAGGGGCGTAGCTGCCGCGTGGTCCAGGTAGATGATTTCACCTTCGCTCATCTCCTGGGCCCTTACCAGACGCCGCCGGGGTTGGCAACCGATCCCGACCCCACCGAGGCGAAGCAAGTCCCCTCTTTCCTCGGCGAAAGATTGCGACGTGTTTGCTTGCAGGAAACGATTATCGTTGTTAAAAATGGCCTCTACGGTGAGGCTGGAGGCGTCCGGGGTGTCGACAAACGATCCTAAGGAGATTGCCGCATGACCGGCAACGACAAAAGCAAAAAAACAGCTGAAAAGACTGAGGTCCAAGGGTCCGAGGACGTCTCCGGGGCGAACAAAGACGACGAAGTCCAGGTCCGACCGCCTCGGGACACCAGCGGTGACATGATCGCCGTGGACGTGGAGCCCTCGGAAGCCGCGGAGCCCGCCCCTGACGGGTCGAATGCCGAGGCACCGGAGCCAGAACCGGAACCGGAGCCGGAACCAGAGCCGGAGCCAGAGCCGGAGCCGGAGCCAGAAAAAGATCCCCTGGTCGAGCTCCAGGAGATGCTCGACAAGAAGCAGAACCAACTGCTCCACGTGGCCGCGGACTTCGAAAACTACAAGAAGCGCAGCCGACGCGACGCCAAGGAGGCCGCTTTCCGGGCGCGAAACGAGATCCTGCAGGAGCTGTTGCCGGTCATCGATAACGTGGAGCTTGCTCTCACCCACGCTGCGGAGGGTACCGAGGGTGAGTCCGACATCAAGGCCATGCGCAAAGGCGTGGAGATGGTGCTGCGACAGTTCCAAACGACCATGGAGAAGTACGAAGTCAAGTCCTTCGATTCGGTGGGGGAGGCCTTCGACCCGAACTTCCACGAGGCCCTGCAGCAACGGGAAACAGACGAGCACCCCGCCGGCGTGGTCATGGAGGAGTATCGACGTGGCTACCTCATGGGCGACCGGCTCATCCGGCCGGCCATGGTGGTCGTAGCGAAGGCCCCGGCGGACGACGCCCCCTCAAGCGATGACACTCCGGACAAGAACAACGCCGAAAAGAAGGGCGACGAAGGGTAGCGTCTACGGACGCCGCCCCCAAACGATATGAGCAAAGTCATCGGCATCGATCTCGGAACCACCAACTCCTGCGTGGCCTGCCTGGAGGGTGACGACGCAGTGGTAGTGCCCAACTCCGAAGGCGCCCGTACGACACCCTCCATGGTGGCCTTCACCGAGTCGGGGGAGCGGCTGGTGGGGCAGATCGCCAAGCGACAGGCGATCACGAACCCGGAAAACACCATCTACGCGGTGAAGCGCCTCATGGGGCGGAAGCTGGCCGACGAAGAGGTGCAGCGGGTGCTGCCCACCAACGCCTTCAACATCTCCAAGGCCTCCAACGGCGACGCCCGGGTTCGGGTGCGGGGTAAGGATTTCAGCCCCGCGGAGATTTCAGCCATCGTGCTGGGGAAGATGAAAGAGATCGCCGAATCGTATATGGGCGATACGGTGGAGGAGGCGGTGATTACGGTCCCGGCCTACTTCGACGACTCCCAGCGCCAGGCCACCAAGGACGCCGGGCAGATCGCGGGCCTGAACGTCAAGCGCATCATCAACGAGCCCACGGCCGCCGCCATCGCCTACGGATTGAACAAGGAATCCACCGAGGGCGAGCGGGTCGCGGTGTACGATCTGGGCGGAGGCACCTTCGACATCTCGATCCTGGATCTGTCCGAGGACATGTTCCAGGTGGTGGCCACCAACGGCGACACCCACCTGGGCGGCGAGGACTTCGACCAGCGACTCATCGAGTTCCTGATCGAAGAGTTCAAAAAGGAAAGCAACGTCGATCTCACCTCCGACCGCATGGCCCTGCAGCGGCTCAAGGAGGCGGCGGAGCGGGCCAAGCACGAGCTATCCGTCGCCTTGGAGACGGATATAAATCTACCGTTTTTGACGGCGGACGACACGGGCCCCAAGCACCTCAATATCCAAATCAAGCGCTCCAAGCTGGAGTCCCTCACCGCCGACCTCATTGAGAGCACCCTCAAGCCGTGCAGCCAGGCCATGGAGGACGCGGGGCTCAAGCCCTCGGACATCGATCAGGTGATCCTGGTCGGTGGCCAGACCCGCATGCCCCTGGTGCAGGCCAAGGTGGAGGAGTTCTTCGGCAAGCCCCCCCACAAGGGAGTCAACCCAGATGAGGTGGTGGCCATCGGAGCCGCACTGCAGGGGGGCGTGCTCACCGGCGAGGTGGAGTCCTTCATCCTGCTGGACGTCACGCCCCTGTCCTTGGGCGTAGAAACCGCCGGCGGCGTGTTCACGCGCATCATCCCACGCAACTCCACCATCCCCATCCGAAAGGCGGAGGTCTTCTCCACCGCCGTGGACAACCAGCCCTACGTGAACGTGCACGTGCTCCAGGGCGAGCGCGAGATGTCCGAGGACAACAAGTCCCTGGCGCGGTTCCAGTTGACCGACATCCCGCCGGCTCCCCGGGGCGTGCCTCAGATCGAGGTCGCCTTCGAAATCGACGCCAACGGTATCCTCAACGTGTCGGCTCGGGACCTGGCCACGGGCAAGGAACAGACCGTGGAGGTCATCCCCACCTCGGGCCTCACCGAGGAAGACATCGACCGCATCCAGGCCGAGGCCGAGGAGATGCGCGTCGATGACGAGCAAAAGCGTGAGGTGGCTGAGCTCAAGCTCAAGTCCGAGACCCTCATCTACGGCGCCGAAAAGGCATTGGGGGAGTTCGGCAACGTGGTGGAGGAGCAGGACAGGAACGACATCGACGAGGATCTACGCGTGCTCAAGCGGCTCCTCGACCAGCCCGAGAGCTCCAGCGAGGCCATCAAAGAGACCATGGAGCGACTGGAGACCTCCTCCCAGAAGATCTACGAGAAGATGATGGAGGAGGCCGAGGACCTCATCGAAGAGTAGCACTCCTCCTTACGGAACGGTCAGGGGAGCACATCGAGCTCCAGGCTCTGCTGTCCGGTAATCACCCCGTCCACGGAGGAGGCCACTACCCGCAGCGTGACCAGCCCCGAAAGGGATGTCAGATCCAGGTCGCAGGGTGACTCCACCGGCTGTCCACACTGGGCCTGACCGCCCCCGGAGTCCTGTGCTGTCACGACGTATGTCAGCGGATTCCCATCGTCGGGATTGGTGACGGTCCAGGACACGGTCATGGGCTCGGTGGCCTCTGCGGTGGCGTCTGCGGTGGGGCTCAGGATCTCCACTTCGGGCTCCTGGTAGTGGTGCACCATCTCGGCGAAGCCCAGCCCGGAAACGGGCTCGCCGTTCAGCGTGCCGGTGATGACGCTGCGCCCCTCATAAAAGCTCGTGTGGAAGAAGCTCACCGTCTGGTCCTCGATGGCCGGCTCCAGGATCACGTCCAGCCCCGTGTCCGGCACCACGATGCGCCAGCGGTGGGAGTAGTACCGCCCCGTCTCAGGCTGCTGCCAGTACGCCAAGCGCTCGATGGTGTGGTCGAGGGTGATCCCCTGGGTGCAATCGTGCAGCTTCCAGCCGATGGAGCCAAAGCCCTCCTCCCGGTGGGTGCGATTCTCCACGTCGAACAGGGTGCTCACCATGTACTGGTCACCGTTGGAAAGGTGCAGGGCCATCCACTCGTAGGAGTTCGAAGAAAGAGACAGGGGGCTGAGCATGAAAGGCCCCCACTGGTGGTCCAGCCAGCCGTAGCCCGTGACCTCGAAGACCTCGCCCGCCAGCTCCAGCTGGCCGGACACCTCCAGGTGCGTCAAGGAGTAGTAGTAGGAGTCCCCCGAATCACCGATGGTGATCAGCCCGTCTCCAGCCACGAGGTAAGGCGACTTCACCGCGTCCACCATCAGATGCAACGACTGGGTGTGGTCCGTCTGGGGATCGTGGTGAACCAGCTGCTGCTCGTAGCCGAAGGGCACCAGATCCCCGCGGCTGTCGGTGCGGGTGCGGAAGAAACTGGCCGGCTCCTGGGCCACATCCGAGACCCAATCCAACTCCAGGTGATCCGTGGCCGCCTCGAGGGTGCCCCACTCATCGGAGTCGAACATCTGACCCGTTTGTACGTCGGTGATGTTGAAGGGCCGATAGCCGATGTCCAGCTGGGGCATGAAAAAAGAGGTCATGACCGAGAACTCCCTCCCCCCGGCGGTGGTGAGATGGTAGATGGTGTACCACCACTCCATGGTCACCGACAGATCGTCAACATAGTGCGCGCCCTCGTCGGCCGGGAAGCGGATGTCGGTGCCCGCGGGCTCGTATGGGTATGCGCGCCATGGGCTGGGACATACGCCGTAGGGGTCCGGAGGCTCAACAATATCGGCGTCCTCGTCACAGCTCAGGGGCAACCCCGCCAGCATGACCCAGCCCACCAGGACCACCGCAATACGACATTTCATCTTCATCCTGGACCTCCGTCTGGTCACCATACCATCTCCTGCGCCATTTCTCGGGAATGTAGGGGCCTGGTCCGCGGTTGGATCTTGCAGTAGGATACCTGCACGCGCGGGCCGATCCCGCAAAGGATGGGGTGGATCATGACCGACGAAAAAAACAACGACACCAAGCAGCCCGAAGAGACCGACGCAAAAGCACCACCCGACACCGCTCCGGAGGCTTCCGAAGCCAGCGGGGCCGGAGAAGCCGCAACCACCGCAACCACCGCAGCGCCGCCGGACGCCGAGCACCTGGCGTCCTGGCGGGACGGCCTGGTGCAAGAAGCCCTGTCCAAACGGCCCGAGCTGCGCAAGCTCGCCAGCAAGAAAGACTTCGCCGCCAGCCGCAGAATCGGCCACGATCTGGGTTTTGAAGACGGTGCCCGCAAGCTGACCCTGGATCAACTCCAGGCCTTCGGAGCCCTCAAGGCCCGCTTACTGGCGAGCTACGCCCGGCACGAGATGCCCGGTGACCTGCATGCCTACCTCGACGAGCGGAGCGTAGGCCTGGACGCCGGCGGATTCCTGGCGGGCTACGTAGACGGCGTAGACGACTTCCTTCGGGCCTACCGGGCCCAGCTCCGCACCCAGGGCTGATCCGCTCTCGTCGGAGCTAACCCCCTCCATTCCCCCCCCCTTCCCCCCCACTGGTCTCATTGGGGGTCTCAATCCCTCGACTGTGCTCCCATCTCACGGTATTGTATCGCCTCGCGCCCGCTGCGCGCCCCGATAAGCCATGAAGCCGAGTGAGCTCATTTCAGCCCAGGGCCCCCTGGCAGACCAGGTCCAGGCCCTTGTGGTCGACAACATCATCGCCCTGTACAACAATCACGTGGGGCCCTACCTGCTCATGGCGCTGCTGCTGCCCACGGGGCTGCTGCTGTCCATCGTGCTCAAGGCCATCCAGATCCGGCGTCTCCCCCACGCCATCGGCCTGGTCTCGGGACGCTACGACGATCCCAATGACCACGGAGAAGTGAGCCACTTCCAGGCCCTGTGCACGGCGCTGTCAGCCACCGTGGGGATCGGCAACATCGCCGGAGTGGCCCTGGCCATCGCCTGGGGCGGCCCGGGCGCGGTGTTCTGGATGTGGGTCACCGGCATCCTGGGCATGGCGCTCAAATACGCCGAGTGCACCCTGGCGGTGAAGTATCGGGGCACGGCGGCCGACGGCACCGTGGCGGGCGGGCCCATGTACTACATCCGCGTGGCCCTCAAAAAGCGCCTCGGGATCTTCGCGGCGATCCTCGCGAGCACCTTCGCCGCCGCGGCCATCCTGTGCTCCTTTGCCACGGGCAACATGGCCCAATCCAACTCCATGGCACACGCGCTCCACGAGACCTATCGGATCGACACCTGGATCTCGGGGCTGGTCATCGCCGGGCTCACCTTCATGGTCATCGTGGGCGGCATCAAGCGCATCGGTCGGGTGGCCTCCATCCTGGTGCCCTTCATGGCGGCCTTCTACGTGGGCGCGGCCATGCTCGTCATCGTAGCCAACCTCGACCGAGTGCCCACCGCCTTCGAGTTCATTTTCCGTGACGCCTTCACGGGCAAGGCCGTGGGCGGCGGCTTCTTCGCCACCATGATCTGGGGCATCCGCCGGGGCCTGTTCTCCAACGAGGCCGGCCAGGGCAGCGCCCCCATCGCCCACGCAGCCGCCCGCACCGACTACCCCGTACGGGAGGGGTTGGTCGCCCTCACCGAGCCCTTCATCGACACCCTGCTCATCTGCACCATGACCGCCCTGGTGGTGGTGATGTTCGGCGACTTCCACTCCCTTGAGGGCGCGGCGCTCACCACGGCGGCCTTCTCCGCCGGACTCGAGACCGTGGGCTTCAACAGCAGCGCCGGCAAGCACCTGGTCACCGCTGCGGCGTGCCTCTTCGCCATCTCCACGGCCATCTCCTGGTCCTACTACGGTGACCGCTGCCTGGCGTTCTTCATCAGCTCGAAGATCGCCGTCACCCTCTACCGCATCGTCTTTTGCGTGTTCCTGTTCGTGGGCGCCACCACGGACCTCAAGATGGTCTGGGCCTTCGCGGACATGGCCATTACCCTCATGGCGGTGCCCAACCTCCTGGCCCTGCTCCTGCTCATGCCCGAGATCGTGCGCGACACCAAGGCCTACTTCGCCATCAAACACGTCCCGTACAAAAAGCGCCTGGCCGACCAGTCTTCCTAGACTCCCTAGCCCCCCAAACCGTAGACGAGATCACACCGTGGCGCCAAGGGCCGCGAGCAGCGCCCGGGCCTTGGTGAGGCTCTCTTCGTACTCGGCCACCGGATCGGAGTCGGCCACGATACCGCCCCCCGCCTGGACGTAGGCCACGCCATCTTTGACGGTCACCGTACGAATGGCGATGTTCAGGTCCAGGCTCCCGTCGTAGCCCACATAGCCCACCGAGCCCGTGTACACGCCCCGCCGGGTGGGCTCCAGGTCCTCGATGATCTCCATGGAACGGATCTTGGGCGCGCCGGTGATAGATCCCCCCGGGAAGGTAGCCCGCAACAGGGCCGCCAGGTCCACCGATGGCCGCAGTCGCCCCACCACCCGGGTCACCGTGTGGTGCACCGTGGCCAGAGTGTACAACTCGGCGTGATCCACGACCTGTACGGTACCGGCCTCGCAAACCCGCCCCAGGTCGTTTCTCTCCAGGTCCACGATCATGGCCAGCTCGGCGGCGTCCTTGGCGCTGGCGACCAGCTCGGCGGCCAGGGCCGCGTCCTCGTCGGGGGTGGCGCCCCGGGGCCGAGTGCCCTTGATGGGGCAGGTCTCCACCTCTCGCCCTCGCACCCGCAAAAACCGCTCCGGAGACAGGCTCAGCACGTGCATGCCCACCGCCTCGAGGTACACGCTGAACACCGCGCGGGTACGGTTCCGCAGGGACCGGTACAGCTCAAAGGGAGACGCCGACACCTGCACGGCGAAGCGCTGGGACACGTTCACCTGGTAGATGTCCCCGGCGAAGATATGCTCGATCGCCCTTCGGAGCACCTCCAGATACGCCTCGGGGGTGAAGCCGGACACCGCCTCGGCCGCCCCGATCACCGTCGGCTCGTCCAGTCCCCGCGCGTCCGCCATCTGCCGATCGAGCAAAGCCTCCGCACGGTCCAGCAGCGCCTCGAGAGACTCGGTGTCCGGACACCGAGCCGTGCCGGTCAGGTGCCACTGCTGCTCCTGATGATCGAACACAACCACAACATCATAAAACGCCAGGAACACATGGTCGGTGCCGAGATCGTCCACCGTGTCGTCGGGCAGCCGCTCGATGGCGCGGCCCAGATCGTAGGCAAAAAAGCCCACGGCACCACCGGCGAAGGGCAGGGGTTCCGGCGGAGGCGGGCCCTTTACCGCGGCCAACACCGCGCTCAGCCCGTCCAGGGGATCGTCGAAGTCCACCCGCCCCGCGTCGGTCTCGATCCAGCTCTCCGAACCCCGCGCACGAAACAGCGCCCAGGGATCGCAGCCCACCACCGAATATCGCCCCTCGGCATGGCTCGGATCCGCCGAGTCCAGCCAGAAGGTGTGGCGGCGCCCCCGCAGCGCGGCTACCACCCGCTCCGGCGAATGCGTCCACGAAAGCCGACGAGACCCCGTCCGAGCGTCCACCGAAGCCGTGACGCCGATCTCCTGCAACCCGTCGTGGATCAAGCCGCCGGCTCCGCGTGCCTCAAGCCTCCGTCCAATACCGTAGCGGACGCTTCGAATGCCTCGGAAACCTCGGAAACCTCGGAGACCTCGGAGACCTCAGAGACCTCGGAGACCTCGGACGTCACCTGTGCAAAGGCCGGCGCGAGGAAGTTCTCCAGCAGAGACGGCCCGGCGGGGGTCATGAAGGACTCGGGATGAAACTGCACTCCGGCCAGGGGCAGTTGGCGGTGACGCAAACCCATGATCACGCCGTCGTGGGTACGGGCGGTAACCGCCAGCTCCGCCGGCAAGGTCTCGGGATCCACGCCCAGCGAGTGATACCGCGCCGCCTCAAAGTCCTGCTCCAATCCGGCAAAGAGGCCCGTTCCCTCGTGATGCACACGGGACGTCTTGCCGTGCACCGGCGCCACCCGCCTCACTCGCCCGCCGAACACCTCGGCCAGGCACTGGTGCCCCAAACACACGCCCAACAGAGCCACCCGCCCGGCGGCGGCCCGCTCAATGAGCTCCAGGGAGATCCCCGCCTCGGCGGGCCCCCCGGGCCCCGGCGAAATCAGCAGCCGGTCCGGACACTCCGACAGGATCTCGCCCACCGTGCGCTCGTCATTCCGATAGACCGTCACCCGGGCCTCCAGCACCAACAGGGCCTGGACCAGGTTGAAAGTAAACGAATCGTAGTTATCGATCACGGTGACGCGCATCACGGACCTTTTGTGGCTCGCCCGGTCCACCCCTGTCAAGGCCAAACCGCCCCCACCCTGAGGCCACAGGCCCCGGGGGGAGCCCTAGTCCATGCAGTCCGCGGGGTTCTGGCAGCAGGGGTCATTCATGTC
>JAOZUO010000032.1:21115-58551 GCA_029938605.1 Deltaproteobacteria bacterium | reverse complement strand
TTACGCGACCGCTTACGCGACCGCCGCAAGGGTGAATGATCGACACCCCTTCAGGTAATAAAGACCAGTTTTTTCTGCGAACGCGAATTTGCGACTCGCGGTGGCGAGTCAACGGCGCGGAGCTAACCGTGCGACATCGATTCGGCGTCACGGAGCCCTGCGACGTGACAACGAATCGATCCTACAGCAGGATGGTCAAAGCAAACAGGCAGGGCAGGTCGGAGCTGATACGCTGGGCCACCCGCCGCTGTCCGCCCCCCTGAGTCTACCGTCAGAAGAGCACCGATTCGAAGCCTCACCTTGACAGGACGCCCGTTCTTGCGGATTCTTGGCCTTACGATGAAACGGATTACTGGATTGCTCATCTTTGCTGGATCCTTGCTGATGGGGGCGATCGTCGCCACATCAGCCCAGGCCCAGCCAAGTGCCCCAACGGCGGCCCCCAGCGCCAAACGTCCCACGGTGATTTTCCATGTGGACGTGCCCACTGCCCAGATGAAGGTCCTCAAACGGACCCTCTCCTCCATCCGGCGTGCGCTCAAGAAGGACAAACGGCTGCGGTACCGGCCCATCCAGTCCATTCTCGAGAAGCCCAAGGGATCCCTCAAACGCCTCATGAAGGCGGATGCGCTGGTGGCGGCCGGAAAGAAAGATCTCACGAGCCTGGAGGTTGGTTCCGCCATCAAAAAGTTCAAGAAGGCCGTGCGCCTCATGCAGGTGAGCTTCGTGGCGCTGGTGCGGATCCGTCAAAAGACCGCGCCCCTGGCCCGGGCGCTGCGGAACCTGGCCATCGCGTACTTCCTGGATGGCAAGGCCGCCAAGGCGAAGATGACCCTGGAGAAGCTGCTCGTCCTGTCCCCTAAGATTCGATACAAATCGACGCTCTTTCCCCGGCAGATGGCGCAAATCGTCGACGATGAGCGGCTCATGTTCGACGAGTTCGGCACGGCCAACGTGGTGGTGAACACCGAACCTCCAGGGGCGCGGGTGTACCTGAACGCGCGGCGGGTGGGACGCAGCCCCATCACCATCAAGAACGTGCGGCGCGGCTTCAACTACATCACCGCGCGCTTGCCCGGCTATCGGACCACTACTATAGGGGAGGACGTGGATCCTCCCAAGCTCGTGCGTACCCAAATCAAATTGATGCAGTTCAAGCGGGACCCGCTCCCGCTCATGGCGGGGGCTCTTCTGGAGATGGGCAAGAGTACTCCGGGCCCCAATATCTCGGGGATGGCCGGCCGGCTCAAAGCGGACATCATCGTACTAGCCCGCGCCAGGGCGGAGCACGATCAAGCCATCGTCACGCTGTATGTCTACGACGTGCGGTTGAAAAAGCTCATGAAGGGCCCCGTCACGGTGAAGCCTTCCACGGATTTCCCGAAGGAAAAGGTGAACCCGGCCATGCGACGGCTCTTCGACGGGATTCCGTTGGACGGCGTGAAGCTTAAGCCCAAAAAGAAGCCCGACAAGAAGCTTTGGAAGAAAGTGAACTTGAGCTGGGCGAACTTCCGTAAATCAAAGGCTTTTTGGCCTGTTCTTGGGGGCGTCGCAGGCGCCATAGTGGCGGGCGTGGTGGTGGGACTGGTGGTGGGTTTGAGCGACAAGGGGTACTCATACGTGCCCCGAGGGTCCAGGCATATATTGGCCTACCCCCTGGCGAGATAATGACACCGACCCCCGTGAGGGTTCGGAGGGAGGATTCATTGAATGCTTAATCGAAGAAGTCTAACGGCAATGGTGGCAATGATGGCGCTGGGGATGACCCAGGCCGCTTGCGGCGACGACGAAGCGCTGCTGAACGAGAACCTCGTCATAGAGAATGTCGCGCCCATGGGCTCAGTGGGTGGACAGGTGCTCACTGCCGAGGATGACCGCCCGCTGGCCAACGCGGCGGTAAACGTTGTAACCGGAGACTTCAACGTCTCAACCACCACGGACGGCTCGGGTTTCTTCTCGATATCCGAGGTGCCCGCCAGCGGTACCGTGCTGGTGCTCGTGGAGGGCGCCGGCATGCTCTCGGCCGAGACCACCAAGACCTTCACACCGGCAGCCGGGGACTACGCCATGAGCAACGCCACCCTCACCATCGGCCCCATCGGCTTGGAGCCCTCTAGCGGCACCTTCGCGCTGTGGGTGTACGATGAGAACGGTCGGCCCGCCGCTGGGCATGTGATCTCTCTGACCACCAGCACCCGCTGGATGGAGTACCTTTCCGGGACGCCGGTCGACCGCGGCGCGGTGACCGTATTCGCCACGGTGGGTAGCAACGGGCTCGCCACCTTCACGGATCTGCCGGACTTCTGGGCGCTCGGGGGCAAGGCCTCCGACCAGGTGGTCATCACCGTGCCGCCCTATGATGCTGATGTGGACGGCTACTTCGAGTTCCCGGGTGGAGTGTACACCTACAACGTTCTGGCCCTGAGCAACCCGCAGCCCACCCTGCTGCTGCAGACGGACGGGAACTACCCCAGTTCGCTCTCCATCGTGGCCTCCAATATCGCGGGCCTCGAAGGGTGGAACACGACCACCTACATCCCCGACACCATCGACCCCGTAGGCCCCATCACCGTGCTGTTCAACATGCCCGTACAGCAGGACACCCTATCGGTGGAGGTGTATGCCGAGGACGGAATCGCCTCCTTTGGCTCCAGCTACACCCTCGACGGTCGTAGCTTGACCATCCAATTCCCCACGGCGCTGCCCACCGACATCTCCGGCGCCGAATACAACATGCTCATCTCCGCCGTGGCCGAGACGGGTGACCGACTCCTCTATGGCGGCTTCAACGCGGCATTCTTCGTCCTGGATCCGGCCAACACCGACGGCGTAACCGCCACGGTGGCCAAAGAGGAGCCCGGCAATCTGCTCAACCTCACGACCATCGTCACGTTCAGCGAGCCCGTGGGCTTCGGCGCCCCGGGCACCGCCCTGAGCGGTTCAAACTGCGTGCTCTATTTCGGCGTGTACAACCTCGGACCGAATGGTACCACTGGGGATGATCCAGGGGAGTATGGCTACGGCTCCTGCCCGTTCACGTTCTCTCCTCGGGAGCCCAGTCCGGAGCATCCGGCCGGCGCGACCCTGTCTGGCTACTCTTCCACGTGGGTCTTCCAAATGCCCATCCTGGACGGCGGCGGCACCATGCCTTCGGGCATCCCCCTGTACCTGGCCTTCGACATGGTGTCAGCCTCCAACCGCATCATGCGCCGCGCCAACGGTCAGGCCGTCCCCGATATAGAGATCGCCACGCCCTAAACACCGCCCTTCCCATTCCCATTACCGCTCCCTCCCTTTCCCAGCCCCCAAAGCAGCACTCCCTAAAAGCTGATCATTCCGACCGAGCGCAGCGAGTGGAGGAATCCCTCTTGCGTCAGCACAACTGCCACCACGCCATTCCCGCCTGCTTGCATCGGTGGCCTGGACCTTCCATTTGTGTACGCTCTCGATTGCCCCTACGGGACGTAGCCGGCGATGGACTTCGGCGGGGTGTTCTGTGACAATCAGTATGTAAGATCGGACATAGCGACATGCAGAGCTTTCGACGGTTTTGGGCCTTGGGATGGGGCGCTATTCTGGTTCTTTTTTTGTTTGAGATGGGGACGGGGGGCGCTCGGGAGGCGTGGGGAAGGACAGTAGCGACGACCCGAGTGGCGACGACCCGGGTGGCAAAGCTTCGGGGAATGGCAGAGTCGCCTGTGGCTAGCAGTCTGACGCAGGTGCTTTGGCGGCTCAATCGGCATGGGCGGCGGTACGGGAGGTGTGGGCGAGACAGGTGGCATGGGGCGGTGGGAGAGCAGGGCGTCTTGCGGCTGAAGCGTTCCTACCAAGCGACGACATCGGACTTGGGTTTGGCTGAACGTGGACGCGCCACGCACAGATGCGCGGTGCTGCGCGCCCGGAAGCGCTTTGATCAGGTGACCGTGGAGGTCAACGCTCACGATCTCGGGATGGTGGACGTTTCGTTTCTAGAGGGAGGGGGTGGCGATGAGGGCCCAGGTGTTTACGACGCCTTCGTCGGCGGCGGCGTGATCGATGACTTTGAGGGTCCAGGGGCCGGCCAGGGATAGGCCGTCGAACGCGGTCACGTCGAAGGTGCCCAGGATGTCGTCGGTGGAGTTGCCCTCGCGGTCCCGAACGGTAACGGATGTGTCGCCATGGGCCAGGATAATCTCCAGATCTCCAACGTAGGAGTGGGTGATGTCCAGTTGGATCTTTAGGGATCCTATGGTGGAGGTGTCGGTTACGTCGAGGGTGCTCGAGGCGCCATTTTCGTCGTTGTCGGGGATGGCCAGCGCCGGGGTGCTCTCGAACCGGAGCTCGCTGGTTTCCAGACAAATATAGGGGCGATCACAGGTCAGGTGGGCGGGGCACTCGGCCCAGGTGCAGCCGGCGGTGGCACAGGCGGACTCCTCGAGGTGATCCTCGCAGTCTTTCACTTCCACTTCGCACAGGTCGCCTTCGGGAGAGAAGCAGTTGTCCCGGGCTCCGCTGACGCCGAACCGACTGTGGCCCAGCTTGGCGCTGACCGCCTGCATGATGTCTCGCCAGGAGGCCTGGCCGTCGTGCTCGAAACCCCAGAAGAGCTTGGCGAGCATGGCGCCCACCAGGGGGCGGTTCTCATGGAAGTAGGTGGGCTCCACGTTGGAGATCACATCCACGTTCTCCCAGCCACCCTTGCCATCGACGATGGGCCGGACGTAGTACTCATAGCTCAGGCAACTGGCCACCAGGAAGACCTGGTAGAAGTCCGGGTAGGTGATCTGCTCGAAGGCCATGCCCGTGCCGAGCACCGAGTGGCCGTTGTAGAGAACTACCTCGTGGGTTGAGACCGCATTTTGCCAGTTCGGTAGGCGGGTGGAGTCGGCCACGGAGTGGAACACGTCGGGACCGTACACGTCCACGAGGATGGACTTGTCGCCGATCTGCTTGGTGAAGCGCCTGCCTAGATCGGTCTCGACCTCGGTGAACTGGCCTTCGATGAGCCAGTCGGAGAACCTGGCGAAGTTGTCCCAGTTGTAGTCCTGGGTGACATCGCCGTCGCTCAGCTTGGCCCAGAAGACGGCTACGGTGAGCTGGTTGTCCTCCCAGAGCCGGTCGTACTCGGGATAGGTCGAAAACCCCTTGGGCAGGACCTCGGTCACCGTGACGGTCATGTTCTGCCGTTCCAAGACACAGGCGGGCTTGGTGGGGTTCCACAGGTACCAGTAGATGGATTGGGAGAGGGAGATGTGGGAGTTGTAGTCGGCGCACCCTTCACCCGCTTCGGAATACACGTCGTAGGGGCGCACCGGCACCTGCGGGTTGAACACCGTGCCCACGGCGATGGAATCGGCGGCCTGGTCCAAGACTACGGCGTTGACGTCGCGCAGGCGCCAGCGACGCAGCTTGGAGCGGTCCACCTGCTCGGCCTGGGCCTTGGAGAGCCACTCGCCGTCCACGAGCCACTCCACCCGATCCGGCGTGTCCACCGCCTCGGCCAGCAGCTCGATGTAGAAGGTCTCTTGCTTGCGCAGATGAGTCACGGCGAATTGGGCGAGCTGGGCCGGGGCGTCGAAGATCCGATAGCTCGACGCTTCCACGTCCGCTTCCAAGGTGATGTGTAGCTCCACCCCGGTCAGGTTGTAGTATCCGGTATCTTCCTTGCCCCCCACCACGGGATCGGTGAACGGGTTGGAGTATTCGGGGACAGCGTCTGTTTCAGTGGGACCGCAACCAACGGTCGCCAAGCTGCTAAGAAGGAGGCACACAGGCAGAGAAACTCCGAACATCCATCTAGAGTAACAATTCATGACAGACTCCTGATGTGGTTTTCCGTGATCCATTGTAGGCATTAGGGAGTGAATATCACACATGTAGACACATTGTCTACCCAAAAGTAAACGATTTGTCTACTTTGGGGCTTCCCAGGTATGCGACTTATTGACGGACTGGCTGACGGGGGACTGGCAGACGAAGAGCGTATGCCAGAGAGCATATGCTGGAGAGCGGCTAACGGTCTACTGGCCGGACTTACGGAACTTCACGTAGAGGTCCTTGGGGTTGATCTTCTTGATCTGGGCCAGGATGAGCTTGACTTGGATGATGTTGTAGAGCCACGCCTCGAAGAACACCTTCTCCATGCCGACACACTTCATGCGATTGAAGAGCTCAGTGTCGGTATTCTGGAAGTACCGCAGGTGATTGTTGTACTTCGCGCACTCGCCACGCGCCTGAGGCGGCCTGGTGAACCAGTAGCAGGATCCGTCGGAGAGCTTGTACCCCTCGGCGCTTTCGACCTTGGTCTCTTCGCACTTGATCGGCTCACCCTTTCCGGCCGTGTTCTTGACGGGAGCGCCAAGGGGACCGGTGAAGACCACGCCGAAGTTGCCCTTGATGAGCACGCCGAACAGGGGCTTTTTCTGCTCCTTGGGCGTCTTGGCGCTGGGGATCAGCTTCTTGAGCTGCTTGCCGTGCTTGTGGTCCACGTTCATGCCTAGCGCCACCACGGCCTTGAGCTGGGTCAGCAGGCCAAGGAACGTGTGCAGCCGTGGCAAGATCTCCCGCGCGTTCTTGACGAAGCGGTAGTGGGTGGTCCAGACGTTCTTGTTCAAGAAGGACTTGACCTTGGGGTTGGTGACGTCGATGAGTTCGATGGCATCACCCAGCTTGCGGAAGAGGTTGGGGTTGTACGCCGAGTAGAGGCGACGACCCTTCTTGGTCTTTTCGACCTCCTCCTCGAACACGCCCTCGAATTTGAGCGTGCTCTTGTGGAGCTGCTTGATGACCTTGGAGGTCTTGATGCACGACTTTTTGGATTTGGCAACCCAGTCGCGTTTGAGGCGGATGTCGCCCACGTAGAAGCCACCACAGAAGGTCAGGAAGCAGGCACCGGCGGCGATGAGGTACACCATCGTCTTTTTGCCCTTGCTGGTCCCCACCACGTCCAAATCGATGTCCACATGCTGCACCGGCTGCTCAGCAAGGGGCTTGGGGGGGGGCTCGAACCCGGGAGGGGCCACCAGGGAGACCTTCTCTTCTGGAACCACCATTCCGGGAGGTGCGGCGATCCCTGGAGGAGGTGCGATGCCCGGAGGGGGCGTCACCGAAGGCGGAGCGATCCCTGGAGGAGGTGCGATACCTCCGCCGGGAGGAACCACTCCAGGAGGGGCCACAAGGCCATCCGCGTCTCTGCCTACTCCTGGAGGAGGCGTTATGGCGGGAGGCGTGATCCCCGGCGGCGGCGTGGGACCGCCCGCGCCTGGCTTCTTCAGGCCAAGCTTGGCCTTCAGATCACTGATATTCTTGGGTCCCTTTTTGTCGCTCAATCTGTGGCCTCCTGGTTCGCCGTCTGTGCCTCTTGCCTGAAACCGGCTCGCGCGTCCATGGGACTCTGGGAGTCATAAGATTCTATTGCGGACGCGCAACAGCCGGAAATTAGGATGCGGAAGTATGTATTCAGGACCAAGGGGTGTGTCAAGGGTAATGGTGTGTGCTCGCACACCTCTACAGTATAGAGAATGCGCCTGTGTCGGTGGTGAGGACCGGCTATTGACAGCAGACCTGGGGTTGTGGGCAAATGCCGTTAGCTGTCATGTCGCATTCATTCAATAGAAATCGCTCACTGTTGCTGTGGCTGTTGCTCGGGCTCGGGACAGCCCTTGTAGCGGGCTGTTCCCTGGCAGGCGCGCCATTGCCATCCGAACCGGTCACCCCGGAGGACCGGCTGGTGCGCGCTGGCCGGTCTGGCTCCAAAGCGTCCCAACGGTCGGCCACGCGACGTCTAGAGCGGTTCCGATTCAACCGCGCCCGTCGGCTGGGCGGCGTGTTGGCCTGGCGCCGTTTCCTTCGGCATCATCCGAACGGTCTCTTTGGAGACCAGGCCCGGACCGAGCTGGCTCTGGCCCGCTATCGTCTCGCGCGGCGTGCGAACACCGCAGCCGCCTACCGGAGCTTCCTGAAAGACCACGGCGATCATCGTCTCAGCGTGGAGGCCTGGCGTCGGTTGACGTCCAGGCTCGCGGCCACGGTACTCGAGGCGAAAGACCAGTCCACCATTCGATCTTTCTTGAAACGCTATCCGAAGTCGCCCCAGGTGTCTAAACTGCGTTCAAAGCTCGAAGAGCTGGATTTCCGCTCCCTGGGTCCCCACGCCACCCTCCAGACCCTCGAGACCTTCGATCTCCGGTATCCGACCTCCACCCGGCGCGCCTCCATCCGGAAGCGCATCGCGGTCCGTCTGGCCGAGCGCATCGCCAACTTCGGGAACGAGCGGGACCTCGCGGGTTACCTGAGGCGCTTTCCCACGGGAGACATCGCCAATGGACTCAGGACGAAGGTGCTCAGCAAGCAGCTCCGGCGCTACATCCTGGCTCTGGATGCCCGCGGACTCCGCCGCCTCGAGGCCAGACAGTTGCCCGACAAAGCCGCTCGCGTACGGCTGCGTACCTGGATCCAACGCAGTCCGGCGCTGGCCCACAAGGTCCGGGAGGCTATCCGCAAGTCCCTGGCATGGCGTCCAACGGCGCGTCTAGCGGCCCTGTCGGCTGCGTCGGGGGTCTCCGACCCGCGCACAGCGGTGTACGCCATCCGCGCGCTGGCCTACTTCCCAACCCTGGGCGCCCTGGACGCCATTCTCCGGGGCGTGGGGTCCACTGACTCGGCCGTCTCCTCCTTCTCGGTGGACGCCCTGGCCCGGTGGGCGTTGATTCACAGTCGCACACCCGCACGTCGCCTGCTGGCAGACCGGGCCTCCCTGATTCGCGCCCGTCGTAACGCGGCGGCGCGACTCACCGAAGCGGCCTTGCGGCGCACCCTGGGCGATTGGCCCCGGCTCCTGGCCATCCTATCGGGGCGCTCCTGGCATCGTCCCTGGTACGTGGTGCCTCATTTTCTCTGGCTGGAGACCCTGCCGGCGAAGACCGCCGCCAAAGAAAACAAACCCGGGAAGCTGACTCTTCGGGCCTTTGGCGACGAGCACCGCAAGCTCTCGCAGATGCTCCCGGCCCAGGTTCGCCAATCCAACCGGCGGCGGGCCGAGGCGGCGGTGTTCGAGCTGGACCGACTTGCTCACACGGCCTCCCGTCTGGTGGCCAAACACGGCGCCACGGGCGGCAAGTGGATCCGGAAGCTGAGGCTCCTGGCCTCCCGCTGTCGCCAACAGCGGGACATTGGCGAACGACAACTCGGCGGCTTTCCGGGGTACCGGACGGTGCTCGTGGATCGTCTGGACGAGCAGCGTCGTGCCCACGCCGCCGGTCAGCAGGCCGCCCGGGTACAGTTGGTCCGGCTTCTGCGTCGGATCCGTCCGCCCGTCCTGTTGGGAGCATCCCTGTGCGCCCTGGCCAAGGCGCCCCGAAAGCCCCTGGTGATCCCCTGCAAAAACGGGCGCCCCTGACCCAATCCCTCCCAATCCCTCCCGATCCCACCCGATCCCTCCCGATCCCTCCCGCTCCCTCCCAATCCCTCCCAATCCCACCCGATCCCTCCCGATCCCTCCCGATCCCCCTCCAGGCTCCTCCCAGGCGAAATACCAGAGAGCGAAGCTCGCGCGGAGGAGTTCACGGCAGCCGCTCTCGCAGCGCCCCGCTGGAGCGGCAGAGTGAAGCTCCTTCGCGCGGGCGAAGCGAACGCCTCAACGGCGTCGTGCCCAACCATCAACGTTCGTTCTCACTTTTGCTGGCATGGGTGTTAACACTCGTTTACTATCCAAGGAGAGCCGAAACACGCCCCCGAGGTCGAACCAGAGAGATGTCGCGGTAACTCGTTGATAATCAACCAGGTTTTTCCAGTCTTCGGATTCAGGCTCCTCCAGGGAGCGGTCCCTGGGAACCAGGCACGATATTTGCTTGGGTTATTACGCAGCATTCGGAACAACGTTCCAAGGAGCAAATGCCATGCGCCTGATCACATACCCCGCAATCGTAACTTTCCTGGTCATGGGTCTCGTATCGCCGTCTGAGGCGGACGCCCAGTGTCGCCGAGGAGTCATTGTAGGCCCCGGCATCACGGTAGTCGGCCCCTGCCTGCCGCCTCCAATAGTCGTGGTGCGGCCCCTGCCGCCGCCTGTGGTCGTGGTGCAGCCCCTGCCTCCGCCCCCTCCGCCCGCGGCCGCTCCTCCGCCCCCTCCGCCGAGCCCCCAGGCCACGATAGTCGCGCCCGTAGTTCCCTGTGATGCGCCTCCGGCCCGGGTATACCGCCCGCGTTACCGGCGGGTCCGCCTGTTCACCGTCGGCATGTATGGTGAGGGAACCATGTTCAGCAAGGGCGGAATGGGTGGCGCAGGACTCTACGCCCAGCTCAAGGTCGGCCGCGGTCTGCACCTGTACGGCAGCGTGGGGGGATCCTCCTCCTGCACCTCCTGCGAGCCGGACAACTACCGCCGGTCAGACCTCAAGACCAGCCTCGGCCTCCAGTACTACATGTCCCGCCGAAACTGGCGCATCAAGCCCTTCATCCGCGGCAGTATTGTCTACCAGGCGGTGAATTTCCGAGACCCCATGTCCTTCGATAACGACTCGGTCCTCAAAGAGAGTCAAGTGGGCGGCGAGCTGGCCCTGGGCCTCGAGTGGCGCCCCCTGTCGTGGCTGGTCTTCGGCGCCGACGTTGCGTACCTGGGCCTGTCCCGGGTGGGCAATGGGGATGACATCGT
This sequence comes from Deltaproteobacteria bacterium, assembly GCA_029938605.1. Taxonomy (GTDB): domain Bacteria; phylum Myxococcota_A; class Polyangia; order HGW-17; family JAJRWW01; genus JAJRWW01. The sequence goes on along the minus strand of JAOZUO010000032.1, from coordinate 47,921 downwards.
CACCCAGCAGTTGGTTCTGGATCAGAACCGCATGGGCGGCGTGCCCACGGTGAACAAGAACGAGCACGGCGTGAACTTCCGCTTCACCGCCGCCATCCGCTTCTAAGGGCTTCCCTCTCCCATTCTCCAGCACTTTCCTCTTCCATTATTCAGCACCTTCCTCTCTGTATCGAGCCGTCGTATTCCACGACAATCTGATGGTTCCAAGGGCGAGAATTCCGGTTATACTGGCGCCCACGCACTACGCACCCGGCACCTGGCGACCGAGGAATCCCACGTATGGCCCAGCACTCCTATGACGAACACGATTTCGTGAGCTTCGACGGCACACGGATTCGGTATCAAAGCTATGGCACGGGCAAGCCCATCGTTTTGGCGAACGGCCTCGGGGGGACCTTCGCCGCCTGGCGCCATGTGTACGCCGCCCTGGGAGACCGCTACCGTATCGTGTGCTGGGACTATCGCGGCCTCTACAAGTCGGCTCGTCCCCGGGATGTCAGCTCAGTGACCGTACCCAACCACTGCAAGGATCTGGCGGCGTTGCTGGAGCGGGAGTCCATCACGGAGGCCGTCTTCATGGGCTGGTCCATGGGGACCCAGGTGAACTTCGAATTCCACCGGGATCACGCCCACATGATGAAGGGGCTCGTCCTGCTCAACGGCACCTGCGGAACGCCCTTCGATACGGCCCTGGGCATTCCCGGCTCCAAGCGCCTCATTCTCGCAGGTCTGGAGCTCATGCGGCGCTTCCCAGACCTCGTCTCCAAGGGCTCAGGCCTGGCCACGAGCTGGCCGGCGCTGATTCCGATCATGCAGCAGCTTGGGTTCGTGGGTCGCACGCTGGACATGGATGTGTTCTCGGAGTTGGCGGACGACTTCGTGGGGCTGGACTTCGAGACCTACGCTGAGACCCTCAAGGCCCTCGGAGACCATGACGCCTGCGACCAGGTGACTCGCGTACAATGTCCCGCGCTCGTCATCACCGGGGACCGGGACATCATGACTCCGGTCTCCACCGCCCGGCACATCCAGGGGCGCATGAAAGACTGCACCATGGTGGTGATTGAGGACGCCACTCACTACGCGACAGTGGAGTTTCCGGACCAGGTGATCGCCTCCCTAGAGGAGTTCTTGCTGCGGGCGGAGTACTGAGATGGCGCTGCACTGCCCATCCTGCGGCGCTGAGAACCTGGAAACCGCGCAGCTCTGCTACGCGTGCGGCACTCCCATTGAGGGCACCGGTCCCGATGAGCTCATCGGCACCATCATGTTCGACTCGTACAAGCTCGTGAAGGTGCTTGGCCAGGGCGGCATGGCGGTGGTGTACCTGGGCCGAAACCAGCTCACGGAGCAGGAGGTGGCCATCAAGATGCTCCCGCCGGAGCTGGCCGCCTACGCCGAGGTGAAGACCCGCTTCCTGGAGGAGGCGCGCACCCTGGCCAAGCTCGAACACCCGAACATCGTGCACCTGATCAACTTCGCCGAGGACAGCGGACGGCTGTGCCTGGTGATGCAGTACGCCGACGGCGAGACCTTCGAGGAGCTCATCGACCGCGTGGAGCAGGTTCCTCCCGTTGAGGCGGTGCGTGTTACCACGCAGACCCTGGAAGGGCTGGCCCACGCGCACGCCAACAGCGTGGTCCACCGGGACATCAAACCTTCCAACATCATGGTTCGCACCGACGGTTCGGTGAAGGTAACCGACTTCGGCATCGCCAAGATCACCCGGGACCAGAAGCTGACCCAGACCGGGCAGACCATGGGTACCGTGCGTTACATGGCGCCCGAGCAGGTCCGTGGGACGGCCGTAGACCTCCGAGCAGACCTGTACTCCCTGGGTGTCACCTGCTACGAGGCCGTGGTGGGCGAGCCGCCCTTTGACGGCGAGAGCCAGTTCGAGGTCATGCAGATGCACCTGACCACCGAGCCCAGGCCCCCGCGGGAGGCCGGGGCGGCGATCTCGGAGGGGCTGGAGCAGGTGCTGCTCAAGTCCATGGCCAAGGAGCCTGACGACCGGTATCAGACCGCCAAGGAGTTCCGTCTGGCCCTCTTGGCCACCCCAGAGGGGAAACGGACGCCCAAGACAACCCAGAATCTCGAGGCCGTGGACGCGGCAGAGGCTGCCGGCGCCGCCACCACGGCCAAGGGTTCGAAGATGGGCATTCTGGCGCTGGTGCTGGGCCTGGTGGTGGTGGTGGGCGTGGGCGTGACGCTGTATTCGCTGATGAACAAAGACGAGGACTCGACGCAGCGCAAACAGGCTAGCCCCACCGGTCGCAAGGCACGCAAGAAGACGATGGCCGCCAAGCCGGCGCAACACGTGGCTCTGGTGAAGATCGCCAAGACTCTGGGGCGTTGGCCCGTGGACAAGTGGTACAAGAAGCCGCACCAGCTATACGTTCTTTCGGACCGCGCGTTGAACGTGGACCACTTCGCCCAGGCCTACCTGACCACGGCTCGTGTGGCATACCAGCGGCTGCTCAAGGACCAAGCCATTGTCTACCCGGTGAAGGTGCGTCGGCTCACGGTGGTGCTGGTCAGCAAGAGGCTGCTCAACGAAAAGTCCCTGTGGCCCGAAGACGCCCCCTCCGTCGAACGGACCTTCTTCTACGACGCGCAGAAGGGATTGGTGTTCACGATCTCGGATGAGGAGGCCGAGAGCAACCTGCGTTTCGCCATCGCCGTGCATTTTTGTCCGTTGGAGATCGACAACCAGCGCTGCATGGAGCTGGCCTCCACTTTCAGAAAAAACCAGAAGATCCATTTGTTCTAAGGGCCCTAATTCGTCCGTCGCGCCCCACGAAAGATCATGAGCCGTTCGTCACAGGCATCCCGACTGGTCCGTCCTGCCGTCGTTCTTCTGTTTCTCCTGTCTGGGGCTTCGGGGCTCATCTTCGAGACCCTGTGGATGCGGATGCTGACGACCACCTTCGGGGCGACGACCTTCGCCCTGTCCACCGTCCTGACCGTCTTCATGGGGGGGCTGGCCCTGGGGAGTTATCTCGCGGGCCGGGTGGCGGATCGACTGCCCAACCCCGCCACGGCGCTACTCCTATACGGTGGTCTGGAGCTGGTCGTGGGGGTCTACGGGCTGATATTCCCATCGATCCTGGATCAGTTGCACCTCCTGCACGCTCACATCTGGGCCGAGTGGCAGCCCAGCCAATACTCCTTCGCGCTGATTCGATTCGTCATCGTGTCGGTGGTGCTGATCCTGCCCACCACCGCCATGGGAGCGACGTTGCCCACCCTTGCCCGGTACTACGCCCGCCCCGAGGACCTCGGGCGGGAGGCGGGAACCCTCTACGCCGTGAACATCTTTGGCGCCGTTGCGGGGACCTTCTTCGCAGGGTTCGTCCTGATGCCGTGGCTTGGGTTGTCGGCCACGAATCGCACAGCCTGTGCCATCAACCTGACCCTCTGCGCCGCTTCCCTCGCGCTATTTTGGCACCTGAGGGGATCGTCGACGCAGCCGGGTGAAAGCGGAGATGTTCCTAGCACCGCCCGGTCAGCTCCCTGGGGTCGCGGAATATGGCTGGCCTTAGCCGCCGTCGCCCTGTCCGGGCTCGTGTCCATGGTCTACCAGCAGGCCTGGACTCGGGTGCTGGCGCTCATTGTGGGCTCCTCGGTCTACGCATTCGCGCTCATCCTCATCGCCTTCCTCCTGGGGCTCGCCATGGGCGGCGCCGTCTACGCCCGACGCACCGCCGGCCGGGAGGGGCAGTTGGGCAACCTGGCCGCTATTCATATTGTGGTCGCGACCACGGTCCTGGTGGGCTACGCCTTCATGGATCAGCTCCCGGCGATCTTTGTGGCCTTCGCGCGGGCTACCGACATCACGCCGGCAAAGATCTTCGCCCTCAAGTTCCTCGTGAGCGCCCTGGTGGTGCTGTTGCCCACTTTTTTCATGGGCATGATCTTCCCGGCGACCATCTCCCTGTGCGCCCAGACCATGACCGGCGTGGGCCGCACCGTGGGCCGGGTCTATTCCATCAACACCGTGGGCGCCATCATCGGCTCCTTCCTGGGCGGCTTCGTGCTCATCCCGACCATTGGAGTACAGCACACCATCGGCGCCATGATCGTCGGGAACCTGCTCATGGCCGCCGCCTTCACTGTCACCGCCAAGCTCCCCCGACGGGCGCGTCTACTGAGGGGCGCCACCATCGCGGCGATCCTCATGGTGACCGCGGTGGGCGCCACCAAGCGTTGGCATCCGGCTCGCATGACGGCGGGAGTATTCCGGCTGGCGCTCTTTGACGCCTCGAGGACGCATACCCGCTGTCCCGACCTCCAGGATCCTATCTCACGTCTCTTCCGCCAGCACCCCGGACGCAAGCACCTGCGCGCGGCCCAGCGCTCCCTGGGCTTCCGGCCGGAGATCGAGACCCCTTGCGACACCGTGGTTGGCAAGCGACTGCTGAGCTACCGCGAGGGCGTGGTGGCCACGGTCTCCACCTGGCAAATCATCTTGCAAGGCTTTGACCCAAACACCTGCTGGGAGGTGCTGTCGCTCCAGGTCAACGGCAAATCGGACGCTTCGAGCGCCGTGGCTTTTCGGCGTCCCCCCGCCCGGAAGTGCGCGGACTTCCTGGGCCGTCCCGAGCGTATCCACCCCGCCTATGTGTCGCCGCGAAGCGACATGGAAACCCAGGTGCTCAGCGGCCTGCTGGGGCAAATGCTGCACAGCGGCGCACGTCCCCCCCGAAGGGCGCTGGTCATCGGCTGGGGCTCCGGAGTCACCGTGGGCAGCATGGCCATCACCGGCATGGAGCACATCGACGCAGTGGAGCTGGAACCCGAGGTCCTGCGGGCTGCCAGGGTCTTCTCACGAATCAACCACGAACCGGCGCGCCACCGGGCAGTGAAGGTGGTGGAGGCTGACGGACGCAACTTCCTCATCGCCGTGCGAAAGCCCTACGACATCATCGTCTCGGAACCCTCCAATCCGTGGATGACAGGGGCGGCCAGCCTCTTTACCCGGGAGTTCTTCAGGCTCGTGCGCAAGCGTCTTCACCCCGACGGCGTATTTATTCAATGGTTGCAGCTCTATGAGATATCCAAGAAAAACGTCGCAAGCATCATCGCGACCCTCCGGTCTGTCTTCCCCTCGGTGACGGTATTTCAGCCGCGGTACGCCAAGGTGGACCTGCTGCTCGTGGCCACCGGGCGCCCCCTGCAGTTGGACGCTCGCCGCATGAAGCGCCTCCTTGCCAATCCGAAGATGCGCGCCGAGCTGGCTCGTATCCAGATTCGAACCGTGGGCGACCTGCTGGCCCGCCATCTGGTGGACGACCATCGCATCGGTGTGGCCACGCGCGGTGCGCCGGACAACACTGACGACAACGCCCGAGTGGAGTTCTCGGCGCCCAGGGATTTGATAAACTATCGAAAGCATACCCCCGCCCGCATCCTCGCTTGGCTGCGCGATGGAGTGGGCCCTGTACTGGATCGCGTACGCCACCAACCACCGGATCTGGCCGCGCAGTTGGTGGACGCGTACCTGCGTCTGGGGGATCTGTCCGCCGCCCAGGCGGTGCTCAAGGCGCTCGGGGCAACCGCCTCCGCCCCTTGGGCCCGTCAACGCGGCCGCATGGTGCAGGGGTTGCGAAAGGCTCAGCCGGCAATGGCGCGCCTCCGCGAAATGATTGCCCACCTCCCCCAGGACGCCCCCCTCCGCAAGGCCGCGGCGATCCCGGATGGCAACAAGCGGCGGTGGGAGTTGTTGCGGTTCGCCATCGCTGGACCGGTGAGCGCGCGCACCTATCGTCTGCTGGGGCTCGCCTTGGCCGACAGCCGCCATCAGGGGCTGGCGCTGCTCTTTCTCCTTGGGGCCGACAGTAGCGGCGGTCTGCGTCCCGGACAGCGTTGGATCCTGGCCAGACTCCTGAGGAATCTATCCCTTCACCGCCTCGCCTACGAACAAGCGCTTATCGCTGCCCAGTAACCCAGCATTATTGGTATTTTCCTTGACTTCAACAGGCCGCGACAGATATTCTTCGCCATCAGTAACACACCCTTAGAGGGGGGGACCGGCAATGGTCAAAGGACACCTTGGAATAGTCGGCGCGATAGTGGTTCTCATTCTCACGGGCGGTGGGTATGCGTTCGTCGCCAGTGACAGCTCGAAGAAGGCGGACTCGGCCGCGAAGAAGCGCGTTGCCAGCAGCTTCCACGCCGTCAGGTCCGTCACTGAGCTCGACGCCCAGGCCGTCAAGGCCCACGCTCAGCGCTACGCCTTGCGTACCAGCTCAGTGTTTACCCAGCTCGGCATCTACCGTCGAGGCGTGGGCGTGGAGTTCACCAGGTCTGCGGCCAGTCTGGGCGAGGAATGGACCCCCGACTTCATGGCCGTGCTGGACCGCAAGAATATCGTGGTCTGGTCATCGCTCAACTCCACCGTGACCAAGAAAAACACACCGACCGACTATGTTACGAACAGGCGCGTTCGAGACGTTTACGTGGACAAGGTGAAGCTCGGCAAGGCGCCGGTGGCCTTTGGGACGCTCAAGCTCAAGGAAGTCCTGACGACACCGCTACATACGGTGGCAGTACCCCTGTTGGGTGCAAAGAACCGGGTGCTGATGGTCGTTGTGCTCGCCTGGAAGGGTAAGAGCAACAAGGCCGAGCTCAAGGCCAAGGCGCTGGCTTTCCAACGCATCGTCAACGTAGTGGTGGTGGTCCGGGATCTCAAGAGAGTATACGCCGGCATCGACGCACTCCTGGGATCACGGTTCCCCAGAGAGCTCAAGAACAAATACGGCATTACCGGCGCCTTCGTGGGGCTGCTCGACAAGCGCGGGGTCCTCATGCGCCGTAGCGACGGTCGGACCAACTCCCTGTTCGTCGGCGAGCAACTGGCGGAGAAGTCGCAGGCGCTGTACGAGGCGCGGGCGCAGAAGTACGCCACGACTCAGATCTGGCCCAAGGAAAAAATCCTTGAGCAAACATCTAAGACCAGCAAGGGCACCAGCGGCCGCCCGCGCCCTGAGATGCTGCGCGTGGGGTTCGGCCCTGTGCTCGACGAGCGGACCCAGCTCCAGGGCGTGCTGGTGGTGGCCTGGCCCATCGACGTGCACGCCTCGCACCTCAAGCTGGACGACATCACGGGCGGGAAGGTGGCCTTGCTGAGCCACGGCGAGCTCAGCTCCACGAATATGAAGCGCCTCAAGGCCAGTGTCCTGGCCGGCGTAAAGCAGACGAACCTCGGTCCGCACCAGTGGGTCAAGCCGACCATAAGCACCGTGTCCGTGGAGGGACAGACCTTCCTGGCCGCGGCGGCCCGGCTGCCCCGCGGAGGGCAGGGCGACACCTCCATCTTCGTGGTGCTCGCCTCCGTGGACCAGGAGAAGGAGGCCTTCGGGTACGCCAAGGTCATGGTTCTGGTGATGGGCGTCATCATGGCGCTCTTGTTCCTGGTGGTGGGCTGGATGGTTCGCCGCTACTTCATTCTGAGCCTGGATGAGCTCGAGAAGGGCGTCGCCAACATCGTCGCCGGAAATATGGAATATACCTTCGGCGTGCCCTCCCGGGAGACGGAGGGGCTCGCATACTCCCTCAACGTCCTCATGGCACAGCTACTCGGCCGGCCCGAGCCCGGCGAGGAGGAGGAGGAGGAGAACGAAGGCACCGGCGGACCACGCATCCTCTTCAGCCTCGGCGCCATGCCGGACCGGGCCTACAACCCCGGCGATTCCCAGCTCATTCCACGCATGGACGAAGATCGCCCGACGTACTTCACGCGGATCTTCAATGAGTACTTGCGGGCCATGCAGGATCTGGGTGAAGAAACCACCGGAATGGAGATTGCGGCCTTCCAGCGGAAGCTGGACGTGAATGAGCGGATGATCTGTGCCCGCTTGAAGTGCTCCGAGGTGCGATTCTCGGTGGTGCCTGGGGACGAAGAGGTCGTGCTACAGCCCTATCCCATCGCTTAAACGATCCATTAGGGCCCACAATCCCACGGTCCACTTCCCCCCTCCGACGGGGTATTCAACTACACATCCATGAGCCCAGCACCGTCACGCGTCCCTGTGCAGACCGGCCTGGCCCGGCTTATCACCGACGATCGGAACCTGTTGCGGGGACGCCGGGTGGGGTTGTTGTGCAATCCGGTGTCCGTGGATCGGGACCTCCGTCACGCCGCCGACCTTCTCTACGCCGACCCCGACTGGGATCTGGTTCGGCTCTTTGGACCCGAACACGGTGTCCGGGGAACGGCCCAGGATATGATCGCCGTGGGGGAGGGGAGAGATGACCGCACCGGCCTCCCCGTGGTGAGCCTCTACGGGACCGAATCGGACACCCTCCGACCGACCCGTGAGCAGCTCCAGGGATTGGACGTGCTCGTCTGTGATCTCCAGGACATAGGCAGCCGATACTACACCTATGTATGGACCGTGGCCCACTGTCTGGAGGCCGCCGGGGCTGCCGGCGTCGAGGTCGTGGTTTGCGACCGTCCGAACCCCTTGGGAGGCGAAGCGGTGGAGGGCGGCACCGTCAGGCCCGGATTCGAATCCTTTGTTGGCCACCACCCTGTGGCCAACCGCCACGGCATGACCCTCGGGGAGCTCATTGGACTGTACCGCGATGTCCGGCAGGTGGACGCGGCCCTCACCGTGGTGCCCATGCGCGGTTGGCGCAGGGACCTGCTATTCGACGCTTGCGACCTGCCGTGGGTTCAGCCCTCTCCCAACATGCCGACCCTGGACACCGCCCTGGTGTATCCCGGTCTGTGCCTGGTGGAGGGCACTGAGATCAGTGAGGGCCGCGGTACCACGCGCCCCTTCGAGCTGGTGGGCGCGCCCTATATTGCGCCCTACGCGCTGGCCGAGGGACTGGCGGCGTTGTCGCTGCCGGGGGTGGTCTTCCGTCCGGCGTGGTTCGAGCCGCAGTTTCAGAAGTGCGCGGGCGAGAGCTGCGGCGGCGTACAGCTACACGTGACCGACCGACGGACCTTTCGTCCCTACCTGACCGGCGTGGCTCTCATCGCCACGGTGCGCCGCATGTATCCAGACGAGTTTCAGTGGCGCACCCAGGCCTACGAGTTCGTCAGCGATAGGCCGGCTTTCGACCTGCTCACGGGCAACGACGCCGTACGTCGCCTCATCGATGAGGACGCCGACCTGCCGGATCTGCTCGCCAGTTGGCAGGACGAGGAGGACGCCTTCGCCGCCGAACGCGCTCCCTACCTGCTCTACGAGTAGAAAACGTCTGGTGTTCCCCGGAATTCTGGATATCCTCGCGCTGTGACGTCTCAGGGCACGACTACGCCACCAAAGCGGATCGGGTTGTTTGGCGGTTCCTTCGATCCCCCGCATGTGGCGCACCAACTTGTCTGTACTCTGGCCCTGTCGGTCGGGGGGGTGGACGAGGTGTGGATGGCGCCTTGCTTCCACCACGCCTTTGACAAACCGCTCACGCCATTCGACGATCGAATGGCCATGTGTCGCCTGGCGGCCGAGCCTTTTGGCGGCCGCGTCAGCGTCTGCGACGTCGAGCGAACGCTGGGGGGGGTGAGTCGGACCCTCGCGACCCTGGAGCACCTGCACCAACGTCATCCCGACCATGCCTGGGTGCTGGTGGTGGGATCGGACATCCTCGCGGAGGCTCCGCGCTGGCACGCCTGGGATCGCATCGCGGACTTGGCGGACCTGTACGTGGTGGCGCGAAGCGAAACCACCGCCGCCGACGGCATCCTTCTCCCGAACGTCTCATCCACTGACATCCGAGCGGGCCTACGCCAAGGACGGGAGCTCTGTGGACTGGTGCCCGGTTCAGTCATGGCCTATATCCAGGCCCAGAACCTATACTCATAACCGGAGGGTTCGTCCCACTCCCAGATAGTGTCTATGTCCTTGACTTCCGTTGTGAATTACTGTAAGGCATAGCCCGGAGGAAACCACGATGAAAAGTGCTCTTTTTTCAGTGAGTTTGGGGATTCTTGTCCTCCTGTTCGCATCCTCTGCCCAAGCAGATCCACTGGCCCGGGAGCGGAAAGCTCTGTGGAGCAAGGATCTGAAAAAGGCGGTACGTGCGGCTGAGCGGCTGGGACGAATGCGCAATACCAAGGCGCTGGACCTCCTTATGGAATCGTTACAGCTCGGCGCCCCCACGGAGTTTTGCGAGAGCCGCGGGAAGTGTACGCCCAACTTGGCGGTGGCGCTGGTCAAGGCCATCGGCAAACACAAGAACCACAGGGCCGTGAACCTCCTGGTTATCTACACCCGCAACCGCAACGCCAAAGTGCGAGCCCAGGCCGTCCGCGCCCTGGGTGTGCTCGCCGAACCCAAGGTCGCCAAGAAGATCGTCCGGGCCATGATGAAGTCGCTGTCGGATCGGGACGTACAGGTTCGCATGGCCGCGGCCTGGGTAATCGCCCATCGCACCAAGAATAAGCTGGTGTTGCCCAAGCGGGAGAAGCTCGAGGGACTGCTCATCAAGCTCCTGGATCGCGGCGACACCGCGGCCCCGGCCATCGGGCTGGCTGCCATCGGCGGCTATCTCACCGCGCGCCATCTGGCCGTGAATCTGAAGAAGTTGCCGGAGATCACAATCGCCAAGATCTACCGCTCATTGCTCACGCGTAAGGATTTCGGGCCTGATCCCATCCGACAGTGGATCGTGCGTGCCCTAGCGGAGATCAAGGGACAGCACGCCACGGAGGCGCTGGCGAACTACGCCGCGAATCCTCCTCTGCCCGGACTGAAATCCGTGGCCATGGCCAACCAGTTCATGGAGAAATAGACGATGCTACGTTCAAAATCTCTCTGCGCGAAGCTGGTTTTGAGGCTGGTCCTCGTGGTTGTGTCCGTAGGCACGGCGGCTTCCCTCTTTGGTTGTTCCAGCCAACCTTTCGAGATCAATTACGCCCACAACGACCCGGCCTCCATCAGAAGCGTTGCCAGCAAGGTCTCCAAGGCGCAACCCGCCATCCGAAACGTGTTCGGGAAGCCCATGGCGTTCATCGTGGCCACGCGCCCCCGGGGCATCGTCGCGTTGGAGTTGGAGACGGGCACGGTCCTGTGGCGCAAGAACATCAACGACTGCAGCTCGAAGATCGTGGTGGGCAAGAACTTCATCTTCCACCGCAAGGGCAGCACGATCATCATGGCCCGGCACATCCGCACCGGGGAGATCGCCTGGCAGTACCGCTTCAAGTACGGAAACTCCACCGAGTTCTACGGAATGGACGCGGACGGAGACAATTTGTACTACGTGGCCACGGGCATGTCGGGAGGCCGGGCATACGCACGGTTCGCTGACATCGTCAAGGTGGTGGGCCGGACCGGTAAGGTGGCTTGGCGCCGACGGGCCCAGGGCCCCCTCGGAGCACCGGCGGCTCGGAACGGCCTGGTCTTTGTGCCGTACCGCTTCCAGTACATGTCAGTGCTGAACCACAACACCGGTGACGAGGTCGCCCGGGTCTTCGTTCGGCACAAAGTCGCCTTCCGCAATCGCGGTACGCGGTTGTCCCCCATCATGATCAACTACGTGCGCAACTCGCCGGAGGGGATCATTTTCGGAAACGACAACGAGGGAGCCATCCGCTTCACGCCCAAGCTGGTGAGCGGCCTCAAGCCCAAGATCGATTTCTTTGCCATCTCCCTCAAGCGCCAGCGTTCAGTAAAGGCGCGCTACTGGTGGGATAGCTACAAGCCGTCCATGGTGGCCTATACGGCCATCGACCGGAACCGGCTGCTCTGGCGCTGGTCCAAGACGGGCACCGGCTTTGCCAACGACATGGCGACGCTCCAGTACTATCGTTACTTCTTCGGCTTCCAGGCCTCTACCGGCCTGCTGAAGTGGGCCTACATGCACGAGGCCACCCAGGTCATCAGCACGGCCCACCTGGGCGAACGCATCATCTACATCTCCCGAGAGGGCAGGATCGTGATGCTGGATGCCCAAAATGGCGATCGGGTATGGGAGCTCAAGACCGGCATCCGTACCCACGGAGCCACCTTTGATGCATTCAGCTTCAGTCCCGCGAATAAGGGGTTCGCCAAGAATCCGCCGCTCCTGCAGGTGCTCAAAGAGGTCATCGCGGAGCCCGACCTGCAGTTTCAGGACGCCAAGATTTTTGCTGTAACACAGCTTGTAAAGGTCCCGGGAGCTGGGATCTCCAAGATCCTGCTGCGCCTGGTGAACGCCCCCAAGACTCCGGTGAGCGTCCGGCGGGTTGCCGGAGATGTGCTGGTCCAGCGGGCCACAAAGGCATCGCTGCCTACTTTTTTGGCAGCGTTGAAAGAACGGTACGACTTCCTCAAGGGCACAGCGCCCAAGGGGGTGGGCATTGTGGCCAAGGCGCTCGCGCAGATCGGGTCGCGACGGGCAGTGCCTGCGCTGTTGGCCCATCTGCAGGAGCCGTTGACGCCATTCTCCGCTTTGGAGGAGATCGTCCTGGCGCTGATCAAGATCGGCGACAAGCGCATCGTGTGGCCATTCAGCCAGTTTCTACTCACGTATCGGGCGGATCCATCCTTCGGACCACAGATCAATATTTTGACCAAAATTGCGAAGTCATTAATTAAGATGGGTGGTCGTAGCGAGCGCCAGATGTTGACGTTTGTGGCGGAGGACCACCACACGCTGCCCCAGCTCAGACAGTATCTGCGTAGGGAGCTCGGAAAGGCGATCAAATAGACAACACGTGACTGGGGGAGGGTTTTTGTTTCCCTGCCTACACAATGAAGCGGCCGAGAATCCGCTTACGTGAATCCAAAATTGTGATATTCTACCAATCTTTGAGGTATTGACGTATGGCGTCAGAGAATTGTTATTTCGAAGACTCTGCTAAGGAGGGGACCTTGAAACTCTATCCCGTCATCAGCTTTGCCGTAATTCTGGTCGTGGCGATAGTGGGATGCGGAAAAAAGGACGACGGCAGTAAAGATAAAAAAATCGGAACATTGGAGACAAAGCTTCAGCACGCTCAAGAGCGCGAAACCACTCTTGAGGGAGAACTTAAGCAGGTGAATCTGCGGGTGACCCGTCTTCAAAACGATTTCAAGATTTACAGCCAGAAGCCCTGTGAGTTCGAACTCGATCCCATTGAGTACAAAATCAAAAAGAAAACGAACGGTGGCATGTACATCCGTACGCCCATGGGCGACCCCATGAAGCGCCCCGCCGTCTCCGGAACTCCCGAGGCGCTAAAGAACTGGAAGTCCAAGGCGGCCCAGTCGCGCTACGGCATCAAGCGCTGCTACGTAAACGCTGCAAAAAAGAGCGCCGCCTTGCAGGTTGGCACGCGCCGGGTAAAGCTCAAGTTCACCATTAATCCCACGGGGCGCATGGGGCGAATCCTGGTGATCCCGCCGGTTGGTGCCGGATTCGAGGGATGCATTCGGTCCCTGTTGCGGAAGTGGCACTTCAATCGTTTCGGTGGTGGAGCGAAGACCTTTACCCTCCGGCTCAACCTGCGGCCGCAGTAAGAGTCTGTTCTTCGATGGCCAGAGACTCACGCCTCACCAAACGACAGCTGAAAAAGCTCGCAAAAGAGCAGACCGGCATCGTCAAAAAAGACCCCAATAATCTTGTCGCGCGGCTAAAGCTAGCCGGCACCTTGAAGGAAATGGGGAAGAATGAGAAGGCGGTTTCCCACTATCGGGAGGTGGCCAAGGTCTACGCCAGCACCGGGAAGCTTGTCCAGGCCATCTCTGTGTATAAGGGGATCCTGGAGATCGATCCGGGGAACGAAAAAACCGAAGCAGAGCTTTCAGACCTCTCGGATAAGCGGGCCAAGGAGATCAAGGCAAAGTCCGTGCCGCACCTGCAGCAGCAGGATGACGGCCAGTGGGAGATGCCTATGGAGTCCGATGTCTCTGAGAAAGGGGGCACTGACCCCGGATTCAGTGCGGGCAAGGTTGTCAGCGCCTCGCCCTCCGTACTGCGACTGCCCGCGCCCATGCCCACGGACGCCACTGCGAGTCGCGGGCGTCGTAGACGTCGCTCCCGGACACGGCTACCCAGCGCACCCGGCAAACCAGGGACCTCCTCCACTCCCTCCTTTGAGGGCTTGGATCTGGACCTGACCCCGGAGGCGGATGGTGTCCCCTCCCGGCCTGAGGGGTTCGACTCTTCGCTGCCTAGCCTCGCGGACCATGAGGCCGAGGTGGTGACAGAGTCCTCTGACTCCCTGGCCTTCGATGGCGACGGCGACGTCACCGCGGAGCGAGACCTCAGCGCGGAAGCGGCGGCAGCGGTGTCCCACCCAGACCTGATGGACAACCAGCACATCCTGAACCCTGATATGGTCCCTACGGTGGATACGTTCCCGGCGAACGAGCAAAACGACCCAAAAGACCAATCCTTCCTCGCCGACGACGCGGAGGAGCCCACGTCTCCGGGGCCTTCGGGCTACAAGGCAACGATCCGAGAGTCGGCCGTGAGTATCGACATGGACGTCCTACTCCCAGACCTCGATAAATTGCCTCCACGGCCAACGGCGTCCATGCGGCAGACCCTTGTCGGTGTCCCGACGCCGGAGGTCCCCGACGGTCCCATGGTCGACAACAAGAAGACCGTTCAGATGGAGCGGGAGCCGGACATGTCCGCCCCCCCTGTCCCCACGGACGAGACCCTCAGCAATGTATTTGATGACGAGGAGGAGGCATTCTGGAGCGAGTTTTCGGACCCGGAGGCCAAGTCGTCGACAGCCGAAGTGGCGGCTGAAGCGAAGCCGACCACACCCCCCAGGCCGACTTTGCTTTCGACCCCCGTGAAGGCGCCCAATACATCGCAACCCTCCACTCCGACATCCCCCAGGCCGCAAAAAGGGAAGCGGGCGCGAAAATCGTCCAAGATGACCATCCCCATGGGGGCCGCGGCCTTCAAAAAAGCAGTGGCGGACCAGGAGTCCCCCCCCCATGGTCCCTTTGTTCAGCAGCCGGGGCAGACCGCGGGTGAGGTACAGCTCGAGGAGATCGCGCTGTTTCGGGACTTGAGCGAAACCTCCAGGGAGATGCTGCAGTCCCGGATCGTCCGCCGCACCGAAAAAACGGGCAAAGACCTCGTGTGTGAGGGCGATCCCGGCAACGCACTGTTTGTGGTGAGCTCTGGCCAGGTTCGGGTGACCAAGCGGGATCGTCAGGGAGACAACTTGAGCCTGGCCACCCTCGGTCCTGGAGCGTTTTTCGGGGAGTTCGCGCTGCTGTCGGATCGCAAACGCCACGCAACCGTCACCGTGATTGAGGACGGGGTGTTTTTCGAGATCTCCCGCAAGGTGATCGCTGACCTGACCAAAAGCGATCCGGCCTTCGGGAACACGCTTCGACAGTTCTACCGGCGCCGGCTCCTGGGGACCCTGATACGCTCCGCGCCTTTCTTCGACCCGCTGAGTGCCGACGAGCAAGAAGCGCTCCTGGGCCGCCTTCGTTTTCGCCGAATTCCAGAGAAGACCAAGATCATCACCGACGGCGAGCCTGGCGGTGGCTTTTTCCTGATCCTTATTGGCGAGGTGCAGGTCACCAAAGCCCAGCCCGACGGTTCCACCAAAGTGCTGTCCACCCTCTCGGACGGTTCCTATTTCGGGGAGATGTCCCTGCTCAAGGGCGGCAACGCCGTGGCTACGGTCACCACGGTCACCCCCACGGAGATCGTGCAACTGGCCGCCGCCGAATTCTACCGTATTCTCAGCAAGTATCCCCAGATCTGGGAAGAGGTGAATCGCGAAGCCAAACGGCGCGAGTTGGCCAATCTCCAGATCCTATCCGGACATGCGCCCGAGATCCAGGCCAGCGACGACAGTGTAGTGGTGTAACGGGTCAGGTAGAGGTCGGGGCGAGGGCGGGTCCTATCGCTCAGACTCGTGACCGGCGACGATATACAACATCATGGTGTCGTCGTCTTCGTAGGCGGGCAAGGGGTTGGAGTCTTCCGCCGTTCCAGAGTCGTCGTCCACAGGCATCGCGGGCAGGGGATTGGAGTCGGCCACCGCTCCGGAGTCGTCTTCCACGGGAATCGCGGGCAGGGGATTGGAGTCGGCCACCGGTGAGTCCGTGGTCCCGTCGCCCATCCCTGTCTCGGTTCCGCCCTGCGGGGTCTCGCCCTCTCCGTCGATGGGCAGCATCGTACCCAGATTTACGCCATGGAACCGGGTTTCGAGCTGATCCGTGCTTCCTGAGCAGACCATCTCATCGGCTTGGACCAACACCACCTGTCCGGTTCGCCCAACCACGATGAGAATCGCATCGGGAGTGTCCCAGTCATCTCCATAGAAATTATCGCAGCTCATGAGATCAGCGGGGAGCGAGTTGGCGTCCACATGGTGCACAGCTTGCTCACGTTGGCCGATGTCTGCCCCAAGGCTCCCCTGGCATCCAGACAGTGCTGCTACCAGGGAAGTAATTACCAGGAATCGTGAAAATGTACTCATTGCTCGAACCTCTATCCCGTTCAGCCGGTCAGACCGTATTTCTTGACCAGCTGGCTAAGCCGCGGCCGCTTCATTTTCAGCAGCGTGGCGGCACGGGTGATGTTGCCACTCGTCTGTCGGAGCGCCCTTGCGATGCACTCCTCCTCGATCTTCTTCTTGTAGTCATGGAGGGAGAGTCCCTCATTGATCAGCTCGCTGTAGGCGTCTTCGCCTTCATCCTCGCCTCTTGGGGAGGCGTCGCTCACGACGGGGTCGGACGAGGCCGACACCTTCGTCATGGACGGAGTCGGTATGGGCAATCGTTCCACGGGCGGGACAGGCAGGACCATCCCGGGCAGGAACTCCTGCAGGTCCGAAGGCATGATCGTGGTCCCCTCGCTGAGCAGCGACACCGACCGGATCACGTTCTGTAGCTCGCGGACGTTGCCCGGCCAGGCGTGGAGCCCGAGCTGGTGTCCAGCCTGGTCGCTGAGGGTGCGGTCTGGGCAATCGCCGTCGTTGACCATCTGGTCGAGGAACGTGTTGGCCAGGAGCACGACGTCCGTCGAGCGGGAACGTAGGGGCGGTACCTCGATCTGGAAGGCCTTGAGTCGATAATAGAGGTCTTCGCGGAAGGAGCCGTCCTGCACCATGCGCTCGAGGTTCCGGTTGGTGGCGCAGACGATGCGAACGTCCACATGGATGGGGGTGTTCCCGCCCACTCGCTCGAACTCCTTCTCTTGGAGCACTCTGAGCAACGCCACCTGAGTTCTCGGTGTGATGTCACCAATTTCGTCTAGGAAAATAGTGCCACCATCGGCGACTTCGAAACGGCCCTTCTTGCGTCGGGAGGCCCCGGTAAACGCGCCGCGTTCGTGACCGAAGAGCTCACTGAGCAGCAACCCCTCCACCAGGGCGCCGCAGTTCACCTTGATGATAGGCTTGTCCCGTCGGGGGCTGTTTGTGTGAATCGCCTCGGCGATAAGCTCCTTACCCGTACCGCTCTCGCCCCGGACGAGCACCGTGGACTCCAACGGCGCGATCTTGTCCAGCAGATCGAACACTCGGATGAGCTTCTCGCTCTCCCCGATGATGTGCGAGTAGCGTTCGCAATGTCGCGCCGACCGCCGATGAGCCTGGCCGTTGCGACGTGCGCTGGAGCCTCCTGCCACCGGTACCGTGTCGGCTGCCGCCGGGACCACCCGGTCGACGGGAGAGAACGACTGGTCCAGGCTCGGGCCCACTACGACGCCGATCCGTTCCAGCAGCAGACGCCTCCGCGGGTGGGCGAGATACCTGTCGACAAACTCTACCGGCACGGACTTACGAATTTGCGCCTCGATAGATTGGGCCTTCTCGATTGCCCGGGTAGCATCGCGAACGTTGCCCGACCGCTTGTATAGATCACCAATGAGCGCCATCACCGACCACAGGCCGAAGGGATCCCCCGCCTGTTCGTATAGGCTGCGCGCAGTGTCGAGCGCCCGCGCAGCGCCATCGATGTCGCGATCCTCGTGCCCAAGCGCCTGGCCCACCAGCGCCTGGGCATCGGCCCGGGTCTTGAGGGTGGGGGCATCGGTGAGCTGGGACGCGAGGGCCTCTGCCTCCACTGCACTGCCCGTGTCTAGCATCAGCCGCGACAGCTCCAGCGCCGCTGTGGCCGCCTCATCGTTCTTGCCGGCTTTCTCCGCCTCCGCATGGGCATTCCGGAAGAAGTCCTCAGCGTCTTGGAATCGTCCGTAGTAGGCGGCGAGCTTACCCTGCAGCACCTGGGCGAACAGCGGCGTCTGAGAGTCATCCTTGGCGTTGACGAGGCTCGTGGAGAGATCGAGCATGTTCTCCGCCCGCCCAACGTCTCCCAGCTCAAGGTACAGGTCGCCGAGATCCAGCGCCAACCAGGAAAGCCAGCTCTTGTGGCCCAATTTGAGGAACGTCTGGATGGCGTCGTGAAACAACTGCAGCGCGGAGGTGTAGTCTCGCCGCCAATGGGCGAGGACGCCAAGGTTCTGCAGACAGAAGGCCCGGTGACGATAGTCCTGGGAGGACTCCGCCGCCGATAGACCGGCGCGGTAGCAGTCTGCCGCCTCTTGGTAACGGCCCTGGCGTAGGTGCGAGATGCCGAGGTTGATGAGCGACCGGATCTCCTCCGGTGTCACGTTCGCCGCCCGACTCTCGGTGAGGTTGGTGCGAAAAATGACCGCCGCGCCGGAAAAGTCGCCCTGCTCGAGGAGCACCTTACCGAGGGTGTTGCGCGCCTTGAGGACCGGAACCAGCGTGTCCACTCCCTCGAGATTGAGCACACGGTCCACGGTCTCCTGGGCCTCCCGATGGCGCCCCTGCAGGTAGGAAAGCTCTGCTAGATCCGTGAGGATGAATGCGCGCTCAAGGGGCTCGTCAGAGGCCACCAGGTTGAGCGCCTCGGCGAGCTTCGTTTTGGCTTGGGAGAAGTCCCCCTGTTGAAGGTGCAGATGGCCAATTCGGCGCGCCAGACGGGGCTCATGGGGGCTGCGCTCGGCCAGACGTTCGGTCAACGTTACGGCCCGCTCGTACTCCCCGGTGAGCTCGAGCAGGTCACACAGGTGCTCCTCCAACTCGTGGCGGAGCTCGGTGTCCTGATCCCGCGCGATAGCTCGCTCGTACAGGTCGATGGCCCGATCGTAGGCAAAGGCTATCTCGAGCCGCTCGCCCGCTGCAATGGCCACCTCCGAGGCGTGCTGACCGTCCTGGTCGCCCTGGAGCAGGTGCTCCGCCGCGCAGACCTCGTCCCCTTGACTCAGCAGTTCACGCCCGATTGTGGCGTGGTGCTGGCGGAGCTCCTCTTCCTTGAGCTCGCCGACGACAGCCTCCTGGTCGGAGGTGGACTTATAGCTGAGCTTCAGATCGCCGTCCTGGATACTGGACAGCAGCACCTCGGCCCGCATGAGTCGCTCCATGGCCGGACCCAGCTTCGTGCCCAAGAGGCCGGCAAGCCGACCGAGGGTACGCGGGCTGGCAGGCCTGCCGAGTACGGCCAGCGCCGACGCGATACGACGGGCACCGGCGGGCAGGTCCTTGAGTCGCAGGAGCAACAGAGCATCGGCGTCGGAGTCCGACGGCTCGAGCAGCGCCTCGAGGTGGCGAGGATTGCCACCGGAGGCCTCGACGAAGCGACTCACCACCTCGGGGGAGGTCAAAAACGCCTCCACACCAGCGCGGTCGAGACCGCTCAGGGTCAGGTGCGCGTGGGACACACTAGAGAGGTCGCGCGTTCCCACCGTGGCGCCTCTGCCGTTTAGGCGTTCGGATACGATGAACAATCCCTTGAAGACATTGTGCGCGTCTTGCCGTCTGAGCTCAGGCGAACCCGAGAGCGTGTTGAGCAGGTGGCCCAGTAGGCTGAGACTGGCCTCATCGGCGAACTGGGCGTCGTGGAGGATGATCACCGGCGCTCGCACCTGGGCGACGGTGGAGAGAAGCTCTCCCACCGAGTCGTACAGCCGGATGCGGCGGTCTTCCCACCGGTCAAAGCGTAGGTCACCGTTGGGGATACCGCCGCCCGAGAGCCCCTCGATGATCTCCATGGATCGCGCCGCCTGGAAAAGCGCGGGCGCAAGGTCGGCCAGGTAATTCGATGCCACGCGGACGATCTCGAGGAAGGGCTGGTAGGCCGTCTGATCCTGGCGGCATCTCCCTTCGAGCACGCAGACCCCATCGAGGCGGAGGCGCCGCTTTAACTCAAGCAGCAGCCGGGATTTCCCTACGCCGGAGGGGCCGTTTATCAGAACGGAGTGCCCGCCCTCGACGGCGGCACGACTGTACATGGTGTCCAGCTTGGCCAACTCAGCCTCGCGTCCGACACACATCACGCCGAGTGTCGGGTCTCCGACGTAATTGGTACTCAGCTCAGCCATGGGGATTCTCTATAAGTTGACACAGTGCTCATGCCGTAAATTTTGAGATCAGTCCCGGATAATATGCAAGATGTATTCCTCCCCTGGTGTAGGGCCGCCACAAGGCCGGCCTCACCAGACGGGGGGGGGCAGTTGCCACACAAGATACTGTTATAATGAAATATTACCGCGATCAGCAGAGGCAGAGTGACAGAGTCTTGCTTCCAGGCGAGATGATAATTAATTAACGCACCGGGATCCTCGTGTCACAATGCGTCAAAAATTCGTCGTTCAATCCCCGCGCCCCTGAAGGATAATGCGCTCGTAGGCGACCTCGGCATCGACGAGGAGCCCATTCACCTCATCCTCCGGGATGGGCGCGAAAACGCCATCACAGTAGATGATTCCAATCACTTTTTCGCGGATCAGCACGGGGACCAGGGACACATCCTCAGGTTGGTACCCGATGGCCGACTGGAACTTCAGATCTACCGGCGTCTCGTCGAGCTGGCCCCGACGGGGCAACCGGCCGACGATGACGTCCCGGAAGGTGGATTGCTGGTCCGTGGGGATGGAGATCTTGGTGATCTTGTCCTTCGTCAGCTTCATGCCATCGGCGTCCCAGCCGGCGAGCTCCCCTTTTTTGAGCACGAAGAAAGCCACATTCAGGAAGAACTCCTGGAAATACCGGAAGAGGATCCGCCCCACATCATCCCTGGAACGCGCCCGCTTGAGGGCCAGGGAGGCGCTCGAGTAGGCCTCGCTGCGCTGGTCCATACCCAAGGACGCCCGGCCATCGGAGGAGGCGCTCCACATTCCCGCGTGGGTCCGGGACTGGGGCTCGGAACGTTGTGCAATTTCCTCGCTCGCTCGGGGAGCGTTCAGCTTCGTGGGCACCGCGGACGACGTCTCCACTCCTCCGCTGCCGGCGTAAGCCCCTGCGTCCCGGATCAACGGAGTGTCCATTCTGGGGAGGCCCTGGATGGTCTTTTGACGCTTGCGAGGCTCCTTCCGGTACGCCATGGTCTCACTGCGCTCGGCCTTCCTACCCGTAGTGGTGTGCTCCATGGGCGGGCCAGGGAGTTGCGGTACCATCATGGGCTCCGGGAGGTCTCCGTCGTACATCATCTGGGGGACGCCGTCCTCGTCCTCGTCCTCGTGGGCGCTGGGCGGCGCAGAGGAGGGGGGTGAATGCGGCAAAGGAGGCACCGCCGCCGGCCCATCCGGGGAGAACGACGGTGGCGGCGTGGGGCCATCGGTGGGCTCGCTCATGGGGGGCAGAGGGGCTGGGGACGAGGAGTTACTGACCCTACGCCGCATCTGCGGCGTCAACAACAACACTTCCGGCTCGCCCAGATCGCCCAGCTCGTCTGGCCCGGTGGGCGTGGACGCGGGCGCCGCGGATTTGACCTTGGTCAGCAACGTCACCGACTCTTCGGCCTGCTGTTCCCACGGGGGCACCGGTTGGTTCATGTCCACGAGGTAGTAGTGACTGATGGCCCAGCGTACCGCCGACTCCGACGCGACCGTCCGCGAAATGCGACGCCCCGAGTGGTAGCCCACCTCGTCAGTGGCGTGGCGATCGCTCGCGTCCGCCATCAGCAACGTCAGGCTCCCGTCGTTCTCGGCGCCAATGGGACACACGAGGAACTGCTGAGCCATTTTCGCGGGAACCAGGCCGATGAGGCTCGCGTCGACGTCGGTGAAGGCCTCGCGGGCCGCCTCGGGCACCAGCAACCGCTCTCGCATGAGCTCCACCAGGCGGTCCTCGGACACGAAACCCTGCCTGAGCACCACGGAGACGAACGGCTTGTCCGTGTCCTCGGCCTCCTCGACAGCGGAAAGATGCTGTGCCGGCGTCAGCAGGCCTTCTCGCACGAGCATCGAACCCAGGCGACTAATCACATTTTACTCCGCGGGCGACGAATCAAACGGTGTGCCTCCAATTTCCGCCACCCGTGTTTCGATGTCAAGGGACGGTGTGGTTCAAGATCGAAAAGGTATCGGTACAGGCTCCTACGTACCAATGCAGGAGTAGGGGGTAAATTATGGAGCGCGTACGTAGAGCCAAGGCTCCGAAGACCAGCCCACCCACGATGGCCGCCACCATCTCCGGTTGCGGCTTGCCTATGTGAAGCAGCGTCGACACCACCGTCTGGTAGAGGATCGCGGTAGTGGCGCCCCAACGGTCCTGGAGCAAAAACAGGCTGAATCCACGAAAGAAATACTCCCAGGCGATGTAGTACAGCAGGTAGGTCAGCTCCCAGAGAACGAACAGATCCGTGGCGCACCCGGCCAGTTTCGTGAGGGGGTACTCGCGCTGTATGGCCGGGTCAAAGGAGCCCAGGTACAGCAGTGGAGTGAGCACCACCACCCCCACGAGCACGGCCTTGAGGCCGAAGCGCCAATCCCCCAGGGCGACGCCTTGGTCCCTCAGTCGCCTGCGGAGCACGAATCGCGCCCCGAGCGCCGGGATGGCGGCGAGCAGGATCAGGGCCGCGATGTTCTGGTAAAGATGCCGATACCAGTCATTGTAGGGGTCGTCCCCAAAGAGCGGTTCGGCGAGGTGGCGCGTATAGAAGCTGTGATGTCCCTGATAGAGGTAGATCGTCAACAGCGCAGTCGAGCCGATCATGACGACCCACTGCGTTCGCTGTGCCTGGGTGAGGCTCCGCCAATACTGCCTCAATCTCTACCTTAAGGGCCCATAGGGGCCTACGCTGCGACCGCTCTACCGGAGCGAAGCCCCGACAGAGCGTTTGTATCGCACCCGTGGGGTAAGAGCAATGCGCCAACATGCACTTGCTTTTGGACTTGGTTCTCTGCCGGTGTTAGATTTTGCTCACGCTGGGCCGACCGCGCGGACTGCTCCCGGGAATTTGACTACACCGCGTCGCCGGCGTCGCGACCCTGGCACTATGAAAATCTGCCCTGTTTGCAAAGCTGAGTGTCTCCCGTCCGCGGAGTGCTGCCCCTCCGATGGGGCGATCCTACCCGAGGACGATGGAAGGGGAACCGGCACGAAGATGCTCTACGACCCTCTGATTGGAGAGGTCGTCGATGGGCGCTACAAGATCGAGACCTGTCTCGGAGAGGGAGGTCTCGCCACGGTGTACGCCGCCACGCATCAGCTCATCGAAAAGCGCGTGGCCCTCAAGGTGCTCAAGTCTGAGTTCGTGGCCGACGCCGAGATCGTCGAGCGATTCTTGCGGGAGGCCAAAGCCGCCTCCCGGTTGAACCATGTGAACATCATCTCCCTGAGTGATTTTGGCAAGGTGCCAAGCGGCGCGCCGTTCTTCGTGATGGAGTTGCTCAAAGGCCAAACGCTCTCGGATTTGCTCTACGAAGGCAAGGGACTCCCTCTCCCCGAGGCGGTGCGGATCGCCACGGAGATCGGGAGTGGATTGGCCGCCGCGCACCAGCATGGGGTGGTGCACCGCGATCTCAAGCCGGAGAACATCGGCCTGGCGCGCGACGCAGACGGTGTGGAGCATGTGAAGATCCTGGACTTCGGCCTAGCCAAAATCACCCACGACAACCGAAAGCTCACGCGGGTGGGCCAGGTGCTCGGTACACCTGAGTACATGTCTCCGGAGCAGGCGTCTGGGCAGTCCGTGGACCACCGGTCGGACATCTTCGCCCTGGGGATTGTGCTGTACCGATTGATCGTCGGACAGGTGCCCTTCGCTGGGGAGACCTTCATGGAGGTCATCAGCAAGGTCCTGTCGGAGCGCCCCGCGCCGCCCCGAACCCTCTGCGACGCTCCCGAGCTGACAGCCGCCCTGGAGGCGGTCATCCTCCGTGCCCTGGCGCGGGAGCCCCAGGACCGGTTCCCCACCATGGACGCCATGTTGGAGGCGCTCCGACAAGCCACCTCGGACGAGTCCGTGGCTTCCACCTGGGCAGACCCCGGCTCGCCCGCGGAGGAGCCACCGCTCCTGGAGGACCACGCCACCGGCCCCACCGAGGTGGCCCCCCAGGCGCAGGAGGCGGCGCAAGAGGAGGCCGATCCCGACCTCGACCCTGAGTTGGAGCTCAAGCTCGAGCACCGGGCAGCCCAATCCCTGGTTCGCCGAACCTCCGAAGAGCGCGCGCGCCGTCGGGTCCTCATCATCGCCATGGTCATCGGACTGGTGGGCATCAGCGCGGGAGGGATCCTCGCGGTGCTGCTCCGCGGGACTCCTCGCCAGACCACCGAAGACAGCTCCGCTCCCTCCCACCCCGCGTCCCCGGAAATGACGCCGGATGCGTCCCCGACCACCGCGCCGATGGGTCTGCCGGACGCATCGACGCTCCAAGCGATTCCCACTCCCATGGACCCCGCAGCTCCGCCGCGTCCCACGTCGCCCAGACCGCCAGTGGTGGGCCGTCCGATACCGACCCCGCGCCCCATAACCGCGCCCATGCCTATGCCCGCGCCTGCGCCCATGGTCCGACCTCGCCCAACCCTACGCCCCAGGCCTATGAACAACCTGGGGGATCTGAAAGACCCCTTTGCCTCCATGAAGCAGTAGAGGTGTTCCCTGAGGTTTTGACTAGAGCGCGGTGAGGGCCTATTGTCTAGTAAGCACGGATGGGTATATGGGCAGCGAACACGATCCGCACTCCAAGCGTTCCAAGAAGACGGTGTTGGGCACTCCCGGTTCCGGGGTGACCCCGCCGCCAACGCCCAACATTGGTGGGGATGGCGTGGCGGACACCTATATGTCTCCGGGCCCTCGGGTCACTCCTCCTCCCCTGGCGCGACCCGTGACCAGTCCTCCCGAAGCGCGGCCACCTACGGGCGCACCCGTTACTTCCCCGCCCGTTACTTCCCCGCCCGTTACTTCCCCGCCCGTTACTTCCCCGCCTGTGACGGCCCCACCTGTGACGGCCCCGCCTGTTGGGGCCCCGCCTGTTGGGGCGCCCCGCTCTGCCACGGTGCTTGGCGCCTCTGGGGCTTCGGCCGTAAACCTGCCTCGTGAATCGAGCCCGAAGCTCACCGCGCCGGAGATTGGTGGCGAAAGCATAAGTGGGTTCTCCGGGCTGGATAATCTGCCCGAGACCGATCCGGCAGCGTTGATCGGGCAGGTACTGGCGGATCGGTACCGCATCCTCAAGCTGCTGGGGCAGGGGGGGATGGGGGTCGTATACCTGGCCGAGCATGTGATCATCGAGAAAAAGGTCGCCCTGAAGGTGCTCAACGAGGAGCTCACCCACAGCCGCGAAGTGGTCTCGCGCTTCATCGGCGAGGCCAAGTCGGCGAGCCGAATTGGTCACGAGAACATCGTGGACATCACCGACTTTGGCACCACTGAGAACAAGGGTGTCTTCTTCGTGATGGAGCACCTGGAGGGCGCCGACCTGTCCGACCGGCTCAAGGAGCTTGGCCGGTTCCCCTGGAGGGATCTTCGTGAAGTGGCCGTTCAGATCTGTAACGGATTGGCCGCCGCCCATTCCAAGGGAATCATCCACCGGGACCTCAAGCCGGAGAACGTGTTCCTGATCAACCACGCCGGGCGCGAAGACTTCGTGAAGATCCTGGACTTCGGCATCGCCAAGTTCACCGGGCTCGACGGCGGAGAGCCGAAGAAGACCAAGACCGGAGTCATCTTCGGCACGCCCGACTACATGTCCCCGGAGCAGGCCGAGGGCAAGAATGCTGATCATCGCGTCGACATCTACGCCCTCGGCGTCATCCTGTACGAGTTGGCTACCGGCCGGCTGCCCTTTTTGGCCGAGACCTTCATGGGGGTCCTGCACCAGCACATGTCCAAGGTTCCGCAGCCTCCCAGAGAGCTGGTCGGGGACATTCCGCCAGATTTCGAAGCGGTCATTTTGCACGCACTGGCGAAGGAGCCGTCCGAACGATACCAGTCCATGAGTGAGTTCGCCGAGGCGCTGAAGGCGTGTACGGCGCAAGGGGCCGGCACGGGCGCTGGAGTTGGAGCCGGCGCTGGAGCCGGCGTGCCGTCCATGAGGTCTCAGTCGAACATCTCCACGGGCAAGGTCGTCGCCCTCGGCGATGGCCCCCCGGTGATGAGCCCGACCTCCCAGTCCGCCGTGGAGCTGACGGTCTCTCCGGCTGCCGCGGTTCCGTCCCCAAAAAAGTCCATGGTCCCACTGATTGTCATCATCGCGCTGGTCACCGTGGCCCTGGCGGCGGGCGCCTTTTTCCTCATGAAACAGCGTGGCACAAGCGCAAAACAAGCCGACTCGTCCCCGGGAGGCTCCACGGCCATGGCGACACCGCCCGTGGCGGCAAAGCCCGACGCAGCGGCGGCCATGGTGCCCGAGATGCGCGAACCCCCCGTATCCATCTTTGTGACCCCCGAGCATGTCACGCTCACGATCAAGACCACCCCCAGGAGGGTGAAGGCCAAGGTCTACCTCGACGGCAAGTTCCTGGGGAAGGCGCCCCTGAAGAAGTTCGCCATCCCTTACTCCTCTCTGGAACGAGTCCTGGAGATCCGCGCCCGTCGGCACAGGACCGTGGAGATCAAGTTCATCCCAGAGGCCAACCAGTCCTGGGAGAGACGCCTGATCCGCGGCCGGGGCACCACCCGGATCGTGTCCATGCAGGTCATGCGCCCCATGGACG
>JAOZUO010000032.1:0-21015 GCA_029938605.1 Deltaproteobacteria bacterium | reverse complement strand
CATGCGCCCCATGGACGTCATGAAGCCCGACATGCGCCCCGTCATGCGCGTCGCGCCCATGCCGCCGGTCATGCGGCGTATCAAGATCAAGGGACTCAAGGACTTCCCTTCGGCAATGTGAGCTATTGACGGACTCGAGTGTCCGAACTGCCAGAACGACACGTAGGGTTTTCCTTTTCCCGTGCTTCTACTCTGTTGTAGGTTCTGGTATCCTGTCCAACTAGAGATAAAAAAAATGGGAGCAAGCCATGGCTGCACGGTCATTTTTCGTGTTTGTGTGCGTTTTCGTCCTGGTCGCCTGTGGAGATGACACCTCCGGCGGGAACGATCAGAACGACAACGGAAACAGCAATTCAACCACATGCGGAGATGGGATCCTCGACATTGGCGAGCAGTGCGACGACGGCTCGAGCAATTCGGACAGCATGCCCGATGCCTGTCGCACAGACTGTCGTTTCGCGTATTGTGGTGACAGCGTCATCGACCAGGGCGAGGTGTGTGACAGCGACGATCTGGACCAGGCCACCTGCCAATCCGAGAGCTTCACCAAGGGCGAGATCAGCTGCGATGATCAGTGCGAGCTGGATCTCTCGGGCTGCTCCACCTGCGGTGACGACACGGCGGAAGGCAGCGACACCACCCAGACGATGTATGAGTCTTGCGACGGCGCGGACCTGCGCGGTCAGGACTGCGTCTCGGTGGGGCAGGCCGCTGGGATCCTCGCTTGCAACACGGACTGCACCTGGGACTTCGACCTATGCCTCGGCGGCGCAGTGTGCCTGGACGACTCCGAATGCGCCGGCGGCCAGCAGATTTGTGATAACAACGTCTGCCGCTCTTGCACCATGGGCGAGTGCGGCACCGGCCGCGTCTGTTCTGGCGGTTTCTGTCTGGCCGGCGACTGCTACATTGACGCCCAGGTGTGGAACGAGGGTGACTCCGATCCCAACAACGTCTGCCATGTCTGCAACCGGGCCACTACCCAAACCTCTTGGAGCCCCAACGGCGGCCAGTCCTGCGACGACACCAACGACTGTAGCTACGGCGACACTTGCAATATTTCCGTACCCGGTGTCTGCGTCGGGGTGGCCTACACCTGCCCCAGCGAGGCGTGTTCGATGGGGGTTTGTCACGGCACCGGCCCCACGGACTGTACCCAGGAGATCCAGTCCTCTTTCAACGGCTGCTTCATCGACGGTAGCTGCTACAACAACAACGACGAGAAGCCGGGGAATCCCTGCCAGCGATGCGACGCCGCCAACAACGTCTGGGCCGAGCTGGCCGCGGGCACCTCCTGCGGCTCTTGCAAGATTTGCGGCGTCTCCGGCTCGGAGATGGACTGCCTCCTGGTGAACGCCGGGGAGGATCCGCACAACGACTGCACCGACGTCTGCTCGGTCTGCAACAGCACTGGCGGTTGTCAATGGACCGCAGCGGCCACGGATCCCAACGACAACTGCCAAGCCTCGGCCATCAGCACCTGTGGGCTCACCGGAGATTGTTTCGGCGGTACCAACCAATGCGCCTACCACACCGGGGGTCTGGGACAGGTGAACGACGGGAACCCCTGCACCACTAACGACGTATGCGACGGCGCCGGATCAGCCACGGGCACACCCCTGGCCGATCTCACGAAATGCAACACCACCAAGATCTGTATGGGCGGGATCTGCTCCAACTGCACGAACAGCAGCCAATGTGCTGGCGGGGAGGTATGCATTACCTCCACGGGTGACTGCACTTCCGGGAACTGCACCGTTGGTACGGATTGCACTAGCGATCCCGGAGTATGTCACTACAACGCATGCATCAGTAACAACTGCGTGCCTCAGCCCCTAAATACGGGATCCTGCGTTCCCGATCCCGTCGACAACTGTGTCACTTCTGCCACCTGCAGCTCAGGCACCTGTGTTCCCACCGCCTATGTAGATTGCACCTCCCACGGCTACAGCTGCACCACCAGCAGCTGTCAGACAAGCGGCTCCTGCGCCATCGACTACGTGAACAGCGGTTCCTGTCTGATCGCATCGCTCTGCTACACGAGCGGAGACGACAATCCGAGTAATGAGTGCAGGGAGTGCGTAAGCACTACGAGCCAGACCGCTTGGTCCAACAAGGTGGACAATACGATCTGCCGAGCTTCGGTGGCCTGTCAGGATCTCTGCAGAAGCGGCAGTTGTTTGAACCGGTTTTACGTTGGCAATTGCCTAGTTGGAGTCCTGGGGGTACCCTGCCTTGTAGACCGGAAGTACGATCGAGCGTACTACGAAATCGGTACGTCGGGGTGCCCCCGAGGTACCTACGGTTACACCGATGGAGTCAGCGCCTGTCAGGCACTGGGTACAGGGTGGGAATTGGCGACTACTTCGGCGCTGCACGCCTTGGATGATGGTGGCACCTCCTGTACGACTACGTCGTGTGATGGCTTGAGCCTCGCCGTGGATCCGGCTGCAGATCTCTTGGATATTGCCCGCGACCATAAGTATTGGGGGCGGGACTTCATGGGAATCAACCACTACTCTGTCTCCTTCGACGCTTCTGGTGCGCATACCGTCGGCGAGACCGTATGGCATACCAAAAGCTATTCGGTGATCTGCGTCGAATATTTCTAAGCATTCCTTTCCCGTTGACCCACCACCAGTCCCCCTCCATAGTTGAACTAATGTCCCAAAGTCAGGGTGCTCCCTCTTACGCACAAAGATCCTTGGTTCTGTTGCTGGTTTTCGTTGGCGCTTGCGCTGGTGACACAACGGGAAGTGACGCCGGTCTCGGGGCAGACGCCGGTCTCGGGGCAGACGCCGGTCTCGGGGCAGACGCCGGCTTGGGGACCGATGCCGGCCTGGGGACCGATGCCGGCCTGGGGACCGATGCCGGCCTGGGGACCGATGCCGGCCTGGGGACCGATGCCGGAGTTCTGGAGGCTCCCACCACGGTGACGCTTACCTCGACGTATTTTCACGCCGACGGTGCCTCAACGCGCGGCCAGAGTGCGTGGGCGACGGCCAGTTATCCAGTTACGCTACCAGAAAACGCTCGCAGCACGATATTCTGGGGACGGTTCACTCAAAATGCGTGTGCCTCCCCCGGCTATGACCTGACGGTCCAGCATCCGCTGGCGATTTCTGGGATGACGGTGTTCAGAGCGTTCTTCCCGGATTGCTCGGGGAGCTATGGCCCCAGCGTCGAAGCGGACGTGTACGCGAACGGCACACCCCAGCACCTGCTGCTTGCCGAGGTGCATCCGACCGGCGCATTTCAGACCTTCGGCGTGAGCGGCCAGAACGCCACGGGGGCGAACGCGTTCATCCACGCGATCTATACCGAGTTCAATCCCTCGTGGACTCCAAACGTCCCCAATCGCCTCCGACCGTGGGGGGGGGCATCCACAGACCCGGCCCTGATCCGCGTCGCTTTGCAGGCCTGGCAATCGGTCACCCGCGACCTCCTTGAAGCTCCTGGTTCCCAGCAGCTTCAACAGGTCTTGCGTTTTCTGGTGATCAACGAGGCGTGCGACCCCGCGCTCTCGAGCACGTACTGCCAGATCGAGTTCAACCTCAAGACCTACAACCGCGGGCTGGGAGCATACACGTCGTTCACGACGGGGAATGTGTTTAACGACAGCGGTCAAGGCGGCTTGATCGCAGTCGTCGGACCGATTGCGGCTCAGGGACAGTCGACGAGCATCCTCGGCCAGTCAGCATGGACGTCCTGGGCAAACCCGACCCAACTCGCGCCGTTCCAGGACCAGCTGTTCCAGGTAGAAATCTCCTGGAGCCAGTTCCAAAACTTGCTCATGAGCGTGTCCGGTGGAAATCCGGTGCCGCTGTTCGGTTCATCCTGGCAGGATCGCCAGTCTTGGGTCTTGCTCCGAATCGGCTACGGCCAGGAGAACTACAACCCATCGGCGACCGCATCGAGCCTCGTGGAAGGGCTGTTCGAGGAGCTCACGATAACCGCCCTCTGACGGCTCCTCGCTGTTGGGCACCCACCGCCCCAAGGATAGGCGCGCCGCGTATACGAACGACTTCAACGCACGTTGGTCCGCTTTCGCGGACTCGCTACGGATTGGCAAGCGGAGATGACGGACTCGGAGGGGGACGGGGGATCGGGACTAGGTGCGGGCGAGCTCGACCTTGACGGGTTTCTCCATGAGCTCCTTGCCGTCTATGCGGTCTACGAGTCCCTCGGAGGCGGCCTTGTTTACACCGACGAAGGTGAACTTGTCGCGGATCTGGATCTTGTTCACGTCGCGGCCCTCGATGTCGCCGTTGGCCGTGAGGAACTGGATGACCGAGGCGGGGGACAACCCGTCGTCGCGGCCGACGTTCATGTAGATCTTGATCTCGTCCCGGGGCTCGCGCGATCCGCGATCATCGCGGTCGCGACTGTCCGAATCCCGCCGGGGGGGCCGGGAGTCTCGGCGTCCGTGGCGATCGTCGTCGCGCCGCGGACCACGATCACGATCCCCTCCACGCGAATCGCTACGCGAATCGCTACGCGAATCGCTACGCGAATCACGCCGAGGCTCGCGCCTGGGCTCGGGCTGCGCCTTCGGGCGAGGCAGGGGCTTACGCATGGGCTTGCCGAACCGCTCCATGAGCAGGTGCGCCACGATCTCCTCGGACCGCAGGCTATGCCACACGCGCTTGGCCAGCGACATGAACTCCGGGTCCACGATCTCGTCCAGCTCCCGGATGTTGGTCTCCAGGGCCACGAGCCGCTCCCCCTCTTTGCGCGCCGCTATTTCCGCATTGGAAGGCAAGGACCGCTCTTCCGGGACGATTTCGTGGGTCAGTTTCATGTAGTAAAAGTCTCCCAGCTCCTGTGGCGAGATCAGGGACACGGCGATGCCGGACTTGCCGGCGCGACCCGTGCGCCCTGTGCGGTGGACGTAGATATCGGCGTTGTCGGGGAACTTGTAGTTGATCACGTGGGACAACGCGGCGATGTCGATGCCGCGCGCCGCCACGTCAGTGGCGCAAAGGTATTGCAGCTTCTTGTCCTTCATGCGCTGCATGGTCTGCTCCCGCTCGGCCTGGGAGAAGTCAGACGAGATGGCCTCGGCCACCATGCCGTTTTTCCGTAGGTACTTCGCGACGTTCGCCGTGTCCTCGCGGGTGTTGCAGAAGATGATCGCCGACTCGGGATCTTCGGCCTCCAAAACGCGCATCAGGTCCCGGGTGCGGGCCAGGCCCGACACCATGTAATAGGCGTGGGTGATCTCTTTGACGCCCACGAAGTCCTCGGACAGGATGAGCCGCACGGGGTCTTTGAGATACTTACCCGAGAGCCGCTGTACGTCGTCGGGGATGGTGGCGGAGAAGAGCAGGGTCTGCTCCCGAGCCGGCAGCCGATCCATGATATTCGACAGCTCCTCGTAAAAGCCCATGGAGAGCATCTCGTCGCACTCGTCGAGGACCAGCACCTTGATCTCGTCCACCGCCAGGGTGCGGCGGCGAATGTGGTCGAGGACGCGGCCGGGCGTACCACACACCAAGTGGACCCCCTCCTCCAGCTTGTTGATCTGCGGGCCGAGGGCCGCGCCGCCGTACAGGGCGCAGGTCTCTATGCCGGTCCCTTCACAGATGCGGCCCAGCTCATTGGACACCTGGATGGCCAGCTCCCGGGTGGGCGCCAAGGCGAGCATCTGGGGCTTGGCGGAGGCTTTATTATCGAGCGCCTGCTGAGACACCGGGATGCCGAAGGCGGCCGTCTTCCCGCTGCCCGTGCGCGACTGAACCATCAGGTCCCGCCCTTCGAGCACTAGCGAGTAGGTCTCGGATTGCACCTCCATGGGACGCTCGTAGCCGTGCTCCCGCAGGATGGTGATACGGTCAGCGGGCAGGCCCATGTCTTCCCAGTTCACCGACGGCTC
Organism: Deltaproteobacteria bacterium; assembly: GCA_029938605.1. Classification (GTDB taxonomy): domain Bacteria; phylum Myxococcota_A; class Polyangia; order HGW-17; family JAJRWW01; genus JAJRWW01. The sequence continues at coordinate 15,140 of JAOZUO010000032.1, read as the reverse complement.
ATCTTCAGCGCCATCTTCGGCGCTATCTTCGTCCTGGTTGTCGGTCGCTTCGCTCTCGTCGGTGTCGCTCTCCTGGGCGACGGTGTCGTCGGTTTGGGCGTCGTCGTTCTGGTCGTTGTGCTCGTCCCTTCCCTCGCCATTGGAGGGATTGTCATTGTCGGACAGCATCGGGGGCTCCTTTCAGATGGGGCAGATGGGCTTTGGCTGGCGTCGAATTCCCCACTTGCGCAGCCGTGCCGGGATCACGTGCTTCCACTTTTTCATTAAGCGGCGTTTGTTCTTCATCGTTTGGAATGTCAAATGCAACTGTCTTCTGATTTTATCCACCCGGGGGGCAGAGGCGCTCACGTGTGCGTGCAGCTGGCGAGTGAGCACTCGCCTGAGCTCATCCATTTCACCGTGGACCTGGGCCAGAGTGTGGAGCGTCCGGCTACGGGACAACAGGTCTGCCTCGCCGAGTCGGCATCGGGACCAGACCTGGTACTTGCGAAACCGCCATACGCCCACGTCCTGGGGGCGCACCCGATTGCCTTTTCGAGCCACGCTCCAGGGGTTCGTATCCCACGAGTAGATGGAGCCCCAAACGGCCTTTACGGAGGACCTTTCGCACCGGGTCCGGGCGGTCACATTTCCGTAGTCTTCCATCATCACATTAAACAGCGTCAACGTATCCAGATAGCAGTGAAAAATCTCCACAGAGGTGGGTTTTTTCGATATGCGGCCGTGGCCCAGCAAGGGACCACGATCCCACATGAGGTGCAACACCACCGAGGACAGGAGCCAAAGACCAAAGACCACAACGCCCGCGTAGAATACTACCTGCACCACCAAGAGGCGGCGACTGCGTTCACGCTTGTCACGCTTGTGGCGTATTCGGTTGTCCGGAGTGATCGTCAAAGGCAACTCAACTAAATCAAAGACGTTCCCCTTTACCTCGTAACACCGTCCCCGTCAACTTGGGAATATTCTGACCTATGCCATAGCATTGGGCTGCCCGCGCTTGACTGACCTCTAAGGGGATATAGGATAAATGGTAGCGGTTTTGTCCGGATACTCCGGCATGAGGACGCAAGAGGGTGGCAAACCAGCAGCCATCAAAACACCGCGGAACGGAGCGTGTACCTGGCGCTCTGTTTCGATCCCTGGGTTCCCTGTTGTTGCAACAGGATGGTTCCCGTACGCGTGGGGCGCTGGCCCGGTTGTTGCGGGATCGCCTTCGGGAGCGGGGAGTGCACTACCACGACCGCACTATTCGGAGGCAACTGAGGGGACTGGTGGCCACCGTGCCCCGGGTCCTCGAGGCGGAGCTGCGGGAGGTGGTCTTCGAAGAGACCGGGCTGCGAGACGAAGCTCATATTCAGGCCGCCCTTGCCGCGGCAGGCCTCTGGGTATCCCCCGTCGAGCGCACCGCGCATCGTGTCCCCGCCGCACGGGTGGTGCCCTTGGTTCGGCTCTGGCTTCATTTTCATCCCGAGTCCACCAAGCGCGCGCTCTCCCATACCGTCAGTGAGGACCTCGCGGCGAAGGGGATACCGTTCAGCGGTGGCTACCTTGAGGCGGTGCTTGGCGGAAAGAGTCACTCCGTCCCCCGGGAGGTCGTCGACCAGTTGCTCGAGTATCTCGAGCCCCACGGCATCGTCTCGGACCAGGCGGCCCAGGAGGTCGCCGACCACCTCGAACAGCAGATCGACCGGTCCCTCGCCGGTCGGGAGCTCATCGGCGGCGGGCAGTTTCACCGCTTGACTCGCGTCTGGCAGTGGCGACACCGCGGAGCCTCCCGCCGCAAGCTCGCGGTGCAGCTCCGGTCGGAGCTCGCGCACCGTTCCACCTCCGTGAGCGTGGCCTACCTGCAGCGGCTGCTCAGCGGTAGCGGAGGCGCCGGTCGTCGACAAGTCTACGTGGTCCTCGAGGAGCTTGTCCGGGGGTCCCTCCCACCCCATCTTTCCCTCCAGGAGGCACTGCACAGGCTCAGCGGAGGGTTGACCGCCGCCACGGACGTGGAGTGGGTGCTGGCCAAGCCCATCGCCGACCTGGCCCAGCAGTGGTTGCAATCATCCCCGGGCGTCAGCCGTCGCACCCTGGCCAAGCGCATGGCGAATACCGTCCGCGACCTCGGCTATTCCACCAGCCACAACACGATCCAGACCGTGCTGGCGGGTCAGACCCAACGTACCCGAGGCTACGTGTACCGGGCGATGCTCAAGCAGTTCGATGACAAGCAGCGGGAACGGGTCCCCTCCGAGCACGTGCTGCACCCGCAGCTCAAGGTGGCGCTTCGGGCGGTGGAGCGGCGAAGCACCCAGCCTAGCTCTCCACCCGGGTCCGGAACCGCAAGCGCGCAGTCTCCAGGAACCGTGGGCGCGCAGTCTCCAGGAACCGTGGGCGCGCAGTCTCCAGGAGCCGCGGACGCCTTGTCCGCGTTTCTGCGTCGGATGGAATCGGTAGAGCCCATGTCTCGTTCCGACGAGTTGGACACGGCCCGGCGCATCGAGGAGGGGGAGCGGTCCGTGCGACGGGCCGTGATGCAATCCCCCCTCGCCCAGGATGAGCTCGTGATCCTCGGCGCACGCCTCCGCAGTGGGGTGTTAACGCCCCAGGACATCGTCTTGGAGGAGCCGGATCCGGGCGCCGACGAGAGCTTCCGTGCCAGGGTGACCGCGCACTTCGAGTACCTCTCCACCATCGTGGAGCGCAGCAGCGCCCTCCGCGGCACCCTCGCAATCCGGGAAGTGGACGCGAACACGCGCAGCCGGGTAGAGGATGAGCTGCGCCACAACGACACCGCCCTATGGGAAGAGGTGGAAGCTGCCGGGCTCCGACGCGCCCGGGTGCGCCCCATGGTGCGACGATTCAAGGCGCTCGTCCGGGAGGGGCTCGCCCCCAACCTGGATCCGGAGCCCCTGTCCCAAGCCCAAACCCAAGCGCGCATCGCGCACCAGGCCCAGCTCTCGTGGCCCCGGCTGGAGTCGCTGTACGACGACATGATGCGAGCGGAGCGCAAAGCCACCGCGGCCCGCTCCAAGCTGGTGGAGGCCAACCTGCGCCTGGTGATGTGGGTGGCCCGCAAACACACCAACCGGGGGTTGCCATTTTTGGACCTCGTGCAGGAGGGCGCAATCGGCCTCATGCGCGCCTCCGAGAAGTTCGAGTATCGCCGGGGGTACCGCTTCTCCACCTACGCCCGTTGGTGGCTCCGGCAGGCCATCGCCCGGGCCATCGCCGATCAGGGGCGCACCATCCGTATCCCCGTCTCCTCCGTGGAGACCCTGCGGCACATGATGGCGGTGTCGTCGCGTCTGGTCCACGAGCTGGAGCGGGAGCCCGCACCGCACGAGATCGCCGAAGCCCTGGATTTGCCCGAGCGCCGCATCGCGGAGCTGATGCTCATGGCAGGAAAGCCCGTCTCGCTGCAAACCCCCGTGGGCGACATGGACGGCACCGTCCTGGGGGACTTCATCGCCGACGAGGAGGTGGTCTCCCCAGCGGACGCATACGAAACCGCTGACATGGCCGAGACCGTGCGGGAGGCGCTGGGGGTACTGACGCCACGGGAACGCACCATCATTCGGCTGCGTTTTGGCATCTCCGGCGCCGCGGCGCAGTCCCTGCAGGCCGTGGGCGACGACTTCGGCATCTCCCGGGAACGCGTGCGTCAGATCGAAGCCCGCGCCCTGGGCAAGCTGCGAAAGCTCACCCCCATCCAGTCCCTCGCATCCCTGGTAAAAGAGTAAGGGGAGCTAGGGTTGGGGTACGATCAAGCGGGCCTGGCCGTTGACGTCGGTGACAGCTTCTCCCAGGAGGACGGCGCTGTATTCGCAGGTGTCGCCCAGCTGCTCGGCGCAAGCGGGGTCAATGAGGTAGACCGACACCGCGACGTTTTTCAGGAGGGACTCGTCGGTCGCGGACTCTACCTGGACCTGGAGAACAGCCGCCGCGGGGATGGAGATAATCCCGGCGTTCCAGACCGTCTCGTCCGCGTCGAGTTGCACGAACTCGGGCACGTCCAGGGCCCAACGGGGCAGGGGAATGGAGGTCGGGGGCTGCAATTCCAGGGTGTACATCCCCGGATCCAACAGCAGATTGAAGCGTCCGTCCTCGTCGGTCACCGTGGACAACAGCACCCCGGCGAGATCTCCGACGCTGTGGTCATTCCGCCGGGCCATCACCGTGATGGCCTCCAAGGAAGGGGCGTCCGCCGAGACGTGCCCGGTGAAGGGCACGCGGGGATCCAGGACTATATTCTCGCCGGCGCCGCCGTTGGGGCCCACCGCGAACCCCGTGCGCACATCGGAGGCGAACTCCGAGGTGGGAGAGGTCACGATGGTCAGCGTGTACATGCGGAGGTCGACGCTGTCCCCTGGAACCAGGTCCACCGTTATCACTCCACCCTCGTCGCTGGTGGCCGTGGCCACGAACTTTCCGGTGACGCCGCCGGGCTGGCCCACGGTGGTCTCGAAAGAGACGGTCACTTCGCTCACCGGGTCCGGCATGCCGGAGGTCCAGATACCTTCGACGACGAACTGGTAGGTCTGCGGGTCCGGGAAAGCCGGCAGCATGAACTCGCCCATGTCCTGGGGGGTGTCGTAGGTGTTGTTCTCGTGGTCGCAGCACTGCACCAGCTCGTGGGCGGTCTCGGGAACCCACTGATTGTCGGCGCTGGGGCTGAAGGTCAGCGTGTAGGAACGTAGACCGCTGGGGACCGAAAGAATGAACTCACCTCGCTCATCGGTGGTGCCCCGGGTGGAGACAGCTTGCCCCGAGACTTCGTTCACGGCCCGGACCTCCACGGCGGGCACACCCGTACCCAGGGCGTCCACAACCGCTCCGCTGAGATAGTCCGTGGTGTCGGTCTCTCCGAACATGAAGACGATTGCGTCATCGGTGTCCATTGACAGGTTCGTGGAGATGGGATGGAAGGCCTCGTCGTAGGGCGACAGGGGCGCCGTGCGGACGGCGTGGGTCAGGCCCCCGGGCAGCATCATGGTGAAGTCCGGGTTGTCCTCCACCTCCTGGTCGCCGGGCCGTACGTAGGTGCGCAGGGCGCTGATGGTTTTGCTCATCACCACCTTGGGGCGGCCGGGGAGTCTGGAATCCCGAGTAGCGGTGACCGTGGCCTGCATGGCCTCGAGGGGGCGCCCATCATCCAGGACGCGTAGGGCGCCGGACATGAGCACCGCCTCCGGATAGGAGACGCGCACCAGGCCATCGGCGCCGTAGTACAGCTCCCAGGGCGGGATCTCCACCTGCGTGAGCTTCGGACCGTCGTAGGCGTTGGCCTCGGGAGGCGGATTCAACTCAATGCCCAAGGCCAACAGACCATTGGCCCGGGGTAGACAAACCTTATAGGCGGAGCAGAGCTCGCCCTGGTCGGCGCAGTCAGCATCGGTCTCACAGTCGGGAGTCACCGGATTGCTGTTCACGTTGGTCGCGGGGGCGCCGCAACCTGTCTGCAGGGAGGCCATGATGAGCCCCACACATCCCACCAGCGCCAGCGCGTAGAGCAGCCGGACCGCGGTGCGTTTATGTCTATTTTCCGTCATACGAACCAACTCAATCTATTACCGAAAAACATCCGGTATCGGGGACGCTCATTCATCGGCGCCACAAGTAACGACGACCGGATAACTATCAACAAAACCATTCTTCGGAATGCAGGGATCTTCGTTAGGGTATTCGGAGTCCGGCGCATCGAAAACACTGTCTGTCACGCAAACAACGAGAAACACTTTCTGACCGGCACTGCCCGTGGAACAGGGATTTATGAGGAGCGTCAGGTCCGCTGATCGCGTAGTGGAAGACACACCCATATTGGATGCATCCTCGGGTGCCAACGTGTCCAACGGCACGATGGATCGATCCCAGAAAACCAACTCGTGAGGCTCCAAGGGGTTTAGCCAGGACTGGTCTAGATTTTTGATGATCTTGACGGCAAGCTTGTCGCCCGGATTTGGATCATCGACTACGACGGTGAACGTTGGCGGGGAGCCGCCCTCGATGACCGGATCCTCCATGACCATGTACGGGACCGTGTACTGTCGGTTGATGACCGGGGGCTGGTTTCCGGCGTCGGGCTCCAGCGGATACTGCACAGGAATGGGGCAGCCGGTGGTTGTCGTCGTGGCAATCATCAAAATTACTAGGTACCTCGCGACCTTCACAACCAGGTGGCTCCTCGTTGTGTGAGTCATGGACAGGTATTTAAGCAAGAAGCGATCCATTTGGTTAAATTGTGACGCAATTATTGAGGAAATCCAAAACTATCTTCCTGGACGACCCCAAAGATTTCCGTAGGCTCTGACACAGGTGTCCACAGCTATGACTTTTTTGCGGAGTGTGGCTCACGTCAGTCTCCCTTGGTAGGCGACTCATCTTCCTTCTCGAGGTGCCGGAAGATGGTTCGCGGATCTACGCCCAAGTCCCGGGCCGTCTTGGTGCGGTTGCCACTGTTTCGCGCCAACACCTCGTTGATGTACTGTCGCTGGAAGTTCTCCTTCGCCTTGGACAAGGGCACCACCGAGTCGATCATCTCCGCGGTGAGCCCCAGGTCCTCGGGCCCCAGCAGCGCCGTGTCGCTGAGGATGATCGCCTTTTTGATGTGGTTCTCCATTTGGCGGATATTGCCCGACCACTCGAACTTCTTCATGGCGATGACGGCGTTGGGCGAAAACCCACGGGTGGACGACTCGTACTCCTGGATGAACTTGCCCAGCAGATACTTGGCGATGAGCACCACATCCTCGCCACGATCCCGCAGCGGAGGCAGGTGGATATTCACGACGTTCAACCGGTAGTACAGATCCTCGCGGAAGCGGCCTCCGCTGATCTCGTCTTCGAGCACCTTGTTGGTGGCGGCGATGATCCGGATGTCCACGTTCTCGGTCTTGGTGCCCCCCACCTTGATGACCGTGCGCTCCTGCAACGCGCGCAAGATCTTCACCTGGAGCTGCAGGGGCATCTCGCCAATTTCGTCCAGGAAGAGCGTGCCGCCGCCGGCCGACTGGAAACGCCCATTCTTGGTGGACACCGCCCCGGTGAAGGCGCCCTTGACGTGGCCGAAGAGCTCGGACTCCAGCAGGTTCTCGGGGATGGCCCCGCAGTTGATGGTCACGAAGGGGCCATCGGCGCGGTTGGACCGACGGTGCGTCTCCCGGGCGATGAGCTCCTTACCCGTACCCGTTTCGCCTGTGATGAGCACCGACACATCCGTGCCCGCGATCTTCCGGATGCGCTGGTAGATGTCCTGCATGGCCTCGCAGGACCCGATGATGTCGCCAAAGGCGATCTTCTCGAGACGCTCGGTGAGGCTCTCCTTGTCCATGCGCAGCTCGTTGATGAGCAATGCGTTGCGAATGAGCAGGCTCGCCTGGGCGGAAAAGACGGTGAGCACGTTCAGGTTCGCCTCGTCAAACAGGTCGATGACGTTGTCGTTGCCCACATAGATGAGCCCCAGCAGGTTCCCCCGCTCGAGCAGGGGGACGCACATGACCGAGGACAGCTTGAGGTTCATGACGGACTTGGCCGTGGAGAACTGGTCGTCGCTCAGAGCGTCGGACACGATGAGCGGCCTGCGCTGCTTGATGACCTGCTCCACGATGGAGTCCGAGAACTGCGCCATGGCGTTCATGATGTTCTCGCGCTTGAGGTTCCGGGCCACCTTGACGTTGAGATCCTCGCCCTCGGTCAAGATCAGGAAGCCCTTGTCGGCGCTGGTGATCTCGATGACCGTGTCCATGAGCACTTCGAGCAGATTTTCCAGCTTGTAGTCCCGCAAGAGCCGCTCGGAGAACTCGTGCAGCTTCTGGTACCCAGACACCTCGGCCACCGTGGCGGCAGCCTCCTCCTCCACCACGGGCTGCTCGTCGAAGAGGCTGAACACGAGCTCGTAGGCGCCGATCTTGACCTTGTCGCCATGCTCGAGGCGCATCTTCTTTTTCTTGCGGCCGTTGACGTGCAGGGCGTTCTGTTTGTGCGTGGTCTGGACCACGTAGGCCTTGCCGTCAAAGTGCATGTGGGCGTGGGTCTCGCCGATGAGGGGGTCCTCTAGCACCACGTCGTTGTCCTCGGCCTTGCCCACGGTCGTGATCTTCTTGAACAGATGATAGACCTTGGGTTTTTGGCCGGGTGCTTCGATTCTCAACGATGGCATCGGATAGTGTCTCCTAACGGATCGAGCTTTCTTCGCTGGTCAGAACCGGGCTTCCAGGTTCAGTACAAGGCTACCTCGGCCGACGGAGGGACTGAGCCCCACGTTCGGGCTGCCCAGCGGAATCAGCTTCTTTTGTCTGACGACCGTGGTCTTTTTGTAAAACACGACGGCGTCGATGATACCCCACAGCACCAGGGACCAGAAAATGGACCCCGAGGCGATCGTGAGCTTCTGGATGTCCGCGGCCCGAGCCCGGGACTTCTGGTCGTTGAGCACGGTCCGGTTGGGACCGTTGCGCACGTAGGTGGTCTCCCCCAGAATGAGGGCGGTGATATTGAGCGCCAGCATGAGGCCCTGGCTGACGGCGAACAGCGCCCCCTTGAAGCGCTGCTGGTTCTGGAACTGCCCGAGCCCAAAAGGCACGAAGTTCCAGAAGTAATATCGCTTCTCCACGCGCTGGGTGATCAGCACCTGGGACTGGCACTTGTCCCGGTAGCCCCGGAACTGCTTGGATAGGAACAGGCTCTTTTTTCGGCAGAAGTCCAGCTCCGCCTCCAGGGCCTTGAGCGGCGACGCGGCGGCCTTGAGCTTCTTGCGCACGGCATTGAAGAACTTCCGCAGGTGGCCGGTGTAGCGCAGCTTGGCCAGCCTGAACCCGGGACGCAGGGTCAGCAGCGCGCTGAACTGGCGCTCGGCCTGTTTGCGGTGCGTCTTTTTGTCGGTGGGCTTTTTGACCAACAGCGAGAGCCAGTAATGGGAGATCCCCAGCAGCTTGTATGCCTCCACCTCCTGGGCCTCGGTGGAAAATCTACTTCGTGGGTAGAGCTCGGGCCGTAGGATCTTCACCACCTGCTCGTATTTTCTCACGCTAAAGGCGGTGCGGGCGCGAGTGAGGGCACCGCCCCCGAGAACACTACCGCCGGGCGCACCACCCCCGGGTTGAGCGACGGACGAAGCCGGCACGCCAAGGAGCAGGACAAACGCCGGGACCAATACCTTTGCGCGAGGGTCCATAAGTTCTGAATATATACGACATTATGTGGCGGAATGCTAATCATTGCCGCACGCTCGGTGGTGCGTCAAACCGGCGAATGACTCGGCGAGTGACCTCGCTATTGCGGTAGGACCTGCTTGGGCAGGTGGACCTTCTTGACCAGTCGATCGCCGGCGGTGACGGTGATGGGAAGATCCACGTGTCCGAACCCCTTGGCGTAGACACGGATCATGGCCTTGATGGACCCCTTGCGTTGGTCGGTGAAGCTGATGCGGTGCTTCTGGCTGATCATTCGCCTCCCAAGACGCGTGAGCCACAGTGGTTTCAAAAACCTCCAGTGGGCGCCCGGCGGCGTACCCTGAACCGTCACCGTAGCGGGCCTCCATTTGATGTAAGCGTTGCCCACGGTCCCACTGGGCGTGTCCCTGGTCACGGTAAAGGCCACGCTGAACCGCCCCCGCTTGTCCCGCAGATTGATGATATGGACCGTCTTGTTGTCCGTGATCTTCACCGTGGGGGGGAGCCCCTCCGGGAAGCCCAGGTTCTTGCCGTCCACATAGGCGATCCACGTGGGGGGTGTCACCCGCAGGGAGAAGACCCGCACCTTGGCGACGGTCCGCATGGTGTCCACGACGGGACCCTTGGGCCGCGATCTGATCCTCGCATCCTCCATCTTCGTCGCGGCGGCGTCGGGCTGAGTGGAACCCACGACGGCGGCATCCTCCAGTGCAGAATTCGCCTCCCCGTCGCTTCGAATCCCGTCGTTCCCCGCATCCCCGCCATTACGAAGCGCCACCGAGGTGCCGTCCTGCCCCCCCAGACCGGGGCTGTCACCGCGCCCCTGCATCTTTCGGACGCCCCAGGCCACCCCGAATCCAATGACCACAATGAGTCCCACCAGGAGCGCAATTTTGGCCACCGACCGCATGCCCCGCCGGCGACTGATCCGGTTGAGCTGGACTTTGACCTCCTCATTCTGGGGGTCGAAGGAGAGCACCCGGTTGAGCAGCGAGAACGCCCTGGCGTGGTTTCCCCGCCCCAGCTCGGACTGGCCGGAGTCGATGAGGTTCGCGATGAGAACAAGCTCAAGATCTCGCTGGTATTCCTTGGAGTCCCTGAAGAACTCCTTGAGCTCGAGACGACCGTCCTCGACCTCGTTTTGGGCCAGGTGAGCAGTCAACGCCTCCAACAACTCCTCCACGCTGGGGTATCGGTAGTCGGGGTTCCGCTCCAGGGCGCGATCAATGATCCGCGAGATGTCATCGCCCACCTTCGGATTGGCGATGATGGGGCGGATGCAGTCCACCTCGGCGATGCGCTTGAGCACCTCGTGAGGGTTTTTCCCCTTGAAGGGGAGCTCCCCCACGGTGAGCAGATACAGCAGGATCCCAACACTGAACACGTCCGTGCGAAAATCCAAACGGTCGCCGGTAACCATCTCCGGAGCCATAAAGGCCGGTGACCCCAGGAGCTGCCCGGTGACCGTGAGCTTACTGGTATCCACCATGGAGGCGATGCCGAAGTCCATGAGCTTGATGATCCCGTCGTCCCGGATCATGATGTTCTCGGGCTTGATGTCCCGGTGGATGATCCCCGAGCTGTGCGCGTGGACCAGGGCGCGACAAACTTCGGCGGTGATCATGACCCCGAGCTCGGGCACCTTCAGCTCCTCGTTATCCAAAAATTCCCGGAGGGTTGGACCGTGGATGAACTCCATCACAATGAAGTTCTCATCGCTCTCGGAGCCTGAGTAGTCGAAGATCTCCAGGATGTTGTCGTGACGCAGGCGCGCCACGGCGTGGGCCTCCCGCTGAAACCGCTCCCGGGACTCGGCTCTTGACGCCAGGTGGGCGTGCAGGATCTTCACCGCCACTTCGCGGTTCAGGCTGGTGTCCAGGGCCCGATACACCGTGGCCATACCCCCCTGACCGATCTCCTCAAGGATCTCGTACTTTGAAAGAACCTGGCCAATCATGGGGTTAACCGAAGACATACTACGTTGCCCGAAGCCTGGCACCTTTCATCGAAACTGTATTGTGACGCAAAAAAACGCCAGCGCGCGATTTTAGAAGGTACCGCTCACTTCAGGCAAGGACAAAAAGGAAAATGGGACGGTCTGCTCGGGGGAATGACCCCAGCAGTAGTTGCGTTAACCATATTGCCATGTTCATGGGAGGCTTGAAAAAATAGTCCGAAGACATTAGACGGGATACGGAGATGAGGCAGTCAACACATGGCGCGTGACATCGTCGAGTTATTGGTTCGGCGGGCGAGCCGTTTTGGGCGGTGGCCGGCGATCCGGTTCCACGCCTTGAGCCGAGCGCCTGATCCAGGTTTGGGCGAGGCGCCCGGCCAGGATTCGGGCGAGGCGCTTGGCCAGGGGGGGAAGCAGGTCCCAGACCAGGCGTTGGTGGGGGACGACCAGACCTTGAGTTGGGCGGACTGGCTGGACGAGGCCCGGCGCATCATGAACGCCCTGCGCTCTCAAGGCGTGCGGGCAGGGGACCGCGTGGCGATCTTCGCCCGCAACTGCCCGCGGTGGCTCGTGGCGGACCTGGGCATCCTCATGGCGGGGGGCGTGAGCGTGCCCATCAGCCGATCGGCTCCCGCCGCGGCCCGGGCGCGCATGCTGCTCGAGCTCCAACCCAAGGTAGTCTTTGTAGGAGATCTGGTGGACCTCGAGCGGCTTCGGAAGAACCGGGCGGGGCTCGAGAAGACCACGCAGATCGTCCTATTACACCCGCCCACGGACGAATTCGCCGACGACGAGCGTTGGGGCGAAGCCGGACGCCCGGCCCGGTTTTGCGATCTGCTCATTCGCGGCCAGGCCATTTTGGATCGCGGCGACGGGTTGCGTCCGGTCCACAGCGGCCGGGATCCCGACGCGCCCGCTACCATCATTTATACCGCGGGCCGCAGCGGTCCGGCCCGGGGCGCGGTGATCACCCACCGAAACCTCCTGGCCAAGCTCCACGCCTTGCGGGAGGTGGTGGTCCTACCCCGCAGCGCCACCCAGTTCCTCGTGCTGCCCCTGGCGGGCATCTTCGGCCGGCTCATGGCCTGGGCCGCCATCGATCAGGGCGCCACCACCTACGTCTTCAACCAACGGCGGGACTTCAAGGAGGAGCTCTTCGCCGCCCGACCGCACTTCATCGCCGGCGCGCCCGTCTTGTTCGATCGGTTCCGGGACCTGATCCTGAGCAAACGCGAAGGCGCCGTAGGCATGCCCGGACGGATCACGCTGGCCCTCACGGAGCGCTTCACCCAGAGCGATACGAAGCGGCCCAGAAAGCTGCTGGCGGGCCTGGACCGGGCAGTGGCCCGGCGATTTTTCCGAACGCGGGTTCGCCATCTGTTGGGTGGCCGCATCGCCCACCTGGTGTGCGGTGGCGGGGTGCTGGATGAATCGGTGGAGGCGCTGTTCAGTTTCGCGGGTCTGCCTGTGCTCACGGGGTACGGCTCCGCGGAGACCGTGGCCGTGGCCACCGCCAACCGCCCGGACCAAATCCAGCCCGGCAGCGTGGGGGTGCCCCTGAACGGAGTGGAGCTGCGGCTATCGCCAAAGGGGGAGGTGCTCATCCGCGGGGAGGGCATCTTCGCCGGCTATCTGCAAGGGCTCGTACCCGGGGGCGCGGAAGGAGCCCCGGCAGACCTCTGCGTCGCACCGGCCACGGACGCTCAGGGGTGGTACCACACCGGCGACCTCGGGCTCATTGAAGACGACTTCTTGTTCCTAACAGGGCGTAAGGAGGATATCATCACCCTGTCGGGCGGTCGGACCGTGGCCCCGGCTCTCATCGAGGGTGCCTTGGGAACCTCGGATCTTGTCGCCCACGCCGTACTCTGCGGTGAGGGACGCCCCTACGTGGGCGTGTTGCTGTGGCGGAATCCGAGCGCCGGCCTCCGGTCCACGCCCCCCCAGGAGGACGGGGATTTTCAGCGGGTGATTGATCGGACAAACAACAACCTGGAGCGCCACGAGCAAATCCGAGGCTATCGCATAGTCCCGGGCCACCTTTCGGTGGAGTCCGGGGAGCTGTCCGCCAATGGAGAGCCAATCCGTACGATGATCCTGCGCCGTCATCGCGACCACATCGACGCGCTCTACGAGCGCCAGGACTAGAAGTAGATATGGGCAAAAGGAGCTACATTCACCCGCTGCTGGACATTGAATCCGCTCTCGAGAGCGTCTTTGAGGCCACGGACACGCCCCTGGTGGCGCTGTCTAGAAACGGCGACCTTCTCCTGCTGAACTGGCGCCTCCAGACCATCACCGGCTTTGAGCCCGGCCAACGACTCCAATCGGCGTTCACCACCGAGACCATGGCCCCGGCCGAGCGCCAGGCCCTTCTCGACCACCTGCAGCGCATGGTCGGCCCAGACGCACCGGAGACCGAGCCCGCCCAGTGGACCTTCCGCACGCATGACGGTGGCGAGCGAACCATTGCCTTTACGGCCATCGTGCTCAAGGACCCCGCCGCCGAGCCCATGGGGGTCGTCTACGTGGGCAGCCAAGGCCACACCTCCACCAACCGCCGCCACGACGATCTCCCTTCGTCCGACTCCCTGACCGCCAGGGACCGGGATGAGAACATTTCATCGCTGGTGTTCAGCATCGACGTTGACACGGGGCGCATCGGCTCCATGAACCAGGCCTCGGCCTACCTCCTCGGCTACTCCCCGGGCGATTTCCGCACGGACCCCAAGCTCCTTTCGGCGCGCGTGCTGCCTGCGTATCACGAGGCATTCGAAGCCTCCCTCGCGGACGCCCGCCGGGGCGTGGCTCGCTCCATCGAGGTGGGGTTCGCCCGCAGGGACAACGAAGTCGTCATTTTGGCGCTGATGCTCTACCCGGGACGCGACAAGCAGGGCGATGTTGTCGCCGTGGAGGGTATTGGTCGCGACATCACGGCTCGCAAGGAGGCAGAGCAGCAGCTCGCCGAATCCCTTCGGGAGCTCCAATCCGCCTACGACCGTCTGCAAGCCCAGCATGAAGAGCTTCAGTCCCTGGATCGCCTCAAGTCCCAGGTGTTGGCGAATGTCTCCCACGAGCTGCGCACGCCCCTGGTGACCATCCGCGGCTACAACGATCTGATGCTCCAGGAGGAGATGGGGCGGCTGAACGATCGCCAGCGCAATGGGCTCGAGGTCTCGTCCAAGTCCATCCAGCGCCTCCTCGCCCTCATTGAGAACCTCATTGACTTTGCGCGGCTGGAGAAGGACCGCGCCAAAATGTCCGCCGAACGCGTGGATCTGGGCGCCCTGGTCACCGATGTGGTGACGATGACCGCCGAGTCCATGCGTCAAAAGCAGCTCAAGGTGAACCTGAAATTGCCCCCCGAGCCGCTGATTATGCTGGGAGATCGATCGCGACTCCTCCAGGCGTTCCGAAACCTGGTGGACAACGCGGAAAAGTTCTCCGATCCCGCGGGCACGGTGGGACTGGCGCTGTGCCTGGAGGGTGAGGAAATCCACTGCGCCGTCACCGATACCGGAATCGGCATCGCCACCGATGAGCAGGATAAGATCTTCAACACCTTTTATCAGGTGGACGGGTCCTCCACCCGGCCATACCCGGGCCTGGGCATTGGTCTGGCCATTGTGCAGGAGATCGTGGCCCTACATGGCGGTCATGTCGAGGTGCGCAGTGAGCTGGGGCGGGGGTCGACGTTCCTGGTGGTGGTGCCCACGGCCGAGGCGCGGCAACGCATGATCTCCGCCAAAGCGACCGGTCCACAGGACGAGCTGCCCGTGAACGCTCTACCCACAGACGATCTACCCATAGACGATGAGCTCGATAACGTCATGACGGAGGACGAGGTCACCCTCCGGGCGATGCCCGCATTTGCCTCCGATGACATGGAAGAGCACCAGCCCACGCGCAAATTATTGGTCAAGGTAGATCGCAATTCCGCCTCCTACCTTTCGAATCTGCTACCGACAGACCCCCACAAGACACCCAAGCCTGAGCCCAAGCCTGAGCCCAAGCCTGAGCCCAAG
>JAOZUO010000138.1 GCA_029938605.1 Deltaproteobacteria bacterium | reverse complement strand
ATCATCCCATCTTTGGGGATCAAGGGGGCGTTTTGATGACCCCGAATGGACGCGGTAGGGCCGCCATCCTGGTGATTGGATTGGCCGCTGTCTCGGCGACGGGCTGCTCCCTGGAGATGCTGCCACCGGCCTCGGAGCTGAGCGCCGCGCCCCAGGTGCTGACGATCCGCGCCGACCCACCGGAGGCGCACCCCGGGGAGGTGGTCAACCTCGAGGCCCTGGTGCACTGGCCCGGCGACGACTGGGAGGCCCATTGGCTGATCTGTATGCCCCAGGGGGCTGACGGGCTCGCGAACTGCGTGGCCGACAACTTTCCCGCCGACGGCGTGGTGCCAGACTGCCACGCGGCGCCTACCGCGTCTCTTTGTCGTGTTGGGGAGGGGATCACGACCCAGGTGTTGGTGCCGCCATTTTTACAGCTCCCTCCCGATGTCTCCTTCCCGGTGCTCGTACAGCTGCTGGCGGCCCGCGAATCGGAGGGCTGGACGGGCTGTTTGGACGCCGTGGCCAACGGTGATCCCAACGAAGACTGCCTGCTCGCCATCAAGATCGCGTGGGTCTCGTCTGATCCGCAACCCAACCGCAACCCGGAGCCCGTTTCGTTGGTGGTCGGTGGCCAGACCCACGACGCCTCGGCGTCGCCCCTCCTGCTCACCCAGGACGCTTCAGACCTGGGGGACTTCTCGGTGTTGCTCGAGCTCGTGGTGGACGCCACGAGCGTTGACGAGATGGTTGACGATGATGGTGTGGCCCAGGAGGCCGCGCTGGACGTGGCGTGGTTCGTCACCTGCGGCACCATCGACGTGGAGGGGGGCGGGACCCTGCGCGGGGACGACAGTCTGAATCCCCGGAAGGTGAACTGTACGCCCCCGCCCGATGGGGTGGGCCCGGGGACCTGCTCGGCTGCCCAGGCCACCTGGAGCCCTCAGGAGCCGGGCCTCTGTGTGGTGCATGCGGTCGTAAACGACGGCCGGGGCGGAATCGGCTTTTTGACGCGGACCTTCGAGGTGCGCGGCACCCCGGTCCTCGAGGAGGACATCATCCTGTCGGCCTGCAACTGCGGCGGCGGCGGAGGAGGTGGTGGAGGCGCCAGGGGGTTCATTTTCGGGATCGGGGCCCCGCCGTCACTGCTGCTGCTGGGCCTACCTCTGCTGCTTTGGCTCTTCGGTCGTCGCCGGCGGGCTCGGAACGTAGCAGAGGTACCCACTCCCATGGCACAAAAACCCCGTCCCCGTCCCCGTTCCCGTCCCCGTCCCCGTCCCCGTCCCCGTCCCCGTCCCCGTCCCCGTCCCCGTCCCCGTTCGCTGGTTTCGCTGCTGCTGCTTGGCTTCGTGCTCGGCGGATCCGCTGGCTGCGGAGACTCCGGAGGCGGAGACAATCACACCGTCGACGCGACCGTGCCGCCGGCGCCCATTGAAGTACCCGGTCCTTCGGGGCGGATCGACTTCGCCTACCACCTGGCGCTTGCCGAAGAAGATCCCACCGGACAGATCCGCACCTACGATGTCAACCTGGGGGCGTTGCCCCCGGGGCTCTCCCTGGCCTTGGACGGCACCGTATCGGGCACCCCCACGGCCTCGGGTATCTATGAAGTCATTATTTGGGGTGACAGCGGCTGCCTAGACGTCAGCTGCCGCCTGGTGGTGCTTTTGACCATCGAGGTGCTGCCGGTAATTCTCCTATCGGGCTACGGGCCCTTCGCTGGAGTGCCCGACAACCCCTCGTGGGCAGCTGTGGCGCCTCTGCACGAGGCCCTCATCGGCGGCTACGACGTGCGTACCATCGAGCTCACCGTGACCTGGGATCACGCCTGGGAGGTGTTCGTAATGGAGTACGAGCGGCTGCGGCCGGCCATGGCCATCGGTGCGGGAGTGGCCATGGGCGAGCTGGTGATCCGGCTGGAATCACGGGCCGCCAACTATGCTTTTGGGGAGGACGTCGACGGCGTCATCAAGGACGAGCTCATCGACGCCGACGGGGAGGCCCGCACCTCGGGGCTACCCCTGGCGGACCTGCTGGAGCTGCTGGATAATCAGGGCTACCCCGTGGTCATCAGCGACAACGCGGGCACGTACCTGTGCAACTATCTGTTCTATCTTCTCATGCGCCGTGTCGAGGCGGAGCCGGCGGCGGCCAACATCCTCGGCGGCTTCGTGCACGTGCCCGGTGAGGACGTGGTTTCCATCGCCGATATGACCGACGCCTGGCAGCTCATGCTGGGGTACCTCGCCGGCTACCGCGACTCTCTACAGCGCAAGGAGCGACGGCCGGGGGATCGTCCCTGGAAAGCCACGGTTCACCACCCACCGCGCTACCTGTACTCGGGTGCCCAACTGCCGGACCTTCGTTAGAACTTTTTAGGTTACAATGTTTGGAGCCACTGTCTTTTTACGAAGGGTGTTGCCCATGATCTTCGGATGCCGTCGACTTTCCGCCATCGCCTCTGCGCGCTCCTGGACTTGGCTTCCGCGGCTGGAGCGGGCGCGGGCACTTCTGTTGTTTATGCTACTGCTGGCGCTGGTGCTACCGGTCACGTTCGTCGGTTGCGCCAACGGCGCCGGGAACGTCCCCACGCCGGACGGGGGTAGCGACACGGACGGGGGCGACGAACCAGATGGGGGTAGTGACGCCGACGGGGGCGACGAACCAGACGGGGGCAGCTGCACCGACACCTGTCTCACCGAAGGCGAAGGTGCGCAGGAGTGTTACGAAGGAGGGATCCGCACCTGCGAGCGGGTCGCCCCCGACACTTGCCTCGTGTGGTCGGCGCCGGTCGCCTGCCCGCCTGCCGAGACCTGTGATCCGCAGACCGTCACTTGCGTCGAGGCGTGCGGGGACCACTGCGAACCCTTCTCCATCGTGCTGCTGCCCGACACGCAGTACTACACCAGCAAGCAGGCCAACGACGCCAACAACACCTACCGCCGCCAGATGCAGTGGATCATCGATCACCAACAGAGCGACAACATTCTGTTCGCGGTGCATCTGGGGGACATCACGAACGACAACACCACCGCGCAGTGGGAGACCGCTTCGGCCGCCCACGCCCTGCTCGACAGCGCGGCCATCCCCTACAGCGTCGTCGGCGGCAATCACGACTACCTGGTGGGGGGCGACTTCGACCGGGGCGGGTCGCTCATGAACGACTACTTTCCCCCGTCCCGCTTCTCCGGCAACACCTGGTACGGCGGCTCCTACGGTGGAAACATCACGAACAACTACACTTATTTCGCCAACGGCGATCAGCAGTTTCTCGTGCTCAGCCTCGAATACTCACCCCGCAAGGACGTGCTGTGCTGGGCGAGTGACCTCATCGCGTCCCATCCGAATCACCACGTGATCATCGCGACCCACTGCTACCTCACCCACGGCGGCGTCTACTCCGGCGGTTGCCCCAGCTTGAGCTATAACACCGTTGGCTCGACGGGCGGCGACGTCTGGAACGAGTTGGTGGCGCACCACAGCAATATTTTCCTGGTGGTGTCCGGACATGTGGGAGATTCGGAGTACCGGGTACAGACCACGAACACCGGGTACGATGTACACGAGATGCTGGTCGACTACCAGTTCGAGGGCGAGTGCGGCGCTGGTTCCGCGTCGCAGTGCACCAACCACTGCCGCACCGGCACGTACCATGGCAACGGTTGGATGCGGCAGCTGATCTTCGACCCGCGCCAGGCCACCATTACATCGCACACCCTCACGGTGGAGGATGGCAACACCCAGATGTTCCCCGGAGGGCAGCCCGTGTTCTTCTGCAGCGAGCTGTTCGATCCCCCGTCGAGCTCCTCTGGCGGGAACTGGTACGCCGCGGATCCGGCCTCAGCCGAGCACCAGTTTACCTTCAGCTACGACTTCGTGGCCCCGCCGGGCAACGGCATCAATACGCTGGGGGAGACGGCCTTCATCGATCGCACGGTCAACCGGGCGGGCGCCGGGCAGCAGCTCGTCCCGGCGGCGGCCATGGCGCCGGGCGGCGACTTCGTGGTGACGTGGCAGGACAACTCCGATACGAGCGATGGGGCGGGCAACCACGACATTTTCGTGCGCGGCTTCGGTGCGGGAGGGTGCCAGGCCTTTGCCGATCTGCGCGTCAACCCCGATGGCGCCGGACACCAGGCGAACCCCGCCGTCGCCATGGATGCGGTGGGCAATTTTGTCGTCGTGTGGGAGGATGACACGGACGGCAACGGCGTGTATCAGATCAGAGCCCGGGGCTTTTTCGCCGACGGAAGCGAGCTGTTCGCGGTGCGCACTGTCAACTCGGTGGCTGCGGGGCAGCAGCTCGCCCCTACCATCGCCATGGCGTCGGGCGGCGAGTTCGTGGTGGCCTGGCAGGACGACCCGGCGTCCGATGGCAACGCGCAGATCCTGATGCGGGGATTTTTCGCCGACGGGTCCGAACGGTTCGCCGACCGCAGCGTGCACGACGACAACCTTGGTGTGCGTATCGCGCCGGCCATCGGCCTGGACTCCCTCGCCAACATCGTCGTGGTGTGGCAGGACGACACGGACGGCAACGGCGCTTTCCAGATTCACGGTCGGGGGTTTTTCGCCGATGGCAGCAACCGGTTCGCCCGCCGCACCATCAACAGCGTCAGCGCCGGACAGCAGCTGGACCCTGCGGTGGCGGTGGCCGATGATGGGCGGTTCGTCGTGGTGTGGCTAGACGACGCCGACAGCAACGGAGACGGACACATCATGGCGCGTGGTTTCCACGCCGACGCCACCGAGCGGTTCACCGATTTCGATGTCTCCTCCACGTCAGGGCAGCACCTGGATCCAGTGGTGGCTTGCACCCCCCTGGGCGACTTCACCGTGACCTGGGCCGACGACTCCGACGGAAACAACTGGTTCCAGATCCGCGCCAGTTCCTACGCCGCGGATGGCACGACCACGCAGGCCGAGTGGACCGTCAACCGGGAGCCCTCCGGGCAGCAGCTCTACCCGGGTGCGGCCCTGGACGGCAGCGGCGCGCTGATCATCGCCTGGGAGGACGACATGGATGGAAACGGATATTTCCAGGTACTCGCCCGCGGGTATTGAGCGCCGGTTCTCAAAAGGGAGCTCTATTGTGGACAGAAATAGAGAAATCGGAGCCACCAGCCTGACCAGGTATATGGTGCGCATCATGATTGGCGTGGCAGTTCTTGGAGCGTTGCTCCTGGGTTGCGCGACCTCTGAAAGAGCACCAGATAGCGCCATCGACGCGGCCCTCCCATTGGACGGTTCCACGGACGGCTCCATGGACGGCTCCATGGACGCGGCACTCCCATTGGACGGCGCCATCGATGCGGCACCTCAACTGGACGGCGCCATCGATGCGACGGGTACAAGCACCACGATGACTGTTATTACGGTTGATACCTGGGAGAATAATTCACCCAGTGCTCATCGGGATTACACCGTAGATACGATATTGATTGAGGCCAACTATCAGACCAATCAAATGTCATGGCAGTCCGAACCGTATCCACGGGTGTGGGGGGAAACACTTCCCAATGGGGTAACGGGTAACTTGTGGACGGTACGGTCCACTAATGCCGGGGTGACATACGCTGCTCTATCTTGGGATTATATTGGGAATGCCACCAACACCAAGGCTTGTTGTGCGGATGGAGTCAGTGGGGTTATTTTTACCATGTTGTCTAGTCTATGTGATCAAGGGGGCAGTGGTATTTGTGCGATTCCAAACCGCAGGCGATCCAATATGGTTCGTTGGCCACAGATCATTCCCGAGGTAGGCACTCTGCGCATAGTACCCTCGCACGTTGGGGTTTTTTCCGAACACGCCACTCAGACTTTTACGGCTTATGATGGAGCCACACAGCTGGATGTCGCTGATGTGGACTGGTGGATTAGCGAATCCCCAACGGATGGTCAGGGACTCAGCCCAGAGGAAATTGCGACAATCGATCAAAACGGAGTCGCCACAATTTTGGGTACCCGGGGAACGGTCAAAGTGTCTGCCTGTATTCCTGGCGGATGCGGGCCATAGTAAGAACGGTCTCCGAAGCGGTAGTGTTAGGGATATCCGATGGTCTCGTTCACCGGGAAGTCGCCCCAGATGTGGAGGGGCTCGCCATTTGCGTTTTCGGCGCTGAGGCTGATGCGTAGCACCTCGGTCTCGGTGTTCGTGCTGCGCAGGACCCAGCCGTCATGGGCGTTGGGGTAGGGGATGAGCTCGTAGCCGAACCAGAGCCGCTCCTCGGCGATGTCGAGGGCCAGGAGGTTGTTAACCCCGATTGGGATCCACCCGGTGTTGCCGGGGTCGGTGAGCTGGGGAAGCTCGAGGGTGATCAGGAACCGGGTCTGGCCGTCCATTACGTCTTCGTCGTAGAACACCGTCAGCTCATAGTGCTCGGACTGCCCAATGGGCCCGGGCAGAATGCGCGCCAGGTGGTTTCGTCGGGTGTCATGGAAGGGTTCGGGGATTTGACAGAAGTCGTCTTCCCGGGGGGCCACGCAGTGGCGCGCGCGTTCCACCGTGGCGCAGACCTGCAGCTCCCAACCGGTAACCCAGAGCTCGCGATCGTACATGCCCATGTGTCCATAGACGCCCGGCTCCGACAGGTGGCCCGAGATGAGTCCCAGGCCGAACCCCTCCCAGGAGTCCGGGTTGGGATACATGGGCAGCAGCTCCTCGGCGCTGGTACCAAAGGTCCACCAGGTTTCCTGGCCGTCTACGGCCATGAGCCAGGGGCTGCAGGCGTCGAGCAGGTCGGGGTCCACGTCTCCTGATGCGACAAAGCCGGAGTGCTCCTCGGCGCCCGAGTGCCAGCCCAGCACATTTTCCACCAGATCATCCGCGTCGGGATCCACCGCCGCGTCCACCGTCGCGGCGGCGTCGTTGGTGTTGGTGTTCAGGCCGGCGTCTTGCCCCCCTGCGCCCACGGCGCGGTCGCAGCCCCCCCACCCCACCAGGAGGATCACCCCGATCCACCCCATCCAGGCTCTGACATTCTGATCACGGTGCATGGTTCACCCCTTTGGGAATCTGAGTCCGACCCAACTTCGGTCGGACTGGTTACAGTCACTTGGCTCGGCCGAGGCCGTGTGTCGGTGAGCTTTGCAAAGGGCGGGCCAGTTCTTGTCTCGGTTGAGCGTGGTGTGGACAGTGGCTTGTCTCCGGGTCCGTTGTCGGGTTATCCTGTGTGAGCAACGACAGCAAGGAGCCATAGGTATCATGAGCGATCGCGAGATGCGGCGGCTGCTGAATGACGTAATTGCCGACATCGAAGCCGGGCGTGTGAAACCGCGGCGTCGGTTCGGGCGGTTGAAGGCGGTGCTTGGGGGGGGAGCCCTCGCGGCGACGCTGGCGTTGTCCGGGTGCGATGCGGAGTCCGCGCCGGTCTACGGGGTGCCACCTGACGCCACGGTCCAGTACGATGCCGAGTCGGACACCGATGCCCAGGCCCAAGCGGATGCCGAGTCAGACATCGATGCCCAGGCGGAAGCAGACGCGGGTCCGGTGGTGGAGTATGGCGGCCCCGACATCGACGCGGGGGTGGACGCGGGCCCGGTGGTGGACTACGGCGGTCCCGATATCGACGCCGGCGCCCAGCCCGACTACGGCTCTCCCTGAGGGATCCTGTTCGGTTCTCAGGAGGTTCCGTGGCGACCGTTCTCATCGACCTCGCGGAGGGCGTCGAGGATCAGGGCGGTGGTAGTCATACGGAGAAGATCCGGACGGTCCACTTCCTCGACGACAAAGCGAAAGCTGCCCCGATTCCACTGAATCACGTGCTCGAGCACCTCGAGGGGTCTCTCGTCGGAGTCCACGAGCTCGGCGTCCAACACCCGCCCTTCCTTGACGAACAGGATGGCCTTCTGATCGTCGCGTAGCAGGCGCAGGCAGCCCGACATCCTTTCGAATTCGAGCAGAGACAGCACCGAAGCGATGGCCACGCGGCCCAGGTCTCCGGCGATGTGGGGAGCTCGGGACATGGATGGCTGGACAGCGTCGGGCTTGAGTAGGTTGTCGAGCAGGGAGGCGAAGGCGTCGTCCAGGGTGGAGCCCACGGGATCGCTGGCATGGTCGATCTGGGCCGGTTCTTTGGAGTCGGTGGTGTTCAGCGCCACCTGGACCCGGTAGCGGCTCTGGTCCTCATCAGGATCGCAGGCGAGGGCACGGGTCTCGTCCACCACTCCCTGGATCTGGACCAGCTGCGAACCCTGCGGGCCCTCGATGGCGAGTCCCACCCGAGCGCCGCGCTCCACGGGCCACTCGGTCTCCAGCACCAGGGAGGTGGAGCGCATGGTCTGTAGTCGTGCGGTCCGCGGAGCTCCGGTGCCGATGTTCATCGAGGCGTCCAGGCCGAGCTGTTCGAGCAGCACCTCGTCGCCCAGCAGTCGCTGTCTCGCCACGTGGGAGACCAGGCCCAGGATGTCCTGCCGCATGGCCTCGTCTCCGGGGAGGAACTGGAAGGCCACGCCGCTCACCCGAGTGGTTTCCCACAGGTCGACCACGGTCATCAGCCGGGCGAGGCAGGCCAGGCAGATGACGCTACGGTTACCGTCGGTGGAGGAAAGCTCCAACCGCTCCACGGTGCCGAGCTCAGCGCTGAAGTCGTCCACCTCGAAGTACACGCCGGTGACGCTGATGTTGCCGCGGCGCCGCACGGAGGCGTCGTCCAACCCGACAATCCGGACCTCGAAGTCCCCGTCAATGCGCATGCCGCGCCTGCGGTCGGAGTTATCCTCTGGTGAATTCACTCCCGCGATTATATATCAGGGCGGTTCTCATTCCCAGCTCCGGGGAATGTCCCGATCCAGCACGGTGGTTCGCTCGGATTCTTGCGCTCGCCCGATGGCCTCATCGCAGGCCGCCCGCACCAGATCCGACAGCAGGGGCATTACTTCGTCGGAGGTGCGCAGGCCCGATCTCGCCTTGATGTACTTCTTGAGCTTGGAGACGACGACGAGGATGTCCCGGTCCACGTCGTCGCTCAGCTCGGTCCGTTGGGTGGTGGCGGGCGCGACCACCCGGCGAGTCGGTACGACGTTTCGCGTGGGCGCGGCCGTTTCGGTCACTGCTGGCGCTGCGTTTACTGCGGGCGCTCTGGGCCCTGTGGGCGCTGTGGGCGGCGCGGCCGGCGCGGTCGGTGCGGTCGGTGCGGTCGGTGCGGCGGCCCGCTGGTCGGCAGCCCAGTCCTCTCGGCTGGGCGCGGTCTCCTCCACGGCCCAGGCGTCCCGGTGACGGAGGGTCGGCACATGGGCTTCCCAGCATCGTACCGAGCAGAAGATGAGCTGCGTGCGCTTGCGGTTGCAGGTCGAGACGCTGCAGCGTTGGTAGCGTGCCCCGAAGTGGATGGGGGTCTTGCAGATGGAGCAGACCTTCCAGTTGTCGTTTGGTTCTGTTGCGTGGTCCATGGGGACCTCTCCTATGGACAGTCGTTCGCGCCGTTACATTCGTCAAAGCAGATATTGGGGTCGCAGACGAGACAGCTCCTAGCGGCCATGTAGTCGGTGATGCCTTGGGGGTACTGATTGTTGCAGTTGGTCTGGCAGTTGATGTCGGTGCAGCCCTCCAGACACTGATACAGGGCCAGACAGTCGGAGTTGTTTTCGCAGGTGGCGATCTCGCTGGCGCAGGCGGCCAGAGCGCAACTGCTAGACATGCAGGTGTCGCAGTCGACCTCCTCACAGGAGCTGGTGCACTCCGAGGTGTCGTGGGATATGCAGTCCGGGCTGCAGGCGAGGGTCCCCGACAGGTACCCCACATCCAGGCAGGTGAGCCCGCCGAGGTTGGAGGCGTCGCAGACCTCGGGGATCTGGATGACAGAGTCGCCGCAGGAGTGGCAGCCCGTCTCGTCGAAGTCCATGCAGTTCGCGGTGCAGGCGAGGGTTCCGCCGAAGTGGCCCAAGGAGACGCAGGTCTGGCCGTCCAGCTCGCTCCCGTCACAGACCTCGGCGTTGTTGTCATCGATGATGTCGTTGCCACAGGTCCCGTTGCTGCAGTCCGCCGGGCAACTCAGCTCGGTTTCGTTGGATTCACAGATGGTGTTGCCGCAGTTTTCGTCCGGTCCCAGGCAGTGGCCACCGATGCAGGTGAGGCCGACGTTGCAGGTGTCGTTCGGGTAGCAGACCTGTCCCTCGTCGCCCTGGGCCGCTGGTGGCTCGCAGCAGCTCCCGAGCAATCCGGCGCAGAACAGTAACACAACGGTTTGGCGCACGGTCTCCTCCTGTGGGTACAGGCTCAAGAATACACTACAGCATATCACAGGGATTGGACTTTTAACGGTGGTGGCAAACCGCCCCTTCCCCAATGGCGGCTGGGCGCTATAATGCGGGCGTATCGCCTGAGCGGTGTTCAGACCAGGCGGAGGAAATTTCATGCGTGAACTCCATTTCAAATCGGCGAGTCTTCCGTTGGGCCTAGTCCTGGCCCTGGTGACTTCATTGGCCCTCGAGGGCTGCACTCCACAGGCCCAGTGTCCGGCCTGTCCACGGAGCCGGGTGGCGGAGCCCCCGCCTCCGCCTCCACCCCCGCCCGCGCAACGTCGGGCCTCGGTGAAGCAGGCCGCTTGGCCCATGACCTGTGCGGTGGGTATGCCCATCGTTGCTCGCCAAGCCGCGGCTCACCTGCAGCTTACTGAGCTGGTGGGCTGGTACGGTCACATTCGCGGCGAGCGGTCCCACAAAAAGACGCTCTTCGTGGGGCGGGAGCAGCTCATTTCCCGGCGGACCCTGGCCTTCATCAAGCAGTGCATTGGTGAACAGAAGGATCCCACTGTGAAGCTGGCCCACAGCTACCTGCGCAACTACCTGGCCATGGCGTACATCGAGCGAAAGACCGCGCACCTGGACGATCAGCTCAGCGCTGCGGAGCTCGGTGCCACGGTGAATCTGAACTGGCGCAAGGGCAAGACGCGCTATCGGGACCTGCCGGGTCTGCTCACCAGTGAGAAAAAAACCGCCCGCCGACGTGCCATCAACCAGGCCATGGCTGACGTGCGGCGTCAGGTCCTAAATCCCCTGCTCATCAAAAAGCTGGTCCGGGCCCAGGAGCTGGCGCAGTGGATGGGCTACGCCTCCTACGTGGCCCTGTCCTCCCGGGTGCGCCAGGTACAGCTTAAGCCTCTGATCACCCTCGGCGCCAAGTTCGTGCGCCAGAGTGAGCCCCTGTTCAAGAAGCTCATGACCCAGGTTGCCGCCGAGTCGCTGAAAGTCTCCCTGGTCCAGCTGCGTCGCTCGGATCACGGTCGGCTCTTTTCCGCTCCGCGGGTCAAAGGGCAGCTTCCAGACCGGTTGATGATCCCCACCTTCAAGTACTTTTTGCAGGGGATCGGCCTGGACACCGGCACCGCCGCCAAGACGCAGATCCATATCGACGACTCCAAGCATCCTTTGAAAAAATATCGCGCTGCCTGCTACCCGCTTTCGGTGCCCTCGGACATCCGCATCACGGTCAAGCCCGCGGGCGGGCTGTCGAGCTGGGTGACGATGTTCCACGAGGGAGGCCACGCCCTGCACTTTGCCTGGACCACCAACCGTCGCTGGGAGTTTCAGCAGCTCGGTAGCTATTCCCTGACCGAGGCCTTCGCCGAGCTCTTCGCCCGGGCCTGGGAGGACCCCGCCTGGCTGGAGCGCTATGCGAAGTTCGTCAAGGAGGTTCGCCGGGGCAAGCACAAAAAAGGGCTCACCAAGGGGCTGGGGAGGCTCCGGGTCAAGCCCCTGAGCAAGAAGCTCATGGGCTACCTGGTGCGCAGCCGTCTGGCCTACAATCTGTACCTCGCTCGTCGGTACGGTTGGGCCAAGCTAATCTACGAGGTCGCCCTGCAAGGGGGCAGCCATTCGCTCTTCAAGTCGGTGTACCGTGGCCAGACCTCGGATCGCCGCAAGCTTTACAAGACCCTGTTTCAGCAGGCCTACGGCTACAAGTTGAGTGAGAACGACGCGGATCGCTATCTCACGGACGTGGATCCGTTCTTCTACTCGGCGGACTACGCCCGGGCCTTCATGCTCGCCGACATCCTGCACGAGCATTTGCGTAGCAAGTTCGGCCGTAGCTGGTACAGCAACAAGAAGGTGGGCGTCTACCTCAAGACCCTTTGGGCGGACGGCAACCGCTATACCGCCGAGCAGATCGCCGCGAAGCTCGGCACCAAGCTCGACTACCGGGCCTCCATGGCGAGGATGCAGCGGCTGTACCAGGAGGCGGAGGTGCTCAGCGGTCGCAGGCCCAAGCGGCCCCGGGCCAGAGTCAAGGCCAAACCCTGCAAGCCGAAAACCGGCGTCGTGAAGTGCAAGATCCCAATTTGAGTCATTCGCTGCTGCTGGCTTCGTCGTCCCCTCGCCGGCTGGAGCTACTCCAGCGCACGGGGTATCGCTGCGTCGTCCGGGTGCCCGAGGTGGACGAGTCGCTCCGTCCTTCAGAGTCGCCCGCGGACTATGTGGCGCGGCTGGCCCGGGCCAAGGCGGGGGCAGTGGAGGCCGAGGCAGACGTCGGGGTGGTGGTGGCCGCTGACACCGTCGTGACCCAGGGTGCCCGGATCCTGGGCAAACCCGTGGACCAGGACGAAGCCCGGTGTATGCTCACCGCCCTTTCGGGGACCCGTCATACGGTGATGACCGGTTTCGTGGTGGCCCGCTCTGACGGGCCGGTGGAGGCGGAGGTGGTGGAGACTGCGGTGCGGTTCAAGTCGCTGTCGGACCACGAGATCCAATGCTACGTGTCCACTGGTGAGTGGCACGACAAGGCCGGTGGGTACGGAGTCCAGGGTCGGGCGGCCTTCCTGGTCGAGACCCTGGAAGGCTCCTACACCAATATTGTGGGCCTACCTCTGGCCCAGGTTGTGGATCGACTGGCCCGGCTGGGCGTCGTTCCGTCGTCGGCGGCCATGCGGGCCGCCACCGAGGCACGCGCATGACTTCTTCAGTGGCCATGACCTTGGCCGATCGCTTGGAGCGGGTACTAGACGAGCTGCGCGCGGTCTGTCTGCGGGCGGGGCGGGGTGCCGAGGATGCGCGGTTGGTGGCCGTTTCCAAGCGCAAGCCCACCGAGGACATCCGCGCCGTCTTGGCGGCGGGCCAATGCGACTTTGGTGAGAACTACGCCCAGGAGCTGCGCGACAAGGCCCGAGAGCTGGCCGACGCCGACGCCATCCGGTGGCACTACATCGGGCCCCTGCAGAGAAACAAGGTCAAGTACGTGGTGGGTACGGCCACCCTCCTGCACGCGGTGGATGACGCGCGGCTTCTAGACGCGTTGGAGGGGAGGGCCGCCCGTGCGGATCTCGTCCAGGACGTGTTGGTGCAGGTAAACCTTGCCGCTGAGCCCCAGAAGGCTGGTGTGTCCGAGGCCGACCTTCCGCTTCTGGTGGAGCACTTTGCTCAAACGCCCCATCTGCGTTTGCGGGGGCTCATGCTCATGCCTCCCTATGATCCCGATCCCGAGGCCGGCCGGCCTCTGTTCCGTCGTCTGGCCCGACTGCGGGAGGACCTGGCCACCAGCGGCTTGGAGAACGTGGTTCCCAAGGAGCTCTCCATGGGAATGAGCCACGACTTCGCTGTGGCCGTGGAGGAGGGCGCCACCCTGGTGCGCGTGGGAACGGCGATCTTCGGGGAGCGCCCACCCAAGACCTGGTGAGCTGCGTGGAGGTTCTCATGAGCAGACGTTGTACCGTATGAGCTCGGCGGGGCGGGTCCTGGTCACGGGCGCCTTCGGGACCATTGGTCGACAGACCCTTCCGGTGCTGATGGAGCGGGGATTCGAGGTGGTGGCCACGGACTTGCGCACCGGCCCGAATCGGACCGTGGAGCGAGAGGTGCGCAGGTCCGGAGATTTTGCCACCGAGTGGGTGGACGTGGCCGACTGGGCCCGGGTCGCCAGTCTGGTGGAGCGGGTGGCCCCGACCTGCATCATCCACCTGGCCTCCATCCTACCGCCGCACATTTATACGGACCCCGGCCGGTCCCGGCGGATCAACCTAGAGTCCACGCACCACCTCATCGATGCGGCCCAGGGTCTGACGGAGCGCCCCCTGTTCGTGCTGGCCTCCAGCCATACGGTGCATGGCTACAGGAACGGCTCGAAGGACCTGCCGCTTTTGTGCGCCGACGATCCTCGCCAGGGCTGCGATCTGTACACGCGCATCAAGATCGATTGCGAGGACCGACTGCGAGCCAGCACCTTGGACTGGACCATTTTGCGGTACGGCATCGTCTTTCCAGAGCAGTACTCCAAGCGCATCGATCCCGCGGCCATCAAGCTGAGCTACCTGGTACCCTTGCAGAGCCGCTTCCATGGCATACACGCCCGGGACGCCGGTACTGCCACGGCCCGGTGTGCCGATGGGTGCGCGGCGGGGAAGGTGCTCATGATCGGCGGCTCGGAGCGGTGGAAGAAGCGCCAGCGGTACTTCCTCAAGAACATCCTAGACGCCGTGGGCGTGGGCATGGTCCCCGACGAGGCCTATTTGCAGCCCGACCCGGCCCGGGATGAGAGCTGGTTCTATGTGGACTGGATGGACACCGCCGAGGGCGAGGCCCTCCTGGGCTACCAGCGCCATGAGCCCGAACCGTATTTTCGCGACCTCGCCCGGGCCATGGGAATGCTGCGGCCCCTGGCCCGGTTGGTCTCCCCTCTGGTGCGGCGTAAGATGGCGCGTCTGTCGCCCTTTTACACAGGCGAGGCGGATCGCCGGGCCCCTGGAATGGACCTGGATGAGCGCATTCGGCGCTACGCCACGCCGGATCCCAAATAGCCCCTACCAGTCACGTCGACCGCACCGAATACCTCTGGCGGATCCCTGGCTGGCGGCGGACATCACGTTGACAGGGTTGGGCCACCATGTGGCGGACAGCAGGACTTTCCTAAGTCCACCTCATGGCTCGCGTAACGCAAAGCCTTACCTCCGCTGTGGCACTCGCTAATGGGAATTTTGGGGTCGCAGTGAATGCACTTTGAGATTTGACTCGCCGACTTTTTCAGGTCGCGAAACTTGTCGGACAGTCGGGCCGCCCGTTTTTGCACCATGTCCAACCTGGGTTTGATCTTCTTCAGTTGTCGCTGGCAGTAGTCGAATCGACGTGCAGTCCTCCAGCTTTCGTATCGGTCCACGTACGGCCAAGCATAGAGCCTAGACAGCTCTTTGAAAATGGCCTTGGCCTCAATGCGTTCATCTGGACCAACCAGTGTTGGGGTCTGTCTCGGCATAGCATCGCTATCGATGCTGGCCATTGCATCTACCACTATTCGCGGTGATTCTCGTCGATCGGCATTCGTTTGCCGGTTACTCGCTGGTTCGTTTCTACTCGCAGGGGACTTACTCGAACAGAATGAGGCTGGCAGCAACGTGATTGCTACCAGAACAGGAAGTGGTTGTAGGCGATTCATCGTGTGAAGCGTTCGTAGAAGCGGGGCTATCGAGCAATAGCTTGCTCAAACCTCAAGAATGAAATGGTAATACGGTCAGACCACCGACACAACGGTTTGGGTGCAGATCCCCGACGGGACATGAAGTCGGATCCCCGGGGGAAGGACAAGCTCCTGGCTTTGAGCATAGCGCGCTGGCACATGCGTTGGGTGAGACGGCAGACGTTGGGGCACTGCCGGATTTTTTTTAATTCAGAGAGAAGGAGTCCACTCCCGAGCGTTTGCAACATCATCCGACGCCTGGGCCGAACGCGGAGGTGGGGCGTTGCGTTGCTCTGCTGAGCAGTGCGGCCAACGATGTCGTTTGGGACTGCGGTAACTGGATGACCTTTGGAAAAGGTCACTGAGTTACCGCAGTGAAAAACCCCAAATACTGCGGTAATCGGGGGACCTTACGGAGAAGGTCACTACGTTACCGCAGTTTGTGCACTCAGATACTGCGGGTACCGGATGACCTTTGGAGAAGGTCACTGAGTTATCGCAGTCAGCGACTCGGCTCGAGAGCTGAGCACTCCACGCGAATGGTTGGATGGACGGAACGCTTCTGGGGGCGGAGCGGGGGGACAGTCCGTTTGGGTCAACTTGACCCTGGCCTGTAGCCGTTGCTACCTTGGCTTTTGCGGAGCCAAGAGATCCGGCCCGCTCATGGGAACCTTTTATGTCGGGCGATCTACTGGACCGAAAACGTCTCGCCGAGCGCCACCTGCCCCTGGTCAGGTCCCTGGCCACCCAGCTACGGGACCAGATCCCCGATCATCTGGCGCTGGAGGATCTGCTGGGCTATGGGAGCAAGGGCCTCATGGAGGCCGCCGAGCGTTATGATCCAAGCCGGGGCATCGCTTTTTCGACCTTTGCCC
Organism: Deltaproteobacteria bacterium; assembly: GCA_029938605.1. Taxonomy (GTDB): domain Bacteria; phylum Myxococcota_A; class Polyangia; order HGW-17; family JAJRWW01; genus JAJRWW01. Next base: position 6,462 of record JAOZUO010000138.1, on the reverse strand, counting down.
ACTACCGCATCCGTGGGGCCCTGGTCGACGGGCTGCGCGTCATGGGCGGGCTGCCCCGGGCGGTGGTCAGGCGTTTCCGTGCCGAGGCCATGGCCAACGAATACCTGGGTAACGCCCAGGAGCGGGAGGCCGGGGCGGACCCGGCCCAGCGCGGCGGGGCCTCCACGGCTGATACTCTGCGGACCCTGTCGGATCACGTCACGGGCCTGACGACCATCGTCATGGTCTCTTTGGACTCAGAGTTCTCACCGGACTCGGCGGATCAGCAGGTCGACGAGGAGCTGGATCGTGTGAACTACACCTGGCTGGCCCCGAGGGTGAAGGAAGCCCTGGACCAGCTGCCCGAGCGGGAGCGGCGCCTCATGGAGGACTGCTACTACGGTGACCTGTGCATCAAGGAGGCCGGGGAGAGGCAAGGCCTGTCCAAGTCCTGGGCCAGCCGGTTGCACGCCCGGGCCATCAAGAAACTCGGCTACCTCCTGGGGGGCACGCTCGACCCGTCGCCCTAGGGCCCCAGCACGAACCGGAGCATGAACCGGAGCACGAGCCGAAAGTGATCTACACCTGCGATGGGGTCTTTATACCTGCATCTGCAGCGTCTGTTTTATCGTTCCCGCGAGGCGATCCACCAGCTTCCCCATGAGCTCCACCCGTTGGCTGTACTTGAAGGCCAGGGACTGCAGAGCCACGAGCTGTGGCATGTCGAAGTCGTGGCCGGCCAGGGCGCGCCGCATGGTTCGGTCCAGGGTGCGCTCGTCTTTTTGGAGCTTGGTGATGACGTTCACCAGCTCGGTGGACAACGCGGATTCGGGCTTCACGGGTTCGGGCTTCATGGCGGTGGTGGTTTGGACCCGCAGGGGGCCGTTGCCCTTTGCCGGGTCCGGATCCCCGGGCGCCTGGACCTTGGGTTTCATCCACGATCCAAAGGTCTTCGCACCGGTGGTGGCGGGGGTTGTCCCTTGGCCGGGGCTTGGGCTTGGGCTCGGGCGTAAGCTTGGGCTCGGGCGTAAGCTTGGGCTCGGGCCGGGGGCTGCAACCACCGGTCGCGCGATATTGGGGTTTATGGCGTGCATCTGGGCCTCCGATTCCTTGATCCAAGGTATCGGCCCCTGTCGCCGCCGGTTGCGGGATTTTTTCAAAAAACCTTCGCATGATGAAAGCAAATGACGAAAGCAAAGGAGGGGTCCGTGCCGGGGACGCATTGGGGAGAGGGCGCCCCGGCACGGGTTTGAGGGAGGGGTTACAGGGGTGAGGAGGGGGTGCAGGGGTGAGGAGGAGTCGAGGAGTTGAGGAGTTTGGAGGGCTCAGCAGCGGCAGCGCGCCTTGCGACGCTTGGTGGGGCGCCTGTTGCTCTTGGTGCGTTTGTTGCGCTTGGTGCGTTTGGACTTGAGCTTTCGGAGGGTGTTGGGACCGCGTACGGACAGGTGCTTCTTGGCCTTGAGGAAGGTACTCTTGCCGATGCCCTTGACCCGCATGAAGTCGCGGATGGCTCCGAAGCGCCGCTTGGCCCGGTAGGCCACGATGCGCTTGGCCGTGGATTTTCCGATGCGGGGCAGCAGGGTGAGCTGCCGGATTTTGGCGGTGTTGATGTTCACCTTGCCGGTGATCTTTGCCCGTCGGGAGGTTCGCTTGCGCTTGGCGTCCGCAGGGGTGGAGAGGGCCACGAGGGCCGGGAGGATCAGCGCCATGAGGGCGCCGGTGAATAGCTTCGTTCTGGTCATGATACTGCTCCGTGTGGTAATCGGTTTTTGTTGGTGTCGGCCGACGCACTCTGCCTTTTGCAAGCGGGGTGCCAAGAGGGCCGATCACGTTAAGGTCGCCGCCATGGGTTCGAGATCACCGGACAATGGTCGATCTTGGCCGGCAGCATGTGGGGTCGGTGAGCGGACGGTCCGAACGGATCGTCCGGATACCGGCCGCCGGCGTCCGGATTTCGGACGATCCCCGGCCAGGGGATTGTAAGGAGAGCGATCGATGACCCCCGAACAATTGGACGAGATCTTCCACCAGACCCTGGCTGATAGCCGCCTATCCCGCGGGGAGCGCAAGGCCCTGTCCCAGATCCTCGCCGACGAGCGGCCCGACGCGAGCCAGCTAGCGGTGTTCCGACACCAGGCATTTGCCGTGGCAGATGAGCACCTGCACGATCCCCGAGACCGTCAGATCGTCGAGTGGCTCTCCGGGGTGATGAAGGTGCTGCTTCCCCCCGACCACGACCAGACCGTGGCCGAGGCCCGGTTCAGCCCGGGCCAGGACTGCGTTCACCGGGTCATCAGCCTCTTTGATCACGCCCGGCAGTCCGCCCAGGTGTGCGTGTTCACCATCACTGACGACCGCATCGCCGACGCCATGATTGAGGCCCATGGGCGGGGCCTGCGGATCCGGGTGATTACCGACAACATGAAGGCCCTGGATCGGGGCTCGGACATAGAGCGGCTTCGGCGGGCGGGTCTGGAGGTGCGCGAGGATCGTTCCGAGCACCACATGCACCACAAGTTTGCTCTGTTCGATGAGCGACTGTTACTCACGGGGAGCTTCAACTGGACCCGCTCGGCCACCGTGTACAATCAGGAGAACGTCGTGATCACCTCCGAGCTCCGCCTGGTGCGTGCCTTCCGGGACGCCTTCGCCGAGCTGTGGGAGAAGTTTCGCTAGACTGTTCTTCGTTCCAGCAGACGTTGTATCTCGGTTCCTCCTTTGCTAGTGTCTGGCATTGCATCTTTACTACTATAGGAGGCATGCAGATGCGCAAACTCGTATTGACGGTTGTTCCGGTTCTCGTCCTCGCATTTTCCGCGGGTGGTCTCACGGGCTGCAAGAACAAGTGGGTCAAAAGGGCCGAAGCCATCGAGAAGGCTGCCTGTGCGTGTAAGGACGTCAAATGCGCCAAGGAGCAGCACAAGGCTCTGCGAGAGTACATAAAGGACGCCAAGAAGGTCAAAGTGAAGAAAAGTGACGCCAAGGTGGTGGCCAAGGCGGTGACGAAGGCGTCGAAATGCATCTACACATTACAGCGCCAGTCGTTGCGTAAGAAACCCGAAAAGAAGTAGCCCGGTCTAGTACCCGCCCCCTCTTCCCTATTGGAGCCATTTAGGGCTCGCACGTTTCTCGCACGTCTATTTTGTTCTTATTGTATTGATCGCCGTTTGGGGTCGAGCAGATCCTGCAGGCCATCGCCCACCAGGTTGCAGGCCAGCACCACCAGGGCAATGGCGACTCCCGGGACCAGGGCGAGGTGGTGGGTGAGCCACAAGAAAGTGGTGCCCTGGCTAAGTAGGGCGCCCCAGGAGTAGGCCTGCTGGGGACCGAGGCCCAGGAAGCTCAGGCTGGCCTCGGCGAGGATCACTGCCGCGAAAGTGAAGGTGGCCTGGACCACCAGGGGGGGTAGGATGTTCGGTATGATGTGCGTGGAGATGATGCGCAAGGGGCTGGCGCCCAGGCTTCGCGCGGCGAGCACGTGCTCCCGCTCCCGGGCGGTGAGGACCTGGCCCCGGGCCACCCGCGCGAACCCCACCCAACCGTTGAGACACAGGGCGAAGATCAGGTGCGATACGGAGGGCTCCTTGACCATGGCGGCCACGGCGAGGTTGAGCAGGATGCCGGGGAAGGCGAGCAGCACGTCCACCACGCGCATGATGATCTCGTCGAGCCAGCCCCCGGCGTAGCCGGCGATGGTGCCCAGGCTTACGCCCACGGAAAAGGAGATGAGCAGCACCGCGGCGGCGATCTTACCGGAGAGGCGGCAGCCGTAGAGAAACTGCGAGAAGAGGTCGCAGCCGTTTTCGTCGGTGCCGAACCAGTGTGCGGCGCTGGGGCCGGCCAGGATATTGTCCAGGTTCTGGGCTTCGGGATCGAAGGGCGCCAGCGCCGGACCGAAGAGGGCGCACAGCACGAATCCCACCAGCAGCACCGTCCCTAACAGGGGCCCGGGACGGTGCAGGAGCTGGCGTGCCAGATCTCGCATCATCGGCGGATCCTCGGGTCCACCAGACTGTAGGTCAGGTCCACCACCAGGTTAACGAGCACGTACAGCACGGCGATGAACAGTACCGTGCCCTGGATCACCGGATAGTCCCGGGTGGTGATGGCGCGCATGAGCAGCGTGCCCAGGCCCGGACGACCAAAGACCTTCTCCGTAATGATGGCCCCTGACATGAGCGCGCCGAACTGCAGTCCCACCACGGTGATCACCGGGATCAAGGCGTTGCGGAAGCCATGCTTGAGCACCACCGCCGTGGCGGAGAGCCCCTTGGCCCGAGCGGTGCGGATGTAGTCCTCGCCCATGACCTCGAGCAGCGAAGCTCGGGTCATGCGCGAGAGCATCGCCATGAGCGCCGTGCCCAGGGTGATGGCGGGCAGGACCAGGGCCGCCGGGGCCGAAGGATCGTTGGGGGCGGGCCCGGGGAACCAGGCTAGATGGATCGAGAAGGCCACCAGCAGCATGGGGCCGAGCCACATGTTGGGCACCGATACGCCCAGCAGGGAGGTGGTCATGGACAGGCCGTCCACCCAGGTGCCCGGGCGCAAGGCCGAGGCGATGCCCAAAGGCAGCGCTAGCACAAGCGCCACCAACATGGCGGCCAGGGCCAACCACAGGGTGTAGGGGAAGGCCTCGATGATGAGAGAGGTCACCGAGCGGTCGGCGTTACGAAAGGAGTGGCCCAAGGTGCCATCGCTGATGGACTTCACGAAGTAGCCGAGCTGAGTGGACAGGGGTTTGTCCAGGTGCAGGGCCTCCCGTAGGCGCGTGCGTTCGACGGCCGGAGCCATCTCCCCGAGCATGTTGTCCACGGGGTCCCCGGGGATGAGGTGGATCAGGAAGAAGACCAGAAGGCACACGCCCACCAACGCCACCATGGACGTGAAACCGCGGCGAAGCAGATAGCTCCCCAGCCCGCTGCTCATGGGAAACCCCTATTGCTTGGGGGCGCAGAAGCGGGCGGTTTGATCGGGTACGACCTCATCGACGGGCAGCACTTTCTCGGCTCCCTCGATACCCGTAGTGCGGCACTCGTAGCTGTCGCGGCAGTCGCTGGCCTTGGAGCATTTTCTCATGCACCAGCGGCGGGTGTTGGACTTGGAGGCGCAGAAACCGCTCTGGATGCATAGCTCATCGGGGGTGCACTGGTTGCACCAGTTCGTCGGATCCGGATCGCTCGGGTCCGGGACCGCGCAATCGAGAGTGTCCTCAAGATCCGGGTCACAGGGGTGGTTCAGAAAGGCCACCGGATAAAAAGCGATGCAGACCGCCTCGTCGGGACAGCTCCCCGCGTTGCAGTTCTCGATGGTGCAGTAGCCGCCCGGAGAGGAGAGATCGCAGAGGCGGTCGCCCTTGGTGGAGCAGTCTACGTTGAAGTCACAGGCGTCGCCGATCTTATCCTCACAGGCTGCCTGGCTGACCAGGACGGAAGCAAGAACGATGACTAGAACGCCGGTCCACCGGCCCGATAGTTGCTTGATGCACATGGCCCACATGATCGGGCAGCATAGCGAAGGCGCCGCCCCTACTCAAGACCTGACTTTCGTGGAGAGATTTGGGTTGCCTGAGCCTCGGGTCCAAGGCCTCAGCCTCAGCCTCAGCCTCAGCCTCAGCCTCAGCCTCAGCCTTAGCCTCAGCTCTGGGCACCCTTCGGAGAAGAACTCATGGGCGTTTGCAGATCCCCTTGAGCTCGCGGATCATCTTGCGAAGCAGCCTCACCTCCCGTTGCAGGGCCATGAGGCGCTTGAGGATGGCGCCTCGACCGGCCTTGATCCGGGACGGGGCGGGGCGGCGGCGCGGCGCTACGTGGCTGGGCGCGCTACGCGGACGAACCGTGAGCAGGACCCGGGCCATCATCCAGCCACCGTTTCGGATGATGTCGACCTTGATGCGGGTGCCCACCCGGGCCCGGGCCACCCGCCCGATCACGTCCGCGGGCTTGTACACGTACTTGCCCTTGAGGCGCATGATTACGTCGCCGGGTCGGAACCCGGCCCTCGCCGCGGGGGTGTTTTTCAGTACGGTCTGGATGAGCACTCCGCCGTAGCGGGGCACCTTCTTCTGGCGACGATCCAGGGGCGTCAAGGGGGCCAGGGCCACACCAAGATAGGCTTTGGGCATCTTACCACGGCGTCGGGGCGCCGCATGGGCAGGGGCGACTACACCGAGGATGCACAACCAGGCCAGAATGGAAAATAGTGATTTCATTTCTGAGTCTCCTTGACACATTTGAACGACGCCGAACGCCAGCCGGAGCCCGGGCGGCCCAGAGATCTCCAACTACCTACGATAGCGAGACTCGGCCATTGGGCAAAAAACCTGCCCTGTTTGCCCATTGGCTCGTTGTACGTAGCGACGATGAATACGTATTCCTTTGCAACTGGTGGGTTCGGGTTTAGGCTCCGAGACCATGTGGGTGAGTATGGTTAGGGTCCGTCTCAAAATAAGTCCTCGAATCAGGGCGTCGATGCGCCCGGCTCGCG
>JAOZUO010000279.1 GCA_029938605.1 Deltaproteobacteria bacterium | reverse complement strand
TGCGGCATCGCCGCCGCCCATCTCCGCTGTTCTTCTGCCTCTCCAAGCAGGTTTCCCGGAGGGCCCCGATGTCAACTGCAGCCGTATCTCTTCCCCAAGACCCCGCAGGTAGTCATGCGACTCCCGAGTGAAGTGTTTGCAGGCGACGATGAGCACGGTGTGACCGTGGAGCGTTGCTTGGACGAGCTCGTGAAGAGGCAGCTGAGCTTCGGTTAGTACTTCAAGCTGCCCTCGCGTGCTGCCCCCATGGCTAACTACGACTCTCGGGTGGATGATCTCGAGCAGATACTCAAAGATGCGAGGATCCCGATCCTCGGAGCGCAGGGATGCCTCGTCGGGTGTGTGCGTGTGGTAGAGGTTGGTCTCGACGTACTTCACAGGGGACAGGGCGCTTAGGAAAATCTCGATCGCGGTGCGTGTCTTCTCCCCGCCAGAGTGGTTGACGAAGTCTCTCAGCCAGCCCCTCTTGTCGCACCCGGTCTCCACATTCCAGAACGGCCAGAAGGGCGTCGGTGTGCCCGGGTTGATGCCCGCCAGGAGCACCTGGGCGCCCATTGGACTCCCTTCACAGAGGAAGGGGCGCGCATCCTCACGCTCGCCCGTCAGGAGTCGGACACACCGGTCAATGTCCTTGAGGCTCGTCATGTCGCCGCCGCCTTGATCCATCCTATCTGGCACAGAAGATCATGCGACCACGAAGCGATCGTGAGCCGCCTGAATCAGTCCCAGAGCCCTACATTCTCCCGCGCAAGTGATTTACCACACCGCGGGCAGCGTACGTCACTATCTTCGTTCTCAACGGTTAGTAGACCGCTGCAGCTTGGGCACCCTTTGCTCACCTCAGGCCTATGAACCACTCTCAGCTTCCGGCAGCCGCGGCAGCTCACGAGGATCGGATCATGTTCCTCCGGATGCGGTGGGAGTCCGAGGAACAGCTATTCAGACACGTAGTCGCACCTGGTACAGGAGAGGCTCACGATCACACCCATCAAGTTACCTTGCGTAGCCCATGAGCAGTCGTGCTGAGCTCGTTTCGAAAATGATGGATCTGCTGCCGCAGGGCGCGCCAGTCCGAGCGCTGTTGCTCGGCCTTCCGGCCGCTGGGTCCGTTTCGAGCCAGCAAGCCCGTATGGTAGAGCGGGAAGAGCAGCCGGCCGAACCACGGGAGCGCCACGGCCACGGCGTCTGAGAGCTTTCGTTTGCCGTGGTCCTCAATGAGCCGCGTTGCCTCCAGCGCTTGGCCCCTCATTGGCGCGACGATGGCTGGGGCCAACACTTCGATTTGGTCACGGAGGTTCATGGGGCAGGCGCGCCGCATCCTGGCCGGGATGGGATGGCGCTCTCCCTTTCGGCGAGGGAGGCACAGCACCGAGTTGGTTACCGCTACGTCTTCGATGGGCTCTTGGAGCTCCTCATCGAACAGCTCCCTGAAGAAGCGGCCAGAGGGATCGGTGTCGTAGTCGAAGGTCAAGTACCCCTTGTCCGCGTCGAACGTGTCGTCCCGATTCGACGCCTCGAAGATGAAGAAGACGTCCGGAGTCTCCGGCATCGACGGAGGGAACAGCGGATAGGCGCCCGGCTCCGCGAGAGCGAGACCTACGTCCATTGCGTGACACACACAACACGCTGACAACCGATCCTGTGAAGCGGTCCACCCTCGCGTTTTCATCATGCCGTGAAGCCCATTATCAGTTCTCCAGCGTCTTCGTCTCTACCAGCACCATTGTATCCTTCAGAGGACAGCGCGCCGAGCAGGTTGCCATATTTGCAGCACATAATAGTGAAAATACGGTGCGCCAATCACTGTCGCACCTCCGATAAACTGCCATTTGCCCCGACACGACGACCGAGGAGGTGGAACGCCAGGGAGGAGGGTGTCGGTATGCCCAACGGTCTTGGTGAACTGGCGACTCAGTGTCCACCTGTCCGGACGCCTCGTGTCCCCAAAAAAGTGGAACCCGAGGGGGTGCGGCGGCGGCTTTTGCACCGTCATTGTATATAGGGGCCAGAGAAAACCCCGGCCAATTGACCGGGGCACGAGCCCGACAGATACGAACGGTTATCAACGGCTGAGGCTGAGCAGGAGCACTTTTCACGGGGTGCCTGCTGGCCCACGAAACCAGATGCCGCCGCCTGCGAGCCCAGCTAACGGTAACGCATGGCAGTGGCGAGAGAAAGGAGTATCCAGACCATGTCGAAACGCGCTGCTAAAATGCTGGGGTTGGGGCTCATCATCTACCTGCTTGGAGCCAGCGGCTGTCGCCCGGTTGTCGTCCCGAAGCCCGTCGTCCCGCCACCGGCCGCTCAGCCCAAGCTGCAAGCCAACGCCAAAGGGCAGTCCCGTATCACGATTAACGTCGCCGACCGGCGGTCCACACAGAACGCCCAGCCTGACAAAAGCAGCAAGGCCCGGATCAGGCAGAAAACGGCAACCCGCACCACTCGGACTACGCTCCATCCCTCGACCTATCCGCCTCAGATTGCCCCGCGTCCCGCACAGGACAACAGCGGTGCTCCCTTCATCGTCTGGCGGCATCAGTTCTCCACTTCTGGAGCGTGGAAGGCGCCCCACAGCCGGCACTTCTGGAAACGGCTCGCGATCCGGTTGATGGCGTCCAACATGAACATCGTCATCCAGTCGGGGGCGGACGGTGGGCGCCTGGTGGCGTCCAAGCGCGCGTGTTCGGTGGCCGCTGCCCTGGGGATCATCCCGGCCAATCGGATCTCCGAGGTGCGGGCGGCAGTCTACACGGGCCCGAACCTCAGCCGACGCTTCGTGCTGATCGCGCTGGTGCCCCGAGGCCAACATCTGCGTGGCCCGATCTACCGGAACGGACAAGCGGTGGCCTCCTACACCATGAGCGGAGCAGTCTGCGGTGTGATGACGATGCCTCGCCCGCGCATGGCGCGCAAGCCGACGTCGCGCTGTAAGAAGCCCCGTTCCAAGAAGGTGATCTGGACCCGCCCCAAGGGCAACACCAACCGCTGATCATCCTGCGCCCAAAGTGGCTCTTGCCCCATCTTCCAACGTGGACCCCTTTTGTCCTTTTTCAAATCCTGGCCGTTGAGTGTGATGGCCGATTTGCCGGTGGCTGGTGGCCGATGGTCACCTGGCAAGGGGCGCCGTGACAGCGGCTGCGGCGAATCACCTGCGTGTGTCAAAAACCTCGGATCGGCGAATCGGATCCGAATCCCGGCTGGAGTCACGAGTGGTAGTCGTTCGTGAAAAACGCTGGCATACTGCGAGGATGCTGTCTCTGATTGCCCGCGCCATCGAGTTCACTGCGTATAGTTTGGTCATCAAGGCTGTGGACAGGATCAGCAAGCTACCCCGGAACAGCCAGCCGTCAGGTTTGGAGCGGCTGTACCGCGAGAACATCGCGTTGAAGGCACTATTTTTGTGCGCGCTAGTGGGCTGGGTTGTGGGCTGCGTACCACCAGCGCTTGAGTTGCACACGGACTCCGTGCACATGGTGGTGCACACCGAGAATGACTCGCAGATGCCGGTGGATCTGCGGGAGAAGCTGACTGCGCTGCGTCACTGCTTTGGCGTGGCGGACGCGAGCCGTCGGGTTGCCACCATCGAGCTCACGGTGGCCTTCCGCCCCAACGGTCAGGTCAAGAACATCACATCCAACACCACCCTGCGGGGGTGGTCCAAGCGTTGCGTAATGTCCCACATCGCCGCCTGGAGAATCCCGGCGAAGCCAACCGAGAGTCGCTACGGGCCGTACCAGATCAGCTTCAAGCCCCGTCAAGGAAATCCCTTGAGCAGTTCAGGGGGGCCGCCAATTCGCCCCGCCAAACGACAGCCGAGGCGGAAGGTTGTGCGGCGAAAAACGTCCCTCGGTCGATGCGTTCGAGCCAGTATCCGCGCGCACGTCTATGGGCTGAGGCACTGTTACAACAAGCTACTTCGCACGCACCCAACGCTGGCTGGCAGTGTGAAAATCTCGTTCACAATACGGCCAGACGGGGGGTTGATGCAGGTTCAAGTGGTCACCGCCATGCCTCCGGAAATGCTGTATTGCGTCCGCGCGAAGGTCGCGCAGTGGCAGCTCTGTCGGATCCCCAGTCCGACTTTCTACGGGCCCTTCGTTGTGCGGTTTTCGCCGGGACGGTAGCTGCGGTAGGGTCGTGCGCTGGCGCGATGGCCCAGAGGGACGGTGTGCCAGCAATGGTCCAGCCTCCCATGCCCCCTCTCGAAATCGGCCTGGGCGCTTACGCGACGACGCTAGGCGCCGTAGCGGTCTCATGCAGTGCCAATGAGGGCCTCGATACGGAATGTCATTTGCGGGCAGGTCGGGATAGTGGATAATCATAGACGTGGACTTGTTGTGCCAGTCTCGGCGCTGCGATCTGGCGGGAGGAATAAATGATGCGGACCGTGAGATCCACTGTGGTGATAGCTCTGGGCAGCATCCTGCTGATGCCGGTGGCCTGCAGGTGGGAGAAGGCCGACCCAACCTGCGGAAATGGTTACTGCAGTTACCCCGAGGACGCCGACAACTGTCCGAGCGACTGCTGGCCGCCGCCTTGCGACCGGGACGGGGTGTGCGAGCCGGAGCGGGAGGAGACGTCCTTTAGCTGCGAGGACTGCCGGATGCTCGACGTCTGTGACCTGAGCAGCTCGGGCACCTGGCACGAGTTCGTGGTCAGCGCCGTCGAGGTGCCGACCGACGCGACCTCGGCAAGGGAAATGGGTTTCGACCTCGACGGCGACGGATATCGCGACAACGCGCTGGGGTCCTTGCTGAGCTTGTTTCGCTATACGGAGACCGACATCAATGCGGAGGTGGCGCAGGCCATCGAGGACGGCAAGCTCTTGCAGCTCGCCCGGATCCGGGTCGATTCCTTTGACAATGACGAGATCGTGGTGGCCCAGCTCGTGGCGGGGACTATTCACGAGGCCACCCCGGTCTTCGGGGGAACCGACGAGGTCGCGCTCCACCCCGATTCCCCGACCGATGACTATCTGTGCGGTGGCCTCGTCGGCGGTGTCGTGGCCGGTGGTCCGGGTGACGTCACCATTGCCTTTCCTCTCCCCGGTCCCGAGAAGCCAGTCGTGACCCTGCAGCACGCCATGATCAGGGGCGAGGTCCCTTCGGCCGGGTGGCATGACGTGGTCGTCGGCGGGGCGGTGTCCCAGGCAGACGTGGAGACCATCCTGCTCCCCGCGGTCCAGCGGATGCTGAACTACGAGCTCACGTACAACCCCGATAGCGGATTGGCCTCCTACGTTCGGGAGTACATGGACGGTTCGTGCTTCACAGGCGTTTGTCCCGAAATTGATCCAGCCACCGAGCCCGATTGTGCTGCAGACGGCTTCGTGACAATGCTCGAGCTGCGCTGTGACGCACTCGTTTCCTCCGTTGTCGACGGCAATGTGGAGATCGAAGGTGAGAGGATGCTCGCCGTGGGGCTGAAGATCGTGTCGGCCGTTCCGGTGACCATCGTCCGACCTTGAAGCCAACCCGGGTTCGGGCGGTTGGTGATCCGCGGGTGACTTCGGCGCCGTTCAGATGAAGCCGTCTTCAAGCTGAATAAACCGCTCGAGTAGGCACGTCGCTGGTACGACGTGGAGTCATCGACAGCAGGGGAATCTGATCCCAGGAGGCCCAGTGATAACGCCGCCCTAGCGGTCCGGTGGCCTGGGCGCTCCGGGCGGAGTCATCAGAACGTGCACCGTATCTCCATCGGCACCCGGAAGGGAGTATCCCTTCGACAGACCGCGTTGCTGACATCTGACCACCTGCCCGTCACAGTACAGGGAGCAGGAGGACGCGATGACTCTCGGGCATTCCCAATGACGTCATGCGGTTCAGGGCCTGGTCGGGTCGAGCGCTGGCGCGGTGGCCCGTAGGGGCAGCATGCCAGCCATGACCAGGCCAACTTTAGCTGGTCGCCCCACCCCGGGCTACTCCCCTGCCCCACCCTCGGATCCACCCTGGGCGCTTACGCGACTACAGGGCTGGGCGCGAAGCGGCATGAGGGCTAGCGACACGACTCGCTTGGGGCCATACTGGCCCTTCGCGAAATCGGTGATGCCAAGGGATTCGACGTGTACACGATGGAACGTGCGAGCGACAGTTTCCGGATGGTCCCGCGGTAGAGTCGAGCGCTGGCGGTAGGGTCGAGCGCTGGCGCGGTGGCTTGTATGGGCAGCGCGCCAACGCTCATTCTGGGTCTTGAACCAAGCTCACGCAATTGCGTTATGCAGGAGGACAACCAGAATGAGCCACGAGCTGCTCCTCGACGAGGCCAAAGAGCTCATTGCCCTCTGCAAGACTGGAATGCTCTACGACATCGAGAAATGGATCGAGGACGGGCGCTCTCTTCGGGTACCCGCTGAAATCCGAAACACGCCTCTCGACGTTGCCATGGACCTCGGTTTCCACAGCCTCGTTGAGCTCCTCGTACGCAATGAGGACACTCAGGCAGCAAAGAACGCTGCGCTTGCGCATGCGGTATCGAGCCGAAGACTCGATCTCGTTCAGCTTCTCGTCGAGTTCGGCGCGGAAATCGCAGCGGTTCCCTTCGTCGACGTGTTGTGTCACTGGACACCGACCATCATCGAATTCTTCATCGATCACGGGGCTGACGTTGTCACAAACGAGCCCTTTGCCCATGCTTTCGCCGAGAAGATTCGGACATCACTCCGTTTCTTCTTGGAGCTCAAACGGGCCAGGCCCGAGACTTCACCACCGGTGGTTCCGCCGCCGGTTCGACGGCCCGGTAGGGCCCACCTGGT
>JAOZUO010000031.1:46316-58761 GCA_029938605.1 Deltaproteobacteria bacterium | reverse complement strand
TGTCCCTACCTTTGCACCCAGCAGCGACGGTGTGCGTCGCTTTGACCTCGGTCGAGGGACGGACAACCCTGAGCTCCTCTTCGCATGGTGGCGGTGCCTGTCAGAGGGCCAAAACATCGCTCTGCTATAGAATAATCATGCTGAATAAAACCCTGTCTCCGGTGTCCTCTGACGATGTTTCTCTCGAAGTCATAGAGGATGAAATCGCGACCTTGTCGGCGCTATTGCTCGAAAGTGTGCTCGGCGAAGATGGCGCTCCGGACGTCGACCAACTCTGGATGGCGACCCACCACCACTATTTCGCCGTCACTGATGAGTTCTTCGACGTTTCTCTCGATAAACAGGGTCAGACGTTGGTGAGGCGTCGACCGCGCGATGAAGCGGCGGGCCACTTCTACGAGCCGAGCCCGTATTGGGACACGCTGCGCGGGCTCGTGAAGTCTGGGATGAGCCCCGACACGACCGTCTCCATCGACGCGCAGGGGCAGCCCATTCGGGCAAAGGACGTGCTTGATTCCCTCAAAGGTGACCGACGTTTGGCGGACGAGTTCGTGGAGGCTGCGACGAAGGCCTTTGTCTTGTCGCTTGCTGAGGATGTGCTGGAAAAGTGACGTACGTTCTCGTTTCGCTACTTGGCGACGAGGCAACGGAGATCAACGATGCCTTCGCGCGTGAGAATAACTCCGGTGAGCTGAAGCGTATTGCCCTTCGAGGCTCGGTCGGCGGGCGAGGGATGTTCAATCCCAGAACTGTCGAAGACATTATGGAATGCCTCCGGGTGCTTGCGTGACGCTATCCCCGTGATTCCCAATGGGGCAGGCTGCTATTTCTCGGCGACCGAGGTCCAGGCGATCATGTGGTCGTCGATGATTTGGGTTTGGACCCAGAGGGTGTCGGCGCGGAGGCGGGGGCCGTTGACTTCGGTGATGACGTAGCGTTTGGGGTTGCCGCCCAGGCCTTTGCGGCGGGCTTTGGCGACGGCCTCTTTGGCGCACCAGAAGCGGGTGGCGTGCTCGCCGGTGGGATCGTTTGGGGGGAGGAGGGCGCGCTCCCGGTTGGTGAAGGCGACGTCGAGGAAGTCGGCGTCCCGGGGGGCGATGAGCTCGACGTCGATGCCGGGGTCTGTGCCTTCGCGGACCAGGGCCACGGCCACGTCGCCGCTGTGGGCCAGGGAGATGCGCAGGTCCGCGTCGGTGGGGGCTTGGACCAGGGGGGCGCCGCCGGCGTCGTAGTCGAGGTGGACCTCGATGGGGAAGATGGGGTTGTCGCGGGGGTGGTCGTGGTGCTGCCAGAGCCAGTGGCGTACGGCGTCCTTGGCGGCGATGCGGCCGTGGAGCCAGGACCGGGCGCGGCGGGGTCCGGCGTCGCGCATGGCCTGGCGCTCGACCTGGCCGAGGTAGCGGCGGGAGAGCCAGTCTCGGGTGGGGGTCCGCCGCTTGCGGTCGTCGTATAGAAAATATCCGGCGTCGGTGGGCTCGGCCAGCAGGTGCACCGAGGACTGCAGCATGACGTCCCACATGCGCTGGTCGGTTTCGAAGCGGTAGTCGCTCCACCCCTCGATGGTGCACCAGACAGCGCCCCGGTGGGTGAGCTGCAGGTCGGAGATGACCTCCTTGGGGTCCACCAGGCGGATCCATACGTCGCAGTCGAGCCTCTCGCCGGGGTTGGGCTCGGGGCCGTAGAGGTCGAGTCTGCCGATACGCTGGGGCATGGCGAGGCGGTCGGTGTCCTGGCGGGCCATGACCCAGTACCCGAAGAGCTGCCCGGCGTTGTCCAGCAGCGCCCCGGGGCCCGGCGGGGTCACGATGACGCCGTGGATGCCCTCGTCGCTGATGGGGCCGAGGTCCACCAGGCCCTGGTACCGGGGCCCGTGGAACATCCAGCGGTCGGCATAGAGGGTGTGGGCGTCAATGGGCGAGGGCTCTGGTTGGGCGAGGGCCAGGGGCCGCGGCGGGGCAGGGGCGGGGTAGTCATGGGCGAGGATGACCTCGGCCCGAGCGAACTCGTCCAGGGACACCTGGACCACAACCCGGTCGCTGTTGTCGTCACTGTCTTTGTCACTGTCCTTGTCACTGGCGCCGACGGGGTTGGAGTTGGGGTCCAGTAGACGCGCGGTGATCTCGACCTCGCGCTCCGGCTCCACCACGAGCCATTTGAAGGCCTCCACGTCGCGCACCGCCACCGCCACCCGCCCGGGCACGACCTGCTCGGCCGCGTCCATCATGAGGCGGATGAGCATCGTCATGGGCACCACCGGGTGGAGGTCGGCCGGGTTCGTCCAGCCCCGGGGTTGGTCGAAGAAGGTGTGGTCCCTCAGATCCTGTACTGTGCGTACCGAGAGGGTGACCCGAGAGGTGTGTGTCGTCGGGCGGTTGGCGGACTCCACCAGGGCTTTCATTACCGCGCGGCGGGTGTCGTCCATCTCCCGGGTCAGGGCGTTGAGCTCGTCCCATACGGTGCCCGCCTCCCGAGGGTACTGGTTGTCGGTGAACGATGGGCCCACGTCGATGGTGAGGGACTCCGGAAGCCGCACCAGCGGCGCGCCCAGGGGGAGCTTCAGCTCCAGGGCGGCGTGGTCCGGGGCGTCGAACAGCGGGGCCAGATCCACCTGGCCGCCCTCCACCCAGAGGGCCGCCGCCAGCCTGCGGAGCTGCTGGAGGCCGGTGTGGGTGGGTGCGTTAGCGGTGATGGCCAGGTGCTCGCGCCCCTTGAGCGTGTCCGAGACGAAGCCCACCAGGCTCCCGCTGCCCACCTGTATGAAGGCGCGGAATCCCTCGGCGTACAGTGCGTCAACGAGCTGGCGAAATCGCACGGGCCGCACCAGGTGCCGGAGCACCAGAGCGCGGATCTCGTCCGGATCTCCGGGGAAGGGGGCGCAGGTGGTGGCCGACCACACCGGGACCTCGGGCTGCACCATGGGCAGGCGGGCGAAGTGGGTCTTGTGCATGCCCACGTAGTCGGTGAACAGCGGCGAGTGGAAGCCCGAGCGGAAGGGCAGGACCTGGCAGAGGATCCCCTCAGACTTGAGGCGCTCGGTCACGGTGCGGATGGATTCGTCCTTGCCGCAGACCAGGACCTGGTGCGGGCAGTTGTCGTGGGACACGGCGATGGCCGGCAGTCCCCGGATGGCCTGCTGGGCCCGGTCGGCGCCGCAGCCCAGGGCGGCAAAGGCCACGCCCGGGACCTCCAGGGTGCCCACCTGCAGCTCGGCGATGAGGGCGTCGATCTCCTGCTTTGGGATCATGCCCGAGCAGATCATGGCGGTCCACTCGCCGATGGAGTGGCCGCCCATGGCCTCGGCGTGGATCCCCAGACGCCCGAGGACCTCGTGCATCAACCGGCTCACCTCCACGATGCCGAGGCCGATCTCCTCCAGACCGTCGGCGTCCAGGTGCGCCGGGAGGGGCAGGTCGAACCGCGCGGCCACGTCCTGTACCCTCGGCCGGAAGGAGGCGTCTACTCCGGGGAACAGGAACGCCACGCGTCCACCCCGGCCGACCATGCCGTCGGGCGAGAACCACACGTCGCCCCGGCCGGGCCACCGCTTGGAGCGGCTGAGGATCTTCTTGGCGCGGGCGATCTTGTCGGGATCCGGATCCAGGATCGCCAGGCGCGCCGCTCCCGCTCCCGAGCCCGAGCCCGAGCCGGTGAAGTGGTCCAGACCTGCGTCCAACGCCTCTAGCAGCTCCGCGGGCGTGGCGGCGGCCAGGGTCAGAATGTCGGCTTTCGCGGCCGCTTTGGGCGCGGCTGCTTTGGGCGCGGTCTCGGCCCTGTGTGCCGGGGCGGTCCTGGGGGCGCCGTTGGGCGACTCCTCGTGGGAGGTCAGGATCACGTGGGCGTTGATGCCGCCGAAGCCGAAGGCGTTCACCGCGGCCACCCGATGGGGCTCGCGCCAGGGCTCGGTCTCCTGGATCAACCGGAAGCGGGAGTCCGCCAGGATGGGGTGCGGTCGGTCGGCGTGGAGGGTGGGAGGCCTCACGCCGTGGTGTACGGCCAGGGCGGCTTTGATGACTCCGGCGATGCCCGCCGCGGGCATGGTGTGCCCGATCATGGACTTGACGCTGCCCAGGCCCGGGCGCGCGCCCGCGCCCGTCTGGGGCGGGCCGAAGAACCGGCGGAGGGTCTCGAGCTCCGCCTCATCCCCCACGGCCGTGCCCGTACCGTGGGCTTCCACCAGGCCCACCCTGTCCGGTGCCAGGTTCGCCTCCTCCCAAGCCCGGGCCAGCGCCACGAGCTGCCCCTCCACCGAAGGCTCCATGAGGCTCGCCGTGCGGCCGTCGCTGCTTACCCCCACACCCTGCACCACCGCGTAGATGTGGTCGCCGTCCCGCTCGGCGTCGGCCAGGCGACGCAGCACCACTACGCCGACACCCTCGCCGATGAGCAGCCCGTCGGCTCGCTCGTCAAAGGGGCGGATCATCTGATCCCGGCTCATGGCGCCGAGTTGGCAGAACACGGACCAGAAGGTGGTGTCGTGGGTGAGGTGTACGCCGCCGGCGAGCATCACGTCGCAGCGGCCGCTGCACAGGGCGTCGCAGGCCTGATCCACGGCGAGCAGGGAGCTGGCGCAAGCTGCGTCCACGGTGTAGGCGGGCCCGCGCAGGTCCAGGCGGTTGGCCACCCGGGAGGCGGCGAGGTTGGGCACCAGGCCGATGGCGGTGGCCGGTCCGATCTCCGGCACTGAGTCCCCGAAGGCGGCCTTGATGCGCGCAAGCTGGTCTTCGGGCAGTCCGGGCACGAGGGTGCGCAGGGCGGAGATGAGCTGCTCGGCGCCGCGCACCCTCTGCAACAGCCGGGTGGTGCCGACATTCAGGTAGCCCCCGCGGCCGAGCACGATGCCGGCGGTGAGGTCAGCGAGAACGGACGGGGAGTAGCCCGCGTCTTCCAGGGCCTGGGCAGCCACCTTCAACGTCAGTAGCTGATCCGGCTCCGCGGCGGCCGCGGCCACGGGCATGATGCCGAAGGCGGTGGGGTCGAACCGCGCGTGGTCGCCGATGAAGCCGCCCCGACGGCAGTAGAGTCGGTCCACGGCCCCGGAGGACGGATCGTAGTACAAGGGCTCCCAGCGATCCAGCGGCACCTCGGTGATGGCGTCGTGACCCTGCCGGAGGTTGTGCCAATAGGTGGCCAGGTCCGGGGCGTCAGGGAAGATACAGGCCATGCCAACGATGGCCACGGACCGGCTATGGCGCGCGTTGTCCGCCATTGGACTAGGGCTCGCCCACGTCGTCGGGTTCGGGTTCGAGTTCGGGTTCGAGTTCGGGTTCGGTGTGGAGGTTCGGGGTCGGATCCCTGGCCAGGAAGGGCTCGGGGTTGGCCCGCATGAGGATCACCTGGGAGGCGGTAGAGTCGCAGGTCAGCTCGTTGAGCAGGCTCAAGACGCCTTCTTCGCTGGGGATCATGCCTATGCCCTGGCGGGCATACTCCGCCTCCAGGGCGGTCGAGACCATGCCTGAGTCTGTGTCCGTGGGCGCCCAGGGGCCCCAGTTGATCGAAAGGGCGCGTCCCTGGATGCGGCGGTTGAGGGACGCGGCCAGCTTGTCCAAGGCGTCGTTGGCCGCGGCGTAGTCAATCTGTCCTCGGTTGCCGAACACGCCCGACACGCTGGAGAAAAACACGACGAAGCGGACGTCCTCGCGGATCTTGTGATCGATGATGGTCGCGCCCGCCACTTTGGTGTCGAAGACCCGCCGGAAGGAGTCGAGGGTCTTGTCCACCAGGAGGCGGTCTTCGATGAGCCCCGCGCCGTGGATGACGCCGTCCAGACGTCCGAACCGCTCGTACACCGAGTCCAGGAGCGCTCCGAAGGCGCGACGATCCCGTACGTCGACGCTGTGGTACTCCACCTCGGCCCCGGCCTCGCGGAGGGCGGCCAAGGTGGACCGCATCTCCCGGGCGGAGAGGATCCGCCGGGCCAGACTGTCAATGTCGGCGGGGCTCAGCCCGTCGCTGCGCGCCGCCAGCCCCTTGCGCAGGCCGAGCAGATCCCGCGCCTCGGCCAGCTCCGCCGGATCGTCGTCGTCGCCGGGTAGGGGCGAACGCCCCACGAGGATCAGCCGCGTGCGGTAGCGCGTCGCCAGCTCCCGGGCCACGTGGCCGGTGATGCCTCGGGCGCCGCCGGTGAGTAGCACCACCGAGTCGTTGTCCAGGGCGAGGGAGGCGGGGTCTGGCTGGGCGCACCGGGCGGTCACGGGGCGCTGGGTGTACCGGACACCGTTGTCGTACCCGATCTCCAACAGGTCGTCAGGGCTCAGCACCTCATCGCGCACGGCCGCCGCCACGACGTCGGGATCCGCCTCGGGATCGAAGTCCACCACCCGCACGCGGACCCGCGGCCACTCCTTGGCGACGCTCTTGGCCAGGCCGGAGATGCCCCCCGGCTGGGGCTCGCCGTTCGGCCCGTCTCCGCCACCGAAGCGACCACCGAGGGCGGTGGTGGCCACGAGGGTCTTCGCGCCACCCACCAGCCCATCGAGCACCAAGGGAAAGAGCTCCGGCACCGAGTCGGTCTTCCAGTCGGTACCGAGCCCGTCGAGCAGGATCAGGCCGTCCACCTCTCCCACGGACTCCCCGGCGGCGAGGATCCGCGTCCGGGCGCCATGGTCCTCCAGCAGCCGGCACAGCGCCTCGGCCACGCCGCCTCCGTCCTGGGTCACTTCAAAGGTCTGGCCGGACAAGAGCTCCGGGTCTGTTTGGGCAGGCGGCGCGGGGGAAACTTCGAGCTCGAAGCGCAGCACGGTGTCCGGGACGATGGCGGTGATGAGCCGGGTGGCGCCGTCCTTGGCGCCGTCGCCGTCCTTGGCGCCGTCGCCGTCCTTGGCGCCGTCGCCGTTCCTGGTGCCGGCCGACTCCGCCTCGAGTGTCGCCTCGTCCGTCGCCTCGGGCTCGCCGCGGCCCTGGGCCTCCTCCAGGGTCTCGAGGATGGCGCGCAGGGTCTTGCAGGCCGTGAGCTTCTCCACCAGCTTCTCGCGTTGGGTCAGGTCGCCTCGGGCCAGCCCGATCTTGCGGGACAGGACGCCGAGGATCTCCACCCGCTTGATGGAGTCAATGGAGAGGTCCGCCGCCAGGTCGAGATCCAGGTCGAGCATCTCCACGGGGTACCCCGTGCGCTCGCTGACCTGGTCGAGCAGCACCGTCTTTATGTCCACCGCCTCGCCGGCGTCGGCGTCGGAGGCGGCATCGGATAGCCCGGCCGACGCGGAGTCGACGCTCCCAGACGCGGACGGCGAGTCCACCGGCGCGGAGGTGGCGCCGAGGTAGGTGAGCATCACCTCACGCTGGGTCTTGACCATTTCGCGCATGGACCCGAGGAACTCCACCACCACCGCCTCCCGGGCGCTGGTGGCGCCCGCGGCGCGTCCCTTGAAGGCCGCGGCGGGGACGGGTTCGGTGAGGGGGTGCATGGCGAAGCCGGGCAGGGGGCCCTCCGCTGGGGTGGACCGGTGGCCGTCGATCTCCCAGGTGCCCGGAGTACGGGTGGGCGGATCGTCCAGGTCGAAGGGCACCGTGTCCCGGTTCCTGTAAAGCGGCGCGGTGATCGGCTCGGCGCCGTGTACGGCCAACTGGGCCAGGCAACCGAGCAGCGTGGGCAGGGATGGTTGGCCGGCTTCGTTCGTGGCCACGGCCAGGTGCGGCTCGTCCCGGAGGATGGACCGCACGAGCCCGGTGAGTACTCGGCCCGGCCCCACCTCTACGAAGATCCGAGCGCCGGCGTCGTACATGGCCCGGATCTCCTCCACGAAGCGGATGGGAGACGCCAGGTGCTGGGCGAGGCGGGCGCGGATGGCCTCGGGCCGTCGGGGATAGGGTTCGGCCGTGGTGTTGGAGTAGACCGGCAGGCACGGCTCCGACATGTCCACGCCCTTGAGGCTCTTTCGGAAGGTCGAGGTGGCCGGGGCGATGAGCGGGCTGTGGAAGGCGCAGCTCACCGGGATCTCGCGCACGTCGAAGCCCTTGGCCGAGAGCACTTCCCGGGCGTGGGCTATGTCCTCCACGGGCCCGGAGAGCACCGTCTGATCCGGCGCGTTGTGATTGGCCATGACCACCAGCCCGCCGAGGTCGTCCACCACGGGCCGCAGGTCGGCGGCCGACGCCCTGACCGCGGCCATGGTCCCGGCCCGATCCCCGGCGGCTTTGAGGATCGCCTCGGCCCGGGCGATGGACAGGTCCACGAGGTCGGTCCGGTCCAGAGCCCCGGCGATGCACAGGGCGGGCAGCTCTCCGTAGGAGTGGCCGGCCAGCATGTCCGGCAGGATGCCCACTTCGGCGAGGAGGTCCGAAAGCGTCAGATCCGCGATGCCCATGAGAGGCTGTGCCCGGGAGGTGTCATTGATGGCCTGTACCTGGGCGGCTCGCTCCTGGGATCTGTAGGCCGTGGGGGGGTAGAGCGTGGAGCGCAGCCCCGCAGCCAGATCCAGCAGCGGCTCGAGCTCTCCGAAGAGGGCGTAGAGGTCCGCCAACATGCCCACCCGCTGACTGCCCTGGCCGGGGCACAAGAAGGCGATCTTACCCTTTACGGAGTCCCCGGCGCGGTACACGTCCTGGACCTCGACGCCCTCGCGGATGGCCGCCAGCTTTCGCCGGAGGTCGTCGACGTCCGCGGCCACGATGGCCAAGTGGGTCGGTCCGGTGGAATGGAGGGCGAGGGTGTGGGCCACGTCCCGCAGCCGCAGCCTGGGGTTTGCCGCCAGGACAGACTCCAGCTTCGCCGCCAGCTCCACCGCCTGATCGGGCAGGTCGGCGCGAAGCAGCACCAGCTCCGCCGGCCACCGGGACCGGACGGGGGCCTCGACCTCGGAGGGGTGCTCGCCCAGCACGGCGTGGAAGTTGGAACCGCCGAAACCAAAGGCGCTCACGGCTCCCATCCGGTCCACGCCCTGTGCCTGGGACCAGGGGCGGACGGTGGCGTTGAGAGCGAAAGGACTGCGGCGCGGATCATAGGCCGGGTTGGGCTGCTTGATCCGGAGGGTGGGCGGGAGCGTGCGCGTGTGCAGCGCCAGGGCCACTTTGATGACCCCGGCCAGACCCGCGGCGCACTTGGTGTGGCCGATCTGCGACTTCACCGAGCCCAGCCCACAGGAGCCGGGCTTCACGCCCGCGGCGGTGTAGATGTCGGTCAGGGCGCCCAGCTCGATGCGATCCCCCAGCACGGTGCCCGTGCCGTGGGCCTCCACCAGGCCGATGTCTCGCGGCGACACTCCGGCGCGGGCGTAGGCGTCCTTCAGCACGCGTGTCTGCCCCTCCCGGCGGGGTACGGTGAGCCCTACGGCGCGTCCGTCGCTGGTGCCGGCGATCCCTTTTATGGTGGCGTAGATCCGGTCCCCGTCGCTCTCGGCGTCCGAGAGGCGTTTGAGGACGATGACCGCGACGCCCTCGCCGAGCACGATGCCGTCGGCGTCGGCGCCGAAGGTTCTACACTTTCCCGTCGATGATAGGACCTGTACGCTCGAGAACATCAGGTAGTCGTTGATGCTGTTGTGCAGATCCGCGCCGCCGCTGAGCACCAGGTCGCTGTTGCCCGACAGCAGCTCCTGGCAGGCGCTGTACACGGAGGCCAGGGAGCTGGCGCAGGCCGCGTCCACGGTGTAGTTGACGCCGCCCAGGTCGAGGCGGTTGGCCACCCGGCCGGCGATGACATTTACGATGATACCCGGGAAGGTGTCCTCGGTGACGTCAGGGAGGGCGTGGTCCAGCTCCGGCGGCATGTCCCCGCCCACGTACATGGGGTACAGGGAGCGGAAGGTGTAGGCTCCCGAGAGGTCGCAGCCGGTCTCGGCGCCGAAGATCACAGACGCCCGGGACCGGTCGAACTCCCGCTCGTCATAGCCCGCGTCTGCCAGGGCCCGGCGGGCCACCTCCAGGGCGAGGAGCTGCACGGGCTCCACGGCGGGGAGCGCGTTGGGCGGCGTCCCATGGGAGATGGGGTCGAAGTCGATCTTCGGCAAGAACCCGCCCCACTTGGACACGGACTTCTGGCCGCGCTGATCCGGCCCGGCGTTGGGATCAAAGTAGATGTCGGGGTTCCAACGCTCCGGGGGCACCTCGCGCACGCAGTCGGTGCCCGCCAGGATGTTCGCCCAGTAGGTCTCCAGGTCCGGCGCGTCGGGGTAGATACAGGCCATACCCACGATGGCGATCTCGTCCATGGTCGGCTGGTGGGAGTCCCCTTCCGGGATGTGCATCTCCTCGAGCACGACCGAGGCGTTTACACACACGTCTCGGTGTAGCTCCTCGAGATCGCACACGCGGTCCCGCAGGGCCGAGAGCTGACCGGCCATGAACAGCCCGTCGGCGCGCTGACCCGCGGCGCCCACCAGGGTGAAGTCATCCTCGTCGGCGCTCTGCTGGTGCTCGCCCTTGGAGGCGATGCGGAGCCGGCCGAGGTTCAGCCGCTCCAGGGCCAGCCAGATCTCCTCGGCGGGGGTCTGGTCCGCGACGAGAGCGGCTTTTCGTTGTTCGAAAGTCTCCACGAAGGCGGACGCGGCGCAACGGGTGACGTGGCCGGGACCGGTCTCGAGCACCGCCGTCCGCCGGCAGGCGAGCACGGTCTTTTGGAACCCGGGCAGGATCGCGCCGGTGGACACCGCCTCGGACGTAAACAGGTAGGCCGAGCCCATGATCACGCCCACCTCGGCGCCCACGGCCGCCAGCGGGGCGGCGATGGCGCTGACCATGGCCGCGGAGAGGGCGTCGTGGATCCCGCCGGCGAACAGAATGGAAAGCTCCTCGGGGGATTCGAATCCCAGGAGTTGCTCCACCTGCTCTTCCCACAAGGCGAAGCTGGAGCGAGGGCCTATGTGGCCGCCACACTCGTGTCCTTCGAAGATGAAGCGTCGGGCGCCGTCCTGGAGGAAGAGGTCCAACAGGCCGCTCGAGGGCACATGGAGGAAGGTCGGGATGGAGAGGTCCTCGAACTCCCGAGCCTGGTTGGGTCGCCCGCCCGCGATGATCACCAGGGACGGCCGATTCTCTACGATGGCTCGTTTCTGCTCGGCGTGGAGCTCGGGCGGCGCGAAGCCGAGGATGCCAACGCCCCAGGGCTTTCCCTCGAGCAGCGCCGCGGTCTCGGTGAGCATCTGTTCGGCGTGGGCGCCGTCGACCATGGCTAGCGCCAGGGTCGGCATGGCGCCGGCGTCGGCCACGGCCAGGGCGAACTCCGCCCGGTCGCTGACCCGGCTCATGGGGCCCTGTACAATGGGGTAGGTGATGCCAAGGGTCTCGGCGAGCTTGGCATCCGGCGCCAGCGGCGTCAGGGTACGGGCCTGTCCCAGGTGGGAGGAGACAGCCTCCTGTAGTCCCCGCACGAGGCGATTCACCGTGGGGAAGGTCTCGGCGAGGCTGCTCGCCAGGGAGATGTCCTGACCCGCCACCACGAAGGTCTCTCCCGTTTTGGGGCCGAGGCGCTTGGCCAGGGGCGCCGGCGTGAGCTCTCTGAGCCCATGGCCGGCGCCGGGGGGAACGCACACCCGATAGCCCCCCACCACGCGGGTTTCACTCCCGTCGAGGCGGGCCAGGGCGGCCTTGGTGTCCGCCCCCAGGGAGGACTCGCGCAGGCAGGCGAGCTGGCTGTCGAGCACCACGCCCTGGGCTCCGGCGGCCAGGCATGCCGCGGCCGTGTGGCACCCGATTCCGCCTTGGATCCAGACGGGCAGCTCGACCTGTCCCATGAGCTGCTGGCACAGCAGGAAGGCCGTGGAGTCTCCGATGCTGCCGCCGCTCTCGCTGCCCTTGGCGATGATTCCCATGGCGCCGTTGGTCTGGGCGGACCGGGCCTCGTCCAAGGAGGTCACCTGAACGAGCACGTTTCGGTTACGGCACGCCGAGGACGCCTCCCAACCGGGTGCGGGCAACACTATGGTAGTGCAGGTCCCCGGCAGCTCGAAGCGGTTGAGCCAGTCGGTCTCGGAAAAGCGGACCCCGAAGGGACATCCGCGGTCTCCCAGCTTATCCACCGCCAGTCGGGCCTGGTCCCGGTCGTGCCCCAGGTCTAATATTCCAAAGGCAGAGGTGCGGGCAAGGGCTGCACAGAGGTCCACGTCCGGACGCTCGAAGGGGGTCAGGCCGATCAGGGTTGCATCCGTCACGGTGTTCGTTACGGTGCTACTGTCGGGAGTTTTCAAGAAAAGACCATCATGGTTAGTATCTCTTTCTATTCGCTCAGGCACTGGGAATCAAGGCCAAAATCGGTGGTTTTAAATAGTTTTATTGGTAGTTTAGGTGAATCGGTACTTGGGACTTCGACAAAGAACCATGTCAACGATGTCAATGCTTACAATAATTTGGCCGGTGAGATGAGCACTACCAATCGGGGTGCCTGGTGGATCTTGAGCCTCGCGCTGGCGGCGGTGGCTGTGGGGCTGATCCTGCTGTACGTGGCTCGTCCGAAGCCGCGCCGGACCAGCCGGACCAGCCGGACCAGCCGGACCAGCCGGACCAGCCGGACCAG
>JAOZUO010000031.1:35064-46216 GCA_029938605.1 Deltaproteobacteria bacterium | reverse complement strand
GCCGGACCAGCCGGACCAGCCGGACCAGCCGGACCAGCCGGACCAGCCGGACCAGCCGGACCAGTTGGCTCGGGGCCATGTCTCGGGGCCAGGGTGGGCAGGGGGGCGCGGCGCGGGCGGCGGGTTCGGATCCCCTCGTGCGGAGGCGTGGCGCCATGGGGATCCCGAACCGGGTGGATCGGGCGCGTTTGGCCAGGCTGTTGGGGCGAGGCATGGGGCACGGTGCGGTCACGGATCCAGAGGCGCCGGGGGGGCCAGAGGATGTCGACGAGCCCGCCATCTGGCCCCTTACAGCCAAGGGGATCAAGGGCGCCATGCGGGCTCGGATAGCGGAGATCAAGGAGTGCTACGATGGCTGGTTGGCCGCCGATGATCAGCTCGGTGGTAAGCTGGTCCTGGCGTTCACCATCGAGGCGGATCCCGATGGTGAGAACGCCCGGATCTCCAGCGCCGAGATCCAAGAGTCGTCCCTGGACCACCCGGGGCTCGAGCGCTGCGTGCTGGTCATGGCCGAAAGCCTCCGATTCGAAGCTCCCGAAGGAGGCAAGATCACGGTTCGCTATCCCTTCCGGTTCAGGCCGGCCAAAGATTGACTTACCGGTTCACTCCTGGTTGACACAGGACCCCTATACCTGATATCGAAGCAAAGTCTGAGCGAAACCAATGCCAGAACGAAAGGATCCAACAAATGAATACCTGGACCATGCGCGGACTCCTCATCGCTACCGCAGTGCTGGCCTTGACCGTTGGGGCATGCAAGAAAAAACCCAAAGAGGACAAGTCAAAAGCCGACGACACGATGGACGTCATGAAGGCGGCCTCCATGGACGTCATGAAAGCCGACGCCATGAAGGCTGACGCCATGAAGGCCGACGCCATGAAGGCTGACGCCATGAAGGCTGACGCCATGAAGGCCGACGCCATGGACGCCAAGCGTCCCGTAGCTACGGGCGACGGTTTCATCCTCAAGTTCGATCGTCCTCTCAAGGAGGGGCAGAAGTACAAGGTCGTGTCCACCGGTTCGGTGAAGGGCAAGACCACCGTCGACGGGAAGCCTATTCCCAAGCAGAGCACAAACATGACCTACGCCTTTGAGGCCGTGGTCACGGTGAAGGCAGTGCACGCCGCCAGCGGCAAGGCCACCAAGCTCGAGGTCAAGATCATCAAGCTCCAGTCCACCGTGGGCGGCGCCACCAAGGAGCTGCTGCCGGCCGACACCCTGGTTCTGGCCGAGTCCGCGGGCGACAAGGAGAAGTTCTCCGTCGACGGCAAGCCCGTGGCCAAGCCCCTGGGTAAGGTGCTCGGCTATGTCATCGATCTGTTCGACGGCGACGCCACCACCACCGACGAAGTGTTCGGCCCCGGCGGCCCGAAGAAGCCCGGTGACTCCTGGAAGCCCAACGCGGCGAAGATGCTTGCCAGCCTCAAAACAAAATTCAAGGACGCGGCCATGGTGCCCAAGCCCTCCGATGTCACCGGTAAGGTGACCTTCGTCGCCGCCAAGAAGGTCGACGGCATGGACGTCTTGCAGATCGTGGCCAAGGTCAAGGTCAACAACATCGCTCCGAAGATGGGTCCGGTCAAGGCCACGGCCGGCTTCCTGGAGATCGGAATGGCGGGTTGGTTGCCCAAGGACCCGAAGGTCGTCAACAACGACTACCATGCCATGTTCGTGAAGATGCACATTGAGGGCGACATCAAAAAGGGCCCGAAGACCATCAAGCTCGTGGTGGACTTCGTCCAGACGGGGAAGAAGAGAGTGACCCCGATCAAGTAGCTCGGGTCCTGTGACGCTTTGGCCTCTCCTCGCTGATCTCATCCTTCAGAATGATGTAAGTCGAAAGGATCCAATCCATGAATACCCGAACAATGTGTGGTGCGCGCGCCGTGACGGCGGGCTTGGCCCTGATCGTGGCCCTGGGCCTCGGCCTCGGGGCGTGCACAAAGCCCGCTGGTACCGATACGCCGAGACGGGCGACGCAGACTGATTCCACGGGGCCCGATGCCAGGGGCGCTGCGGCTCCGGGGGGGGCCTACATCATCAAGTTCGACCGCCCGGAGAAGGTGGGGCAAAAGTCCAGGGTCGTGTCTACCGGAAGAGTGGACAGCGACACCGCGATGAACGGTCGACCGGTTGCTGCCCAGTCCGTCAGGATGACGTACGCCTACGAGGGCATTGTTACGGTGAAGTCCGTTCATGCCTGCGGCAAGGCCACCCGGGTGGAGGTCAAGATCATCCAGCTTCGGATGGCCCAGCGCGGTGTCACCAGGGACCTGCTTCCCGCGGGCACCGTGGTCGTCGCCGAGACCGTGGGCGACAAGGAGAAGTTTACCGTCAACGGCAAGCCGGTGGCCAAGGATGCGGACAAGGTGCTCGGTTTCGCCGTCTCGCTATTTGACGGAGACAAGACCACCACTGATGACGTGTTTGGTCCCGATGGTCCCAAGAAGCCCGGGGACTCGTGGAAGGTCAACACGGCCAAGATGCTGGCGAGTTTCAAAGGGAAGTTCAAGAAAGCGAGCCTGTGGCCCAAGCCCACCGATGTTATCGGCAAGGCGACCCTCGTGGCAGTCAGGAAGCGGAGCGGCATGGACGTCCTGGATCTTAAGGTCCAGACCCGGATCGATAACATCGCGCCGCACATGGGTACGATCAAGGTTACTGAGGGCTACTTTGAGATTGGTATGTCGGGGTGGGTGCCCAGGGATCCCAAGGTTCTCAACCATGGCTACCATGTCATGACCATGAAGATGCATGTTGAGGGGGAGATGGCTCAGGGCGCGAATGTCATCAAGATCGTGGTGGACCACGACCAGTCCTCAAAGACGACGACGACTCCGGTCAAGTAGCCTGTGGTTCTCCGGCCGGATTCCCGGCCCGACTTGATCCTCGCCAAGGTTTTCTGTTTTTGCTGTAAACGTAAGGGCTTGTCGCTTGTTGGGAGCGGCTGCGTGTCGGCAGCGCAGTGATCACTTTGTGTTTTTTTGTAGTTTGCAAGACAAATGATTCTGGCTAAAATGTCTTTTCGGCGTAACATACAGCGGTGGTCCGTGGAGTTCTTTTTATGACTATCTACGAGAAGACAAAGACGGATGTGGTGCCCATCGTTCCCCTGCCCGATTTCGGCACGGGACGTCCATGCCTCATCGTGATGCGCGGCACCACCACCGGAGCGATTCACTGGATCACCGACGGCGCGGTGCTCGGGCGGGAAGAGGGTGTCTCTATCTTGATCCCCGTTGAGGAGGTGAGCCGTCGGCAGTGCCGTTTTGAGATCCGCGATAATGACGAAGTGTGGATTGAGGATATCGCCAGCTCCAATGACACCCTGGTGGACGGGCAGCGAATCTCGCGCTCCACTCGCCTTGAGGAAGGCGCCATGATCCAGTTGGGTTTCGGTGCGGTCGTCAAGTTCATCTATCACGATGAGCTAGAGGCCGCCTTTCAGAGCCGCATGTACGACGCAGCCCTGCGTGATCCTCTCACGGGCCTGTTCAACCGGCGCTACCTCGACGAGTACCTCGAGGCGGAGTTCGCCTTCGCTTCCCGTCACAAGGCCGCGCTGACGGTCTGCATGATAGACCTCGATCATTTCAAGCAGGTCAACGACATCCACGGGCACGAGGCGGGAGATCTGGTGCTGGCCGAGGTGGGAAAGCGCATCTCCGAAACTGTGCGCACGGAGGACACCTGCTGCCGCTACGGCGGCGAGGAGTTCGTGATACTCTCCCTGGGCATCTCCCTGGACGGTGGGCTCGTCCTCGCCGAACGGCTGCGGGGCGCCGTGCAGGATCATGAGTTTCGTTTCGACGGCGGCACCGTGCCGGTGACGGTCAGCGTTGGCGTGGCCGGCTTTCCCTATCCCTCCATCGATAGTCCCCAGAGTCTTCTGTCCTCGGCGGATCAGGCGCTCTACCTCGCCAAGCAGCGCGGCCGCAACCGCTGCAAGGTGTTCATCACGCAGTAAGGAACGTACTTCTTTCCAGAGGGAACGTACCTCTTCCCAGACGGTGGGTGGACCTGTATTATCCCGAGTCGGAGGAACCCACCAACATGAAGAAGCTCTACTCGATTACAGCTCTGTTCGCGATGTTCGCCGCAGCCCTGACGTTGTCTTGTGGCCCCAGCCACATGTCCACCGTCTCCATGAAGTGCGGTGAGTCTCAGGTCAGCACCTTCAGTGACCACAAGTGTGTGGTTATCACGGATTCGGATGGAGACTGCTCGTTGAAGGTCACCGTTCAGTGTCCAGGGGAGTCGGAGAAGTCCACGACCATCGCCAGCGGCGGCAAGACCGGCCGGCTCTGTTGTGGAAATTCCCTGGGGCGGGTCACCTTCCAGGCCGTGGGAGATTCCGGGTCCTGCAAGTTCTCTTACGGGCGAGAGTAGCCCAGTAGCGGTTTGGTAACGCTATAATTCCAGTCTGTTTGGGGGGGGGTAAAGAAGAAGGAGAAGAAGGGCAACAGCTAGGCGCCTTCCGTCTTTCCGTCCTACCGTCTGTAGTTTTCCCTCTTCTGAGCCTTTCGTACCTGTATTGTGACCATGAGGAGGAACACAGCTCATGTCCTGCGTTTTCCGGACCTGTACCATGGCGGTGTTGGTTGTTGCGCTGATGCTCGGGGATGCGCCGTCCGGGCGGGCGGTGCAAAAGAGCCTCTTTGTGCAGGCCACCTCCGTGCCCACGGGTTCCGATGCGTACATCACCCGGACCTGGTTCCAGAAGGTCTGTACGGATCACCGCACCGCGGGCTCGGCCAACTACATCAGCAACCTGGTACTTTCCGAGATCGCCGACACCCAGGGAAACCTGATGACCGACGCTCTGGACATCATCGAGGACTACTACGGATGCTTCGACAATATCTTCGTGGGCACTCGGAACCTGGACCACTCAGACCCCTACGTCACCGGCATGAAGGACTCCACCTTCCGTTGGGACAATATCAATTTGTCGGTCCTGGTGGCCAACGCCTATGAGGCTCGGTTCAACCAGCTAACCCCGGCGGCCGGATACCACTGGTACATCTCCTACGAGGCGAACCTGAACTATCTCGCCTCGGATGTGACGCTCAAGAATGCGTACGCCGCGTACCTGCTCGAGCTGTCCACCCAGCTCAACGCCATTCGCTCCGGGGCGGTGCTCTGGTCGCCCGCCTTCTGGACGCCCTACAACAGCGTGCCCAGTCACGCAGCCCTGCAGAACGCCATCAGTGACGTGCTCACCACCGCCCCGGGCATCACCTGGTTACATTTCCAGGACTTCGTGGGCCAGGCGGCCAGCTACAACTGCACCACGACTACCACGAGCTATGGCTTTGGCGCCGCCGACGCCATCGGATACTACGGGCTGGTGTCGGCGGCCAACCCCGGGACCGTCGCCAGCGTGCGCATCAACATGGAGCATTTCATCCTCGGTGACATCGCCACCTGCGGCTCCTGGTACATCGTGGCCGGGGATCCGACGGAGCACGCTGCCCGGGAGGCGGCCTATGAGGCGGCGGGGGCTCCCATTGGCGCTTCCTGGGAGATCCGCTGGTGGTACCAGGCGCACTATGGACAGGTGGGCCAGCAGTGCAATCAGGTGGAGGTGTGCGACGGTGTGGACAACGACTGCGACCTGCAGATCGACGAGGGATGCCCGCCGCCCACGCCCGATGCGGGGGTGAGCGATGCGGCGTTGAGCGACGCGGCGTTGAGCGACGCGGCGTTGAGCGATGCGGCGTTGAGCGATGCGGCGTTGAGCGATGCGGCGTTGAGTGATGCGGCGTTGAGTGATGCGGCGTTGAGTGATGCGGGAACGGACGATGGAGGCGGTTCGGGCGGGTGTGGTTGTCACAAATCACGCGTCCCCGCTTCGCCCATGATGATCCTGTTTCCGATGTTGATGCTGCTGCTGCTGCACCTACGACGGAGGTTGCGATGAAGACGTGGCCGGCGACTGTTTGCGGTGCGCTGTGCGTGGCGCTGATCTGGACGGGCTGCGGGGAGAAGGACTCCGGGCCCACGACTCCCGACGGGCCGTGGAGCCGGGCTACTCGACCCTCTTTTATCTCGAGGCCGAGCACCACGTATGGTTCGACGGCGCCGAACTCTTCGATGCCCGTGGCCAGTGGAATGGCGGCAACCCCCTGGGGGGAAATCGCCCCTTCTACGCCTACTACACCGACGCCTACCTGCATGACATCCAGAACGCGGGCTACCACTTCGGACGTAACGTGGTGTTGGAGAACATCGGCTCGGACGTGTTTCGCGGATCCTCGGGGCTGAAGTCCATCAATCTGGTGGTTCACGGTATCGACAGCGGCGCCACCGAGGCCCACCCGGACTTTTTCAGTTCTACAACCCCGATGAGACGGTGGACAACGTGGTGGTGTACAACACCCGGGTCTTCGACATGGGCGCCCAGGGGATCTTCGGTGGGCCGGGAGCCATGCGCAATGTGGCTTTCGTGAACCTGCTCATGGAAAAGGACCCGGCGGACTCAGCGTTGATTTCGCAGATCACCGGGGACTGGGATCACGTGTTGCTTTGGCATGTGACCACGGTGGATGCGGGTTTCTTTTTGCGCGAGACCGCGGACCTGCGGAATTTCTTCATCCAGAACTGTCTCTTCCACACGTTGCATGCCGGCGACGCCACCACATTGCCCACGTTCACCATAGAGAACAATCACGTGGCGGACCTGGTCTGGGATCAGCCCGAGCCCATGGGGATCCGTCCCAGCGTGGGGGATCCCCTCTTTGCCGACGAGCCCGTGGACGACTACCACCTGGCCTCGGGCTCCCCCGCGGTGCAGGCCGGGGCACCGCTCCCGGGTGTGGTGGTGGACGTGGAGGGCACGCCTTACGACGTTGGGACCCCGTCGCTGGGGTGTTACGCCCACTGAGCTCAGCCCCCTTAGCGCACTGCATACCCCTTGAGGAACCTATGCAGCGAGCTGGATCACTGAATCGCTGAACTTTTTGCCATCGGTACCTTTGGGTAATGCAAACATACCTCTACTTTCTTCCTTCGGAACGTGGCTGGCGATGGCGTACACGCCTTTGACTGGCACGAGCCTCTGGCGAAGTAGCGAACCAGCGCGTGCCCGCTTTCCCAGACCCAAAAAAGAAAATCGGCAATGCCCCAACGTCAGTCGTTTCACCTGACACATACGCCAGCGCACCACGCCCGACGTCTTAGGCTCTGTCAGTCACCCGGGCCATGTGATCGTAGTCGCATCATCGCATCGAGTCGGGCCGCGATCACCGGGCCAATCTCTCCCAGCTACAGCGAGTCTGGCCCACGAGGAGGTGGGGTATCTGCCAACTGCAGAATCGGGTTGCGTGATCCGGGAAAAAAACCGGCAGAAATCGATGGACTTCGTTTTCAAGTACAGGGGTTATGGTCGGAATATTGGGCGAATTGGCAAGTCCCAGGGGACTTGGCAGGGCCAAGTGTCGGCAAGATTGCCGCTGGGGTCCCCAAAGCGGCAAGGACCCCTATACTTCATTTTCAAGTGAGGGGGTTCTGGCCGGAATATCGAGTGGAATGGCAAACATCAGGGGACTTGAAGGGGCCAAGTCCCGGCAAGATTGCCGCTGGGGTCCCCAAAGCGGCAAGGACCCCTATACTTCGTTTTCAAGTGAGGGGGTTCTGACCGGGTATGAAATTGAGGGCGTGTGGTAGGGCAGCTGTGCCAGTAGCGGTGCCAGGTTCTGGCGACGGCCCTTGCTCCTGATTTTTCCCGTCGGGAAGTAGTGGGCGCGGACGCAAACGCTTTTTCCAGACACGACCTCTGGCGGCGGCGTAAGCGCTCCGGGCCACAGGGCCCACTTTCTTTCCTGAAAAAAAAAACCGGCACGCCCCGACGTCGGCGGTTGCGTCTGACGTCTGTGCCCGCGTCCCACGCTCGATGTCGAGTGCTTGTCAGTCCCCTTTGGGAGAAAGATGAAGATCATACACCACGAATCGCCGACCAGAAGCGCTGGGGCGCCCAAGTACGCGAAATTTCGTAAAACCAGGATTCTACCCGAGGCACCCTATGGTGGTCCCCAAATCTTGGACAGCCTGACTTAAGTCGCGCCGGCTGATAGGCTTGGCCCGTCGCTTCGACTCTGAGGAGACGCGATCATGGGCAGCAAGAGAGCCAAGAAGAGACGATCCCATTCGGCAGCGTTCAAGTCCCGAGTGGCCCGGGCGGCGCTGAAGGAGGACAAGACCGCAGCGCAGTTGGCCAGCGAATTCGGCGTCCACTCGTCGCAGGTAACGCTGTGGAAGAAACAGGCCATCGAGCGGATGGCCAGCGGTTTTGCGGCGGGTCCCAACGCCGTCGACAGAGAGGTCCAGGAGCTGCTTCAAAACGAGTCCAAGCTCTATGAGGAGATTGGACGGCTGAAGGTGGAGGTGGACTGGCTAAAAAAAAAGACTGAGGGCCTCGACTGAGGAGCGACGATCATGGATCGAGCCATCATCGAGGCTGAGTATCAAACGGCAATGCGAGCTGGCCCAGGTGCCACGCTCGACGGCCTACTTCAAACCGGAGGGCGAGAACGCTTGGAATCTGGAACTGATGCGGCTGATCGACGAGCTGTACACGAAGTGGCCGTTCTACGGCTCACGCAGGATCACCGAGCACCTTCGGACCGAAGGCCTGCTCGTGAACCGGAAGCGTGTATCCCGGTTGATGGGTGTGATGGGCATCGAGGCGATTTACCAGAAACCCCGGACAACGAAGCCGACGCCCGAACACAAAAAGTACCCATATCTGCTTCGAGGGATGGAAATACGGCATCCCAACCAGGTTTGGTGCACCGACATCACGTACATCCGCCTGCGTCGCGGATTCGTCTACCTGGTGGCTGTCATGGATTGGTTCAGCCGATTCGTGCTCACCTGGCGGCTGTCGAACTCGTTGGAGACGACCTTCTGTCTCGATGCCCTCCAGGAGGCCCTGGACCGCTACGGTGCGCCCGGCATCTTCAACACGGACCAGGGCAGCCAGTTCACGAGTACGGACTTCACGGACTGCCTGAAGGATGCTCACGTCGACATCAGCATGGATGGTCGGGGGCGGGTCTTCGACAACATCTTCATCGAGCGACTCTGGCGCAGCGTGAAGTACGAGGAGGTGTACCTCAAGGACTACCAGACGATGGAGGACGCGACGGCGAACCTGGGCGAGTATTTTTCATTTTACGACAACGTCAGGCTTCACCAGGCGCTGGGCTATTTGACGCCAGCAGCCGTGTATCAGAATTAGCCGAACGCTGATACGATGACCGAACCAGAACGACAAACGGACAGTTTTTGTCCAGATTTCCGCCCCCCTCGGGGGGCGACCGCTCCGCCTACGGCGGGCGGTGAAAAGGAACCCGATGTCGCTAGCGCAACATCGGGACTAATCCGGGGGCCTGCGGGCCCCCTCAAGCAGGGAGTCGGAGGCAGAGATCCAAGCTCAAAGTTGGCGATCTGCTGTCCAACGATCGGGGTCCACCCCACCCGGCGGGATCGGCACCCCCTTGCAGGGCGATCGAGTTCTACTTTGTGCTTGTCCAGAGTCCCGAAGCCCATCGCCGCCGACCGGCTCTTCGTTGCTTTCGCCCAGTACGACGTGCTGTATCACCCAGGATGTTTCACATTCCCGTCAAATGATTTATCTCAGCCAAATGTGAAACAGAAACAGCCCCAGGATGTTCCACATTCGCGTCAGATGACTCATCTCAGCCAAATGTGAAACAGAAATGGCCCCAGGATGTTCCACATTCGCTCCAGATGATTTATCTCAGCCAAATGTGAAACAAATCTTCACAATCCTACCCCGTGGTGCTGATTTCTATTGGTTCGGCGTTGGAAGAATGAGCTGGGCGCCTCGACGCCCTTCGGGCGCCGACCGGGCTGCTTCGGGCTCCGCTTCGCTTCGGTCAGCCGCTTTGCGGCCGACTAAACCCTTCGCATCCCTGGCGCGGGAGCTTGTTCGTTGTTGGGTGCCGAAGGATAGGCGCGCGCCGCCCGCTGCTGCCTCTTGGGGGCCCAGCAGTCGGCGCGCGAGACGCGGTTCCCGGATCGCGGTCATGCGTTGGTATGTGATTTATTGAGATATTCTCTGTCCCAGCCTGCTCGTCCTTCCAAAGACGAACCAATAGAAATCAGCACCACCGGTGAGGTCGTAGAACTCGATACCCCTGAGCCCCCTTGGCTTCAGGCTTGCACTTATTGGGTGAGATGGGAAAATGGTCAGTTCGAACCTGAGGGGACCTGCATGACGAGAGAACCGAAGAAGCCCAACTTGAAGAAGACTGCCTTTGGTATGCCCTCCATTGATCTGCAGAAGGAGGAGGAGGCGAAATCCAGTGGTGGTTCCGTCCCCTTTGGTTCGCCGCAGCTGACACCGCCGCCGAGGCTGACGCCGCCGCCTGGAATGGAGCATCTCTCTCCCCAGGCCGCTCCGGTTCCCCAGGCCGCTCCGGTTCCCCAGGCCGCTCCGGCTGCCCCGGTCGCTCCGGCTGCCCCGGTCGCTCCGGCTGCCCCGGTCGCTCCGGCTGCCCCGGTCGCTCCGGCTGTCCCGGCTGCTCCGGTCGCTTCGGCTGTCCCGGTCGCTCCCTTTGAGCCGCGGGAGACTGCCGCGTATGGACAGAATCCCCCGGCCCCCGTGCCGTCGCCCGAACCGCCCGCGCAACAGATGCCCGGGGCCCCGGCCCAGCCCTATGCACAGCAGTTCTCCATGCCGATCCCGACGCCGGGCGTTTCGGCTCCCGAGGTGGCGCCGGTGGTGGCGGAAGCGCCGGTGGTGGCGGAGGTACCGGTGGTGGCGGAGGTACCGGTGGTGGCGGAGGTACCGGAGCTTTCCGGAGATGTCCCCCTGGATGTTGCTTCCAAAAAGAAGGGCGGCCCAGGCGCTATTATCGTCATCGTGGTTCTGTTGCTGCTCGGTGGCGGCGGCGCTGGCTGGTACTTTTTCGTGAGGGGCGGAGACAGCGGCAAGTCCAGCAAGTCCAGCAAGACGGCCTCTGCCAAGCAAGGTGGTGAAAAGGGTGGTGCGGGCATGGCCGCCGACGGGGTGGCCGGCGGGGACTCCTCCATGGTCGCGGGTATGGGCGCTGACGCCATGGGCGCTAACGCCATGGGTGCCGACGCCATGGGTGCCGACGCCATGGGTGCCGACGCCATGGG
>JAOZUO010000031.1:23592-34964 GCA_029938605.1 Deltaproteobacteria bacterium | reverse complement strand
ACGCCATGGGTGCCGACGCCATGGGTGCCGACGCCATGGGTGCCGACGCCATGGGCGCCGACGCCATGGGCGTCGCGCCGGACGCTGGAGTGGTCGCCCAGGCTGACGCCGCCGTGGTGGTTGCCGTGACGCCTGATGCAGCCGCACCGCCGATTGCCATGGCGCCCATGCGGAACAGGCGTCCCGCGCGGCGGAAAAGCTCCAAGCAGATCCGGCGCGATCACGTGAAGAAGGCGCGCAAGATGATCGCCGGCGGGCAGTACTCCGCATCGCGTAGGCACCTGACAGCGGCCTTGAAGATCCACGATGGCGCCTCCATCCGCATGCTCTTTGCCAAGACCTACGCCCGGGCGGGTAAAACCTGGGCCGCCATCCACCACCAGAAGAAGGCTGTGGCCATGTACGGCAGCGCCTACTATCGACTGACCCTCGCCCAGCTCTATCTCAAGGTGGGCAAGCGCGCCCAGGCCTGCACGCAGATCCGCGCCGCGCGCAAGCGTTCCCCCGGAAATAAGTCAGTGATTTCATCGTCTAAGCGCCACTGTGGTGGCAAATAGGGTACGGGCTCGGCCGCGCTACTTTTTCACCATGGAGCAGACCAGGTCGCGGTTGAGCCGCGCGATGAGATCCATGGGGATCTCCTTGGGACAGGCGGCCTCACACTCTCCATGGTTGGTGCAGGCGCCGAAGCCGGCCTCCTCCATGGCGGCCACCATGGACTTGACCCGATCCCATCGCTCGGGTTGCCCCTGGGGAACGAGACCGAGCTGGGTGATCTTGGCCGAGACGAAGAGCATGGCCGAGGCGTTGGGGCAGGAGGCCACGCAGGCGCCGCAGCCGATGCAGGCGGCGGCTTCGAAGGCCGCGTCCGACTCATCTTTGGGGATGGGGATTGCGTTGCCGTCCGGCGGCGATCCCGTGCGGATGGAGATGAAACCACCGGCTTGGATGATCGTATCGAAGGAGGACCGGTCCACCATGAGGTCGGTGATCAGAGGGAAAGCCCGCGCTCTCCAGGGCTCGATCCAGATGACCTGCCCATCGTCGAAGGAGCGCATGTGTAGCTGGCAGAGGGTGGTGCCCTCCTGGTGGCCGTGGGCAAAGCCGTTGATCACGCAGCCGCAGGTGCCACAGATGCCCTCTCGACAGTCGTGATCGAAGGCGATGGGGTCGTCCCCCCGCTCAATGAGTTGCTCGTTGACGATGTCGAGCATCTCGAGAAAGGAGGTGTCCGAGCTGATGTCCGTGGCCGCGTAGGTGCGGAATCGACCGGCGTTGTTCGGGTTTTTTTGGCGCCAGACCTTGAGGGTAAAATTCATGACGAGGGCTCCTACTTGTAGCTCCGCTGGGTCAACGACACCTCTTCAAAGGCGAGCTGTTCCTTGTGCAACACGGGTGGCTCGCCCACTCCGGCATGCTCCCAGGCCGCCACATAGGCGAAGTTCTCGTCGTCGCGCATGGCTTCGCCTTCTTCTGTCTGGCTCTCCTCGCGGAAGTGGCCTCCGCAGGACTCGGTGCGGTTCAGGGCGTCTGCGACCATCACCTCGGCGAACTCCAGCAGGTCCGCCACACGGCCGGCCTTCTCCAGGGTCTGGTTCACCTGATCGTTACGCGCGGGGAGCACCTTCAGGTTCTTCCAGAACTCATCCCGCAGCTTGGGGAGCTCCTCCAGGGCCTGCTTGAGGCCGGCCTCGTTGCGGCCCATGCCGCAGTGCTGCCAGACGATCTTGCCGAGCTCGCGATGGAAGGACTCCGGGGTACGTTCGCCCTTGATGTTGAGCAGTCGCTTGATCTTCTCGTTGACTTCGGTCTCGGTGGATTTGAAGCCCTGACTCTCGGTGGTGATGGTGTTCGCGCCCTCGCGCGCCAGGTAGTCCCCCACGGTGGCCGGAGCGATGAAGTAGCCGTCAGCGAGCCCCTGCATGAGCGCGCTGGCGCCCAGCCGGTTTGCTCCGTGGTCGGAGAAGTTCGCCTCCCCGAGCACGAAGAGGCCCCCGATGGTGGCCTCGAGGTTGTAGTCCACCCAGAGCCCGCCCATGGTGTAGTGCAGCGCCGGGTAGATGCGCATGGGCGACTGATAGGGGTTCTCGGCGGTGATTTTTTCGTACATGTGGAAGAGGTTGCCGTACTTCTCGCGGATGGCGTCCTCTCCCAGGCGACCGATGGCGGTTTTGAAGTCCAGGTATACGCCCAGGCCGGTGTCTCCCACGCCGCGGCTCTCGTCACACACCAGCTTCGCCGCGCGGGAGGCCACATCCCGGGGCACCAGGTTGCCGAAGGCCGGGTAGCGTCGCTCCAGGTAGTAGTCTCGCTCCTCCTCCGGGATGGCGCCTGGCCTGCGTTCGTCGTCGGCGTCCCTGGGCACCCAGATGCGGCCGTCGTTTCGCAGGGACTCGCTCATGAGGGTGAGCTTGGACTGGTGCTCGCCGGTGACCGGGATGCAGGTGGGGTGGATTTGCGTGTAGCACGGGTTGGCGAAGGCCGCGCCGCGCTTGTGGGCCCGGTAGGCCGCGGTGACGTTGCACCCCTTGGCGTTGGTGGACAGGTAGAAGACGTTGGAGTATCCGCCGGTGGCCAGGATCACGGCGTCCCCGGCCCAGGAGCGTACCTCGCCGGTGACCATGTCCCGCACGACGATTCCCCGGGCCCGGCCGTCCACCACCACCAGGTCCAGCATCTCGGTGCGGGTGTGCATCTTCACGTTGCCCAGGCCGATTTGACGGGACAGGGCCGAGTAGGCCCCCAGCAGGAGCTGCTGCCCCGTCTGACCACGGGCGTAGAAGGTGCGGCTCACCTGCGCGCCGCCGAAGGAGCGGTTCGCCAGCAGACCGCCGTACTCCCTCGCGAAGGGGACGCCCTGGGCCACGCACTGGTCGATGATGTTGCCGCTGAGCTCGGCGAGTCGGTAGACGTTGGCCTCTCGGGAGCGGTAGTCGCCGCCCTTGATGGTGTCGTAAAAGAGGCGGTAGTCGCTGTCGCCGTCGTTCTGGTAGTTCTTTGAGGCGTTGATGCCGCCCTGGGCGGCGATGGAGTGCGCTCGGCGGGGGCTGTCCTGATAGCAGAAGCAGTCTACGCCGTAGCCGAGCTCGGCCAGGGTCGCCGCCGTGGATCCGCCGGCCAGGCCGGAGCCCACCACGAGGATGTTGAACTTACGCTTGTTCGCCGGGTTGACCAGCTTGAGCTGGAACTTGTAGCGTTCCCACTTCTGGTCAATGGGGCCGGCGGGGATTTTGGGATCGAGTTCCATCGGATTGTCGCTCCGTTATTTCCGGATGCCCAGCAGCACCACCAGGGGCAGAAAGATGTTGATGCCCCCGACCACGCCCGCGAAGGCCGCGGCGAAGATCTGGCGCCAGTGATTGTACTTGGGGTGGTTGGCGCCGAGGGTCTGCAACCAGCTCCACATGCCGTGGTACAGGTGGAAAGCGACCATCATGTTGGCGACGATATAGAGGATCGCGATCCACCAGACCCGAAAGCCCACGGTCACGTTGGCGTAGACGTCTCCCTTGACGAAGGTCCCGTGGGCGTGGCCCGTGGTGAAGTGCAGCAGGTGGTAGATGACGAACAGGGCGATGATGGGGCCGCCCCAGATCATGGTGCGCGCTGCGTAACTGGTCTCGCGATATTGCTGCACCTGGTAGCGCACCGGGCGGCTGGCGCGGTTCTGCAGCCACAGCAGCACCGCGGAGAACGCGTGCAGCGCCACGGCCGCCAGCAGCGTGAGTCGGAACGCCCAGACCAGCGGACCCATGGACTGCAGCTTCGCGGCGTAGGCGTTGAGCCGTGCCGGGCCCCACAGGAGCTGCAGGTTCCCCAGCGCGTGGACCAGCAGGAAGCCCGCGAGGGTCAGGCCCGTGATGGCCATCACCACTTTCTTCCCGATGGAGGTGGAGTAGAATTTGAGCGCAACGGTTGCCATGGGTGTTCCCTGTTTCTCTGACGTTCGCGACCTTGAAATCGGCCCTGAAGATAGTCTTTGGATGGGAGAATTTCAAGCCCCGGGTTGGCTCTGGATGAGGCCTTGGGCTACGGCATGATCACGCGATAGTAGATGATGTCCACGCCGCTGATGCGCTGCTCGAGGCGCTGTACCTCGGGGGCGTCGTCACCCACCTTGGCGAGCACCGAGGGGGTGATGAGGATCTCGTCGGGGTCGGCGATGTCCTCGCCCAGCTTGCTCGCCAGGTTCATCTCGTCGCCGAAGACGTTTTCGCCGCCGATGCGTAGCATGCGGCCGGCGCCCAGGCCGATACACACCGGGAGCCGGCTGGCCTCGGGCCGAGGGGCGTTCTGGGCCATCACCACGGTCTGGATCTCCATGGCGCAGCGCAGGGATTCAGAGGCGGTCTTGAAGATGGCGTAGACGTTGTCCGCTTCGGCCCAGTGGGAGATGGCGCCGTGCTTGTCACACAGGGGTTCTACCAGGTCCCGCATGGAGACCACCAGCGAGAGAAAGTGGATGATCCCGTGGGACTGGGTGAGTCGGGTGAAGCCCGATGAGTCCAGGATCATCACCGCGCAGTGGTCGATGTAGCGGTCGAAGATCTGCTCCTCCACATCGGGGTTCCCCTCGGCGCTTATTCCCCGCTGACGCAGCAGCTCCTCAAAGCGCCTACTCTCCGGTCCTTTCGACACGCGCATCCTCCTATGGTCACAGACCATAACACGGTCCACCGATGGGAACCCACTTTGACTAGGTCACCTCTTCAGATCCCTGGGATCCAGGATCCCGTGGGCTATGCCCAGGACCCGGGCCAGGTGCATGAAGGTTTTGGGCAGGGGGGTCTCCCGATCCGGTACCAGAAGGCCGATTGTGTCGGCCTGGACGAGGATGTGCTCGCTGTCGATGCCCTCCTCGGCGTCGCAGAGGAACTGCACCCGCAGGGCGTCGGTGAGTGCGTCCCGGAGCTCACCGTGATCCGCGGCCAGGTGAGCCAGGGCCTGCTGAATGTCCGCGTCGTGATCGCGAACGAAGGTGGCGTGGGGCTCGGCGTCGTTGACGACTCCGAACAGCGTGTTGAGGGTCGCCCCGGTGAGCTGTGTGATGTGCGATCCGGTAGCGCCGGTGCCGGCGGTGCCGGCGGTGCCGGCGGTGGAGTGGCGAGCGGTGAGCCGGGACTTGAGCTCCTTGAACAGGATCATCTTGAAGACGTCCACTCCCTGTCTGAGCACCGGAATCAGCGTGTTGTCTACTTCCATGGCCGTCCGCTCCCCGTGTGGTGGGCCCCGGCCTATGGATATACCATGTAGTCCGGTTCTATTTCAGGTCGGATTCGCCTGTGACTTCGTCGGCGAACTCCGGGTAGAGCTCCTCGGCGCATTCGGGACACACACCGTGGCTGAAGATCGCGTCGGAGTGTTCGGTGATGTAGGATTCGATCTGTTTCCAGTAGCCCTTGTCGTCGCGCACCTTCTTGCAGGAGGCGCAGATGGGTAGCATTCCGCTGAGCTGCTTGACCTCCCTCACGGTCATCCGGAGCTGCTCAGCCTTGGCGAAGCGCTCCCGGGACACCCGCTCGGCGATGTAGGCCGCGTAGGAGAAGGCCACCGCGGCCCCGGTCATGAAGAAGGAGTACACTACGAGCAGCTCGGTGGACACGGGCGCCAAGAACCCCACTGTGAGTAGAAAGAGCCCGGCGGTGATCACGATGGAGTAGAGAATGTAGCGGAACCCTATACCCACCGTGGTGTAGATTCCCGTGAAGATGAAGATCAACCCCGTGAAGTAAGGCGACGCGACCGTGCGATCGTCCAGGGCCACCAGCACGGTGCAGAAGGCCCCGGTGAGGAGGATATACAGGGCGGAGTTGGCTTCCAGCAACGGTCGCAGGCGCGGCGTGAAGGTGGCGCCGAGCAGGACTATCGACGCGAGAATGATCGCAATGCGGGCCAGGCGGGCTGTTGCTATGTGGTCCCCGAACTGCGAATGATCCAGCAGTCCGAAGACCGCAGCCAAGAAAATGGTCAGCACCCAGGTGAAGCGACAGAACCCCAGGGTCCGCTTCAGGGTCTCGTCACGGTATGCCGTCTCCACGGTGTCGTCGCCGAAGCGAAGGTGCAAGGGGCTCAATACGTAGCGGTCATCGCCCATGGCGCACCATATTACGATCTCCGTGCGGCGCCGGTGATGTGGTTCCAGAACGTATCAAAGAAGGGCTTTGGGAAGGCAGTAAGGGAGAGGAGACCGGCTACTCGGCCTTCTCGGCCTTCTCGGCCTTGGCCTTCTCCAGCTTGGCCATGAAGGTTTTGAGGCCCTGGGGCTCGGTGCGCAGCTCACGCCGCTGCTTGCGGTTCAGGGTGCCGAAGAGTTTTTTCAGCTCACCGCGGGCCTTACGCTTGTTGGTCTTGCGCTCTTCGCGGGTGAGTTTCTTGGTATTGGCCATTTTGCTACTCCAGTTGTCGACCGTTCGTCGTCTGTGTCTCGGGCCGGTTTTTTAGCAGGGTCTGCCCGGTGCGTCAATACGTTAGCGTCGGACGTTAGCGCCGGGCGTTAGCCTCGGACGTTAGCGTCGGCGGGGCTGGGGCATGCGGCGTCCTCGCCGGGGCATGCGACGGGGACGGTCGGGCACGGTCTTGGGGTCGATGCGCATCATGACGTGGATCCCGAACTTGGTCTCCACGGGATCACTGATCTGCCCGATCTTGATTTTCCCGATGGCCTCGTCGAAGGCGGGCAACATACGTCTGCTGCCTTGCTTCCATTTGCCCAGCATGCCGCCCATTTTTTTGCCCGGGCCGTCGGAGTGCTTTTTGAGGTACTCATCGAACTTTTTGGGGTCTTTTTTGAGCTCCGCGGCGATCTTCTTGGCCAGGGCCAGCGCCTCGGCCTTGGTGCGCGTGACATCGGGCTTGGCCCGCATGGCACCCTTGTAGGTGATCATGATGTGCTTGCCGGCGTGGACAGGCGGCAGCGGCATGCGCTTCATCACGTGGTAGCCGAAGCCGGTCTCCACGGGCTCGGCGGAGACCTCGTTGATCTTCAGCTTTGCGATGGCTTTGTCGAACTCGGGTACCATGCGTCCCTGGCGCCAGGACCCCAGGAATCCGCCCTTTTTGCCGGACGGGCCGTTGGAGTTCTTCTTGGCGAGGTCTGCGAATTTCTTGGGGTCTTTCTGGATTTCGGCGGTGAGCTTTTTGGCGAACGCCAGCGCCTCGGCCTTGGTGCGCGTGACGTCGGGCTTGGCCCGTTTGGCGCCCTTGTAGGCGATGAGGATGTGCGAGCCCGCCATCTCCGGTCCCATCTTGCGAGGGGGCTGCTTCATGGGGCGCATGCCCGGTCGGCCCTGGTCACCCGTTTCGAAGTCTCCGGGCGGCTCGCTGTAGTCCTTTTCAGCGGTAGTGGTCTTGGGCTGTTCCTTGGTTTTCTTATTGCACGCGACCAGTCCGGTGGTGAAGGCGACGGCGAGCAGGAGGAGGAGATACTTGTTTGTCATGGTTGGTGTGATTCCTTTGTACAGCCCGTTGAGTGGTCGAAAACTGACCTGTTCGCCCCGCAAATGCAAGAAAAACTTGGCCCCACCCGGTGCCTTGTTTTTGTGCGGATTTCTTGATTTGTGGAGAATTAGAAGTATCGTCAGATGCTTAGGGTCCCAGGACACACTGGGGAAAAGGGAGAGCCTGTGCGGAAACGCTCGAGCATTCGGGCAGGCTCTGGGAATGGTTGTCTCGGGCAAGGAATTGGGAAATCGTGAGGGTATACGTAGGAAATGCACCATTTAGTATGAGCGATGGGGAGCTGCGCACGCTGTTCGAGGAGTACGGCACCGTGGAGTCAGCGGACATCATTACCAATCGCGAATCCGGGCGGTCCCGGGGATTCGGTTTCGTGGAGATGCAGGACGACACCCAGGCCGGCGCGGCCATCGAGGCGCTCAACAGCCGTGACATCGATGGTCGCCCCCTGGTGGTGAACCAGGCTCGGCCGCGGGAAGATCGCCAGCGAGGTGAGGGAGGCGATCGTCGGGAACGCTGGTAGCGCTACCTAACGCTGGTAGCATTCGCTAAGGGACCGGTCAGCAGCAAGTTGGTCGTTTGGGGGGTT
Organism: Deltaproteobacteria bacterium; assembly: GCA_029938605.1. Lineage (GTDB taxonomy): Bacteria > Myxococcota_A > Polyangia > HGW-17 > JAJRWW01 > JAJRWW01. The sequence continues at coordinate 26,920 of JAOZUO010000031.1, read as the reverse complement.
ACTCGACGCAGTGCGCGCCGCCCGCTGCACTCACGGAGCAGCCGCTGAAGCCGAGCTCACCGCAGTCCAGGGTTAGCCAGGCGCCGTCCACGCACAGGCGGATGGTGCCGCTTTGACAGAGCTCCGGGTCGCCGGGGTTGCAGTCGGTGCCCGCGGGCATGCATCGATGGCTGGTGGTGGAGCAGGTTTGGTTGCCGGGCATGGTGGAGCAGTCGAGCTGCCGCAGCCTCCGGTTGACACAGTCTGTGAGCACGTGGCCGTCACAAGACGCTCCGAAGTCGTCGGGGCACACCGCGCCGGTGCCAACGCAGGCCTTTCCTCCGGTGATTCCGTCACCGCAGGTCATGCCCGTGGCGCTACAGTCGGTTACCTCGTAGTTCCCCCCGGCGCAGGTCAACAGCTTATAGTCCATACACTCGGCCACGTCCGTGCCTTCGATGCAGGGACCCATGCCGCACTTGGGGACAAGATCCGTCGTGGAGGCGTTGGCCATGGTGCAGCTCTGGTTCGCCAGGAGGCAGTTGTGTCGGAGGAACGTTCTATGGACGGAGTCGCACTCCACGCGAACGGTGCCGTCACAGTAGCCGTCGGTGATATCGGAGCAGGTCTGCAGGGGGGTGCCTCCACCGAAGCACGCCTCCACCGCGGCGCAGTCGGGCATGGCTTCCAGCACACACTCGTAGGTGCCGGCCAGGATGGGGGCCGTGGCGGTGATGAAGCTCTGGTCCCAGCCGGTCTCCAGGCAGTAGGAGCCGGCGTAGGCAAAGGTGAGCACGCCGCAGGCGTCGGCTGCGATGCAGGCTCTGAGGGCCCGGTCCCGGGTGAAGACCGTTGGAGGGACCTGGCCATCATCGTCACCGCAGGCGGGCAGGGTAGAGCTGAGCCCGGCCCCCAGGACCAAGCTGAGTCCTAGGGCCAGGATCGGGGTTGGCGGGTACTTCAGGTACCTACGGTTGCTCATCGTTGAGGGTTCCTGGGATTTTCATGGATGAACCGCTCGAATCGATCCAGCCCCTCCACCAGGCGATCCATGCCGCAGGCGAAGCTGATCCGAACGTGGCCCGGGGCGCCGAAGGCATAGCCCGGTACCGCCGCCACGTGGGCCTGGGCGAGCAGATTGTCGCAGAAGGGGCCGTCGTCCTCACCGACGGGGCCGAGCCCCTGCAGGTCGCAGAAGGCGTAAAAGGCGCCCTGGGGTGGGTGTACGCTGACGCCGTCCATGGCCGCGATGCGCTCGAGCACCACGGCCCGCCTTTCGGTGAAGGCCTTGAGCATGGTGGCCACGGGCGTTTGGTCCCCTGTGAGCGCCGCCACGGCGGCTGCCTGGCTCCCCGCGGAGGCGCAGGAGGTGGTGTGGTCCTGGTAGCGGATGGCCGCGGCGATGACCTCGGCCGGCCCCGCTGCGTAGCCGATGCGCCAGCCGGTCATGGCGTAGGCCTTGGAGACGCCGTCGACGACGAAGGTGCGCGCGGCGGTCTCTGGGCTCAGGCCGGCAAAGGACACATGGGTGAAGCCGTCGTAGGTGAGCCGGCGGTAGATCTCATCGGAGACCACGGCCAGGTGCGGGTGGGCTAGCACCACCTCGGCCAGCGCCTCGAGCTCAGCCGCGCTGTAGGCTGCCCCGGTGGGGTTGGACGGGCTGTTCAAGATCAGCACTTTCGTGCGCTCGGTGATCGCCTCCCGAAGCTGATCCGGCGTGAGCTTGAACCCGTCGGCGAGGTGGGTGGGGAGGAGCTTCATGACGCCCCCGGCCAACTGCACGATGGGCTCGTAGGAGACCCAGAAGGGGCTGGGCACGACGACCTCGTCACCGGGGTCCACCAAGACTTGAATGAGGTTGTGCAGACATTGCTTGGCGCCGTTGGACACGAAGACCGAGGTCGGCGCGTAGTCCACCGCGCTGAGCTTCGACAGGTTCGCCGCCACCGCCTCCCGGATGGCCGGGGTGCCCGCCGTGGGCGTGTAGCCGTGGGCGCCGCCCTGCAGGGCGGTCACGGCCGCCTCCACGATGTGGGGCGGCGTGGGGAAGTCGGGTTGGCCCACGCCGAAGTTGACCACGTCCACGCCCGCAGCGGTCATCTGCCGCGCCTTGGCGCTGATGGTGAGGGTGGCCGAAGCCGGGATGCCGGCGCCGCGCTTATTGGGCTGCATGGAACTTCTCCTTGAGTGCCTGGGCGACGTTGTCCGGGATCAGCCCGGTGAGGTCTCCCCCGAAGATGCCCACCTCTTTGACGAGGGAGGAGCTCACATAGAAGTTCTCTTCGGACGTCATCATGAACAGGGTGTCGATGTCCGGCGCCAGACGCCGATTCATATGGGCGAACTGGAACTCGTACTCGAAGTCCGCCAGGGCCCGCATGCCTCGGAGCAGCGTGTGGGCGCCGAGCTCGTGGACGTGGTTCACCAGCAACCCCTCGAAGTACGTGATCTTCAGCCGTCCGTCCCACTCGCCGCAGGCGCCGCGGATCAGGTCCACCCGTTCGTCCACGGAAAAAAGGGACTGCTTGCGCGGGTTGACGGCCACGGCCACCACGAGCTCGTCGAAGATGGCCAGGGCTCGCTCGATGAGGTCCACGTGCCCGTTGGTGATCGGGTCGAAGGACCCAGGATAGATGGCGATGCGTTCAGTCATGGCGTTTTGTCGTTTCGATAAAAAAGCGCTTCTGTATCTCCCCAACGGCGGGCGAGGGGGGGGGCCAACCCCGCCATTTCAGGGAGGTCGTCATGGGGATCTGATTGAGTGGCCGCGCGCTCGAGCACCAACACCGCCCCGGGGGCAAGCACCTCTGCCGCTCCTAGGGCCTCAAGGACGCGCGCGGTCTCTTCTGTATTCGCATAGGGCGGGTCCAGCAGCAGCACGTCGAACCGCATCCGGGCGTCTCCGATCCGTTCCACTGCTCGCCGCGCATCCAGAGGCCACACCGTGGTCTGTTTCCCGAGGTTCAGCTCCTCCAGGTTCCGCCGCAGGATCCGCAGCGCCCCCCGGTCCCGCTCCACGAAGTGCGCCTTCGCCCCGGCCCCGCCCCGGCTCAACGCCTCTATGCCCAACCCCCCGGATCCCGCGAACAGGTCCAGGATCCGGGCGTCGTTCAAGTCGCAACCGTGTGTGGGGTGGTGCATGAGCACGTCGAAGATCGCCTCCCGCACCCGTGAGGAGGTGGGTCGTGTACCGCGGCCCTTGGGCGCCCGAAGGACGCGTCCGCGTAGGCTTCCAGCAATGATTCTAGGCACAGGCCAAGCTTTCGCCCGGGACTCTATCCACGCCCCTGGGGCCTGTCAATCGGGCAGAGGCCCAGCGGAGCCGGGAGGGTGCCGGGAGGGGACCGGG
>JAOZUO010000031.1:0-23492 GCA_029938605.1 Deltaproteobacteria bacterium | reverse complement strand
CCGGGAGGGGACCGGGGGGTTATGGGGTGAAGGTGGTCTGGGAGGTGGCGGTCTGGGTCACTGCGTCGCCCAGATCCGGGAAGGTGAAGTCGGCGGGGTTGAACCCTGGGACGTTCATTTCCGCGACGGTCATGGTCACTGCGCCCGAGGGGAGGACGGCCGGGGTGACGGTGGGGGCGGTGAAGGAGGTGCGGCCGTCGAGCAGCAGCACCACCCAGGCGACGTTACTGCTGGCGTCGGCGAAGGTCACGGTGTGAACGTTGGCCCCGGCCGATTGGCTGAAGGAGTAGGTGGCGCCCGCACCGGAGACCGCGGTGGGGGGGGCCATCCACGCCGGAAGGAGCACGCCGCCGGTGACGTTGACGTTGCGCATGAACGATAGCGAGGACTCGGTGTCCACGGGGCCGGTGGTGTTGGCCACGCCCAGGAAGTCATAGGTGGCGCCGGCGAAGGGGCCCGTGAGGTTGGGGAGGAGCGCGGTGGCCATGGACGGCGAGAAGAGGAAGATCGGCACGCGACCCTCGTTGGCCGTGACGATGTAGGGAACGCCCGTCATGTCGCCGAGTCCCGCCGGGGGTGTGCCGAAGCTCACCGAGACGCTGGCGGTGTCGTTCATTTGCGGCAGCACCTGGTTCGAGAGGGTCTGCCCGGCCGTGGGGTTCACGCCCGTGAGCGCCGCGTATCCGATAACATTGATGGTGTCGTCGGTGATGTCGTCGTTCGTACCGTTGGGATCGCCGATGACGATGGCGGCATAGATGATCTGTGGCCCCGTGCGCGTGAGCAGCGACCAGTTGCAGGGATCCGTCGCGACAAACGGGGAGTAGATACACACGTTCAGGCCAACGTTGTCGCCGTCAACGGGCTGTTCGATGGAGTTGGCCGGGTCGAGGATGTTGTCCGTGTGGGAGTAGTTCACGAGGGCCGCCCGGTACTTGCCGAATCCCGGGTCCTCCATGGAGTCCCAGCCCTCGATGGTGCCGGTGATGGTGGCGGTGGGTACGGGCTGGGCGGGGGTCTGGACCAGCGGGATCGTCACATTGGCGCCGCCTACGCCGAACCAGCTCACCGCCGTGTAGCCGCCGGTAGCCGCGGTGACGACCTGGGCGCCGGTGACTCCGGTGAAGGTGGCCAGGCCGGCTGCGTCCGTGGTCATGGTCAGGTTGCCGTCCGCGTCCGGCTCGCCCACCACCACGGTCGCTCCCGACAGGGGGGAGTCGTCCGCGGCGTTCACCACATGTACGTGCAGGGTCCCGTCGATGGCGCTCGAGGTGACACCGCCGCCGGGGATAAGCACCGGGTTCACACCGCTGGAGTTGGTGTTGTCGTTGGTGTTGGTGTTCGTGTTCGTATTGGAATTGGAGTTGGAGTTGGTGTTGTCGTTGGTGTCGACCGAGTCGTCGTCCCCGCAGGCCGTTGTGGGAATCGCCAGGGCTGCCACCGCCAAGACCAGGGCCAGCCTCGCACATGTTCTACGCATCGATGAGCTCCTTCCACCCGGTGGTACCGCCGGGCCTCCGAAATGTTGGATTGTGTGCATCATAGCAGAACCTCTGGGGCGATGGAATTCATCGGCGGCGCGACGGGGGGGGCCGGGTTGGAATCAGAAGGACAGGTCGATGCCGGCGTCCTGCAACCTGCGTCGGGCCTCAGCGGCCCGCAGACACGGGGCGATGGCGATGGCGCCCAGCACCGTGCCTGCCAGGGCGAGCATGGGCACCAGGAACGCGATGAGGGAGAAGAAGCCGGACGCGAGGGAGAGCAGGATCCAGCCCCCCATGGCCAACAGGATGATCCCGTTGAGCACCGTGCCGCCGATGGCGGCCCAGCTTCGGGTTTTGAAGAGCTTCACCGCGAAGAATACCGCCAAAATCCCCGCGAAGATCATCAGCCACGGCACCGTCATCACCCACGGTTTGCCCGTGAGCCCTACGAGCTTGAGCTGAAATCCGGCGAAGCCCAGCATGACCCCCGCGGCGGCCTGGAGTCCACCCGCGGCTTTGACCACGCCGTTGGGCTCAGTGGCGGACACCTCAGCGTCGAATTCACCAGGAGCCGCTGGTCCCCCGTGATGAGGCGGCTGGTACGGGTTGGGAGGCGGATTCGATGGTTCCATGGACAGAAAGTAGCGTTCTGCCGGACCGGTGTAAAGAGTCCCAGGGGGGTTATGGGGGTTAGCGAGGGAGGGGCGGGAGGCTGGGGCGACGGGGCTCGGGCCGGGGAATGGGTCTTGGATCCGGACGAGGATCCGGACGGGGATCTGGTCGGGGCGTGGCGCGAGGTCTCGGATCCGGACGGGGATCCGGTCGGGGCTTGGCCCGGGGTCTTGGATCCGGACGGGGATCCGGTCGGGGCGTGGCCCGGGGGCGCGCTCGAACCCGCGGCATCGGCGCCAGGACCATACGGCGCAACAGATACGTCCGTCGCCCGAAGAGCAGCTCCCCGAGACAAGGGTGGTAGGCGAGCTCCGCCTTGCGTTGGCCCGACTTCACGGTGATATGCGCCGTTGTGGGGATCACCACCACGCCACGGGGCCCGACGAGAACCCCTCGTTTCTTGCTGGGCCGGGGGATCCGCCGGAGAAAATCCGTCCTCACGGTCACGTCCGAGCGTCCCAGCCAGCGGGGCACCTCCCGGTAGTAGCGGTTCAGGAGCTCGGTAAGCTTTTTGAGCTGAGGTCCTCGGCGCACGAGCACCTTGGCCCTGCCCAGCTCGGTGCGACTGTCCGGCGACACGGCCCGCTCCTCCAGGATCAAAATGTGCGGGGGTTTGCGATCGAAGTATTTCTGCAGGCCGCAGGCGTCGTCAAACTGCATGCGCTTGACCATGGGGCCGGTGAACACCCGGGGATCCTTGAGCTCCAGAGTGGGTACACAAGCGGTGGTCATCAGGGCCGTGAGGAGGCCGGTAATTTGCGCCAGTCGCCTTAACATGGTGGCCCAAAGGATATCGGTCACCGGGCGCGCGGTCAATTCGGTCGGCAGGTCCTTCGGACCGGTTCCGCTATCCGTGGCGGACAGCGGTCTCCATTACCAGATCCAGGAAGTCGTCGTCGTCCGGAAGATCGGGTGTGTAGGAATCGAAGAACTCCAGCTCCAGATTGGTGAAACCCAGGTCTGGCGTATCGAGCATCATCATGGGGCCGTGTGGCACGTCGCAGATTTCGTGCACCTGCTCCAGGCGTCGTCGCACCTTCTCCGATAGCGCCAGGGTTTCGATGAGTCCGGCGGTCGGCCACTCGGGTCCTTCAATGGCTAGCTGCAGCGCGTCGCTGAGGGGATGCTCCCTGGCCTCCGGGATGGCCTCGAGGTTCGGCGCCATCGCAGCTACCGGGCCGCCCGCGTCGAGCTCAGAGAGGACTTCGTCCAGGGCTGTCTCCAGCTCGGCCTCGTCGCATAAGAGGGCCGGCTCCAGCGTGATGTCGTCGTCTGGGATGATTGGCTCGGGTCGGCGCCCGGCGCGGGCCTTGGTGGCGATCCACTTCTGGGTCTGCTCGCTGAGCTTTTGCCGCGGAGGGCGGGCGACTACGGCCCGGGCGGCCTCCCGCACCAACCCCAGCTCAGTGAGCCGCCGTACCACCGCCAGGGTCATCGCCCGCTCCATGGGGCTGTCGTCCACGGCGTCGACCAGAGTGCGATATCCATCAAACAGTCGCAGCACGCGCCACACTGTAGGGGGCAGGAGCTTCACCTGCCGGGCCGCCGCCACTGCGTCAATCTCCAGAATCAACTGACCTGAGTACATGCGTCACTCCTTCCACAAGGCCACAAGGCCACACGCGCAACCCGATCCCATTCCCGTAGGCCGGGATCCACCCTTCTTACTGGATCTCTTGTCGAGGCTGTCAACCGCGTTGTGGGGCTTCCATGCCTCAAAAACCAGTATTCAGAAAGGTGACTGATGGGGCAACTTTTTGGCGATCTCCGGATCCTTATTCCGATCCGGATCCGAAGCAGATCAGAAGGCGGAGGTGACCTGCCAGAAGGGCCAGAGGAGGGATCCGGCGGCGGCGAGGTATAGGGCCGCGGTGACGACCCAGGGCCAGGCAGGACGGGTGAGGCTGGCGCCCAGGGGGCGGGTCGGGTCGATTCGACGGCCGGCGCGGCGGGCCAGGGGCAGCAGGATCAGGGCGAGGAGGGGGAGCCCCAGCAGCACCACGGGGAGGGCGAGGCGGTGGGCGAGGCCCAGGAGCCGGGAGCGCTTCTGGACGCGGCCCCCCAGCTTGGCCAGATGGTCCCGTTGGAGGTGGTGTAGACGCCAGATGCGGTGGATCCGGTCGACCAGGCCGGGGGTGTCAGTTCGGCGCAGGGAGTCGTCGATCTTGATATAGCGGCCTTGCGTGTCGAAGAGCCAGATCCCGCCGCCCCGGGCTGGGATGGCGGCAAGGGCCTCCGGAGCGAAGCGGGCCAGGGGGATGTCCAGGCCTCGGTTCGGTGCGGTGGCCGCCAGGCGTAGACCTTTCTTCTTGCCGAGGCTTTCGCCAGCGAGCCAGCGGGTGGGGAGGTGTACCAGCCAGCGCCAGCGGTGGATGGATCGGCTGCGAACGCGCCCCGGGGGGGGGGCTGGGTCACCGATCGGATCGCCCATGGCCAGGGCGGACCACTTTTGCAGCCGCCGCAGCCCGTGCTTACCCAGTAGGTAGATCTGCTTGGCGTTGGGAGAGACCCTTTCGAGTCCGGCGGTCAGGGATTTTGGGGGCTGCTCCAGTGGCGTGATCGCGCCCTTGACCAGGCGATGGGTGGGCCACTGGGACATGGCCACGGGCAGCACGTTTCCCGGGGACATGTCCAGCTTCTCCCCGCGGGTGGTCTTGGTGGCTTCTCGGAGCTTGCCCAGGGGTCGGGCCCTGCGCTGGCCGGGCTCCACCAGGTGGAGCAAATAGTGGGTCGGAGTCTGGGACTGGCGTGCGTAGATGAAGCGCCAGCCCTTGGGGGTGTGCTGGGCCCACTCGACCACGGTCTTGCCATCGTAGGGGCAGTCCGCCAGGGGCGCGGAAACCAGGGGCTTGCCCGGTTCGAATACGTGACGGCGGCAGTTCGCCGTGAGCAGCTCGTAGCGGCCGTTGATGTAGGCAAATCCCACCAGCCCGCCAGGCTTGATGTCGGGCAGGGGGTGGTGGGCGAGGCCGCCCCCGGAATGAACGATGACCAGCTCCACCGGGGTGAGGGGCTTTTGCCCGTGTAGCACCAGGGCCAGGTCGCCCACGGGCAGCCGCACCGCGGCGGCGATGATCGGGGCCAGGAAAAGACCCTGCTTTTGCACCACCTCCACTGTAGAGCTGTCCATAGGGCCCGTCTTAAAATAACTCGATCGCTCATGACGCCGCTGCATCCCGGCTCGCTTCGTTACTTCTCGTTGCATATCAGTAAGTATGCGCCTCGTCGTGCCTCGCGAGCCGGGCGCATCGACGCCCTGATTCGAGGACTTATTTTGAGACGGGTCCTTGGGGGAGTGCGTGGCCCGCCATCGGCGCTCGGCTACGCCCCGGGCGAGGTCCCAGCGGATCAGCTCCCACCTTCCGGGTCCCGGAGCACAGGGGATCCAGATCCGGTCGCCCACGGCGAGGAACTGTCCGTTGAAGCCGCAACGGGCGCGAAGGATCTCTCGCTCGGTCCACGGCTCGTCCCCCTCCAGGACCACATGGCGTATGGGCGGGTGGTTGTTGGCGGCCACCTGGACGAAGCGTACCCAGGTGGCAACAAAGAGCAGGACTGCCAAGCCGGGGACCATCCAACGGGCCAGGGCCGACAGGGAGATGAAGGCCACCGGTGGGGATGGTTTGTGTGGTTTCGCGGACTTGACGCGAAGCTGGTTCGGTCCTTTGGCCATGGCCGGAAACTAGCTGAACCCCGGACCGCGAGCAAGGTCGGGTTCCGGCGAAAAACAGCCGCTGCAAAATAATTATCGATTTACTAGTAATTAAACAGCGGGTGGTGCGACGAAGTAGCATGCCACACACGATGTGGCGGCGCGGCTAAGGCGAAACCGACCCGCGGTGATTCGGAAAAAACCAAACGAGGAGAACCATCATGACGAAAAACAACTCTCTCAAGAAGCTGCTCACCCCCGGTGTCCTGGCCCTCGGTCTCTCACTGGGCGGGCTCTCTCTCGCCGCGGCCGGCTGTACGTCGGGCGCCGGCGCGAGCTCCAAGGGCACTACCCCCAGCGCTGCCAAGTCGAGCTGCGGTTCCAAGAGCTGCGGAGCCAAGGCCAAGGACGCCAAGGCCAAAAAGAGCGCCTCCTCGGCCAAGGGCGCCAAGTCGAGCTGCGGCAAGGGAAGTTGCGGCTAAGAGATCACGGGACGTCCATCGCTCGGTTCGGTGAAAGCCATGGGCCGGGCGGTGGTCGTCCCTCACCCTCACCTTCGCCTTCAATTTTGCTTTTTAGTCGAGGAGGACGGTCCATGGAACATCGAGCACCCCCACAAAAGTCCCTGCGGTTTGGCATCGGACTGAGGCGCGAGCACTTCGATGACATCGCAGACCGTCTGGACGAGGTGGACTTCCTGGAGTTTCTCCCGGAGAACTTCCTGCGCTTCGGCGGCCGTCCGTCCCGGGTGCTTCGGGAGGTGGCGGCGCGCGTGGACGTGACGAGCCACGGTGTGAGCCTCTCTCTCGGGGGGCCCGATCCGCTCAATAAGACCTACCTCACCGAGCTTCGAACGCTGCTCGATGAGTTGGATACGCCGTGGTTTTCGGACCACCTGAGCTACTCCTCGGCCTTCGGCGTCGAGTACCACGACCTGCTCCCGCTGCCGTTCACCGCCGAGGCGGTGGATCATGTGGTGTCTCGGATCCAATTCGCCCAGGACTTCATCGGTCGCCCCCTGCTCGTGGAGAACCCCAGCTACTACATGAGCTACCCCGACAGCGAGCTGACCGAAGCCGAGTTTGTAAACGAGGTGGTCAGTCGGGCGGACTGCAACCTGTTGCTCGACGTCAACAACGTCTACGTGAACGCGCAGAACCACGGCTACGACGCCCGCGCCTTCATCGCCGCCATGCCGGCGGACCGGGTGCTCCAATACCACATGGCGGGGCACATTCAAGGGGACGGGTTCCTGGTGGACACGCACTCCATGCCCGTTCGAGACGAGGTGATGGACCTGTACCGCTATACCTTGGAGACCGTGGGGCCGGCCTGGACGCTCCTGGAGTGGGACCACGCCATTCCGTCCCTCGATGGAATGATCGCCGAGCTTTCGCGGATCCGGGAAACGGCGGCCTCCGCGCACCTCGCCCCCGGCACCCTGGAGGTGGCAGCATGATCGGCTCGAACCCACGCCTTGACGACGCCTTCGGCGCGGTGCATGCGGTGCTGCGCGGGGACCAGGTCCCCCAGACGGCCGCGGCCCAGGTCGGTCTGGATCCGGTGCGGATGGCCTTCTACGCCGACGCCGTGTACTCCCATGTTCGCGAGGTCCTGGAGAAGGACTTCTGTGCCCTGGCCGCTGTGCTCGGACCCTCGCGGTTCGAGCCGTTGGTTCGGGAGTACTTCGAGATCCGACCCTTCGACGCCTATGAGCTCAACGAGAACGCCGCGGCGTTTCGGGACCTTCTGGCCCGATGCGCGTCCGCGGGGCGTCACGGGGTGACCGACTTTCATGTGGAGTTGGCCGAGGTGGAGTGGCAGGAGTTTACTGTCTACGTCTCACCCGAGGTGATCCCCGAGCCGTCTCAGGTCCAGGCGCCGACCCTGAACCCGACGCTGGTGATTCTCCAGCTCGACCATGGGGCGAACGATTTTCTGGACGAGTGGCGGGATGGCGCCCAGGGGGATGTCCTCCCGCCGATCCCCGACCAGCCCAACCCGACGACCCTGTTTGTTTTGCGGCATCCCGAGACCGAGAACGTACTGTTCGTGGCGGCGGACGAAGCTTTGCTCTTCGCGCTGAAGGCCGCCCACGACGGGCTCACGGTGAGCGCGGCCGCCGAGGAAGCGGCGCTCCCCATACAGACCGTTCAATCCATTTACCAAAGCGCGGCCGACTGGGGAGTCGTCGTGCTACCCGAGGAGAAGAACCCATGAGAAACAAAACTGCATTTTTCGCGCTGGCTGCCCTTGGCTTGCTGATCCTGCCGGCCTACGCCCAAGCCCAGACCTATAGCTTCAACGTTCCCACCAAGCTGGTGAACATCGCCTTCGAATCCCGCATGGATGTGGAGGACATCCTGGGGACGACGCACAAAGTGAGCGGCTACGTTAAGCGGAGCTCGTCGGGCAAGATCGCCTTCTCCATCAAGGTGCCGGTTTCCACTCTTCGCACCGGCATTGCCATGCGCGATAAGCACCTGCGGGGCGCCATGTGGCTCAACGCGGCGCGCAACCCGAATATCACGTTCAAGGGCACCTCCGCCAAGAGGCTGAAGAAGGGCCGGTACCGCGTCTGGGGGACGTTTACCATGCGTGGCGTCTCACGACCGATGACGGTGGACCTGCGGGTGCGTAAGATTCCGGCGTCAGTGGCCTCGCGGGCCGGGCTCGGCAAGGGGAATTGGCTCCGCGTGCGTGGACGCTTCACCGTGAAGCTCTCCGCCCACGGCATCAAGATCCCCGGCATGGCCGCGGCCAAGGTGAACGACCGCTGGACCGTGAAGGTCAGCCTCTTCGCGAGGCAGGTACCTTGAAGGCGCTACACATCGCCGTAGGGCTTGTGCTCGGGCTGGCGGTGCTCGCCCCGGTGAGCGCCTATGTCCTGGACCGCGCATACGGTGAGACGGTTCTCCCGGTGGCCCGCAGCGCCCCCGAGGCGGTGCGGGCCAACAAGGCCCTATACGAAGAAGGCGACTCCGTCGCGGAGATCTACGGAGTTCCCGGTGAGCGCAAGATGCGGGTGATCTTCGTGAGCAAGGACCTGTTGGTGACGCCCAGCGAGGATCCCAAACTGCGGCTTCTGTTGATCAATAAGCAGAAGGGTGACAACCCGCTGCAGGTCAAGACCCTGTACTTCGTGGCCTGGCGGGTCACGGCCGGCCTGGCGGCGGTGTCGTTGCTAGGTCTGGCGCTGCTCCTGTTTCTCCGGCGTCGTCGCAAGCGAAGTCAGTCGATTCCCATGGCCACCGCCCCAGCCACCGTCCCAGCCACCGCTACCGCCACCGACTCCCTCTCCTGATCGGATCCCTACTGCTTGCTACACCGACACGCGCTGCTGCAGTGGCGCTCGTGCCCCGGGTTCCAGTGTTTGCACTGTTGGATGGCGCATCGGCAGGAGCTCTTTTCAGTGCGCTTGGTGCACTTGTAGTCGTTCTGGGTCTTGGCGTGGCGAACTATGCACTTCCAGCGGGTCGCGCGTCGCAGCTCCACGCTCGGTGATGACTCCGCGGATGTCTGTGCCCCCGAAGCGTTGCGATCCAGCCGTGACTCAAGCCTCGCACCCAGGACGTCCTGGCCGGTCGAGCTCGCCATGGCAACCACCGCGATTCCCGCCGCCACGGTGCCCACCAGTATTACAAGGCGCTTCATTGTCGTGTCCGTTCCGGGTCGTATCCGTTCCGGGTCGTATCCGTTCCGGGGATCCCTAGGCGATCTTGTCCAGCTCGGCTTTGATGGCGCCCTTGACGCCGTCGATGGGGAGGGTGCCGTCCACGGCGATGAAGGTCGGGGCGTCCGGGGCGCCGGACTTGGCCATGTCGCCGTAGAAGCTGGTGAGCACGTTGGTCTGCTCGTGGTAGATGACCAGGCGGGCGCGCACGGTGTCTTCCTTGTCGTCGTCGCGGATGACGAGGTCCTCGCCGGTCTCGTTGTCTTTGCCCTCTACCTTGGGCGGGTTGTACTCCACGTGATAGGTGCGTCCGCTGGGCAGGTGGGCGCGACGGCCGCCCATGCGCTCGACGATGACGCTGTCATCCACCTGGATCTCCACCACTGCGTCGATGGTGATGCCCGCGTCGCGCACGGCCTCGGCCTGGGGCAGGGTGCGGGGGAAGCCGTCGAAGAGGAAGCCCTTGGCGCAGTCGGCCTCCTGGATCCGCTCCTTGACGAGCCCGATGATGATGTCGTCGGACACCAGGTCCCCGGCGTCCATTTTGGCCTTGGCCATCTTGCCGAGCTCGCTGCCGGCCTTCACGGCGGAGCGCAGCATGTCCCCGGTGGAGATCTGGGGCACGCCCAGGGATTTGCAGATGAAACTGGCCTGGGTGCCTTTGCCGGCTCCGGGCGGTCCGAGTAGGATCAACTTCATGGCTTTCCTCCTGTTGGGATTTTCATAAGTGAGAGCTCACTCACTGTCTTTGCGGCGCTCACCGTACAAACTTCTCGCGGTCCTGCCAAGCCCCAATCATGCTATGTTGGTCAACGCGTCGGTGGGCTGGGGGTCGGCGTGTCCCATGGAGGCGGAATGTCAGATCGAAGCAGCGCGAAATCTCTCAGGTTCCTGGTGGTTGTGGCGGTCTTTTCAGGGGGGGTGTTCGGACCGCCGATGGACCTGGCTCGGGCACTTTCTTATGTGTATGTGCAGCAGGGCTCGGCGCTGACCTACCGCGAGGGTACCAGCCAACCGGATCCGCTGTGGACGGATCCGGATCACACCCTGGGCGTGGAGTGGATCGACTCCGCTCCCGGGTTTGGCATCGGCTACGGGGATGGTGACGACTCCACCGTGCTCGGCACCATGCAGAACAACTACGTCACGGTGTACGTGCGCTCCACCTTCACCGTGGGCGCGGAGATCGGAACCCTCACCCACCTGGAGCTGAACGTCTTGTTCGACGACGGCTTCGTGGCCTACCTGAACGGCGTGGAGATCGGACGATCCGCCGTGCCCGCCGGCCCCCTGTCCTTCGACACCACGGCCAACGCCGGCCACGAGGCGTCCGACGGCGAGGAGACCTTCACCGTGGATCCGTCCTTGCTGCTGCCCGGCGACAACGTCTTTGCCGTGGAGGCGCACAACGTGGATGTGGGCAGCTCGGACCTGTCCTTCATCCCAACCCTATGGGGATACGACTCACCTCCTCTGGACGCGGAGATCACGGTGGGCCCGTACCTGCAGCGGCTGGGGCGGCGCAGCGTGCTGGTATGCTGGGAGACGGACCTGCCGGCGCCTTCGGCGGTGTCCATCGGCGTGGGAGCGATCCCGGACCAGCTCCTGGAAGATCCCACGGAGCGAACGCGCCACGAGCTCGAGATCACTGGGCTGGCTCCTGCCACCCCCTACAGCTACCGTGTGGACTCGGCCCGCGTCCCGTCGGCCGTGGGGCTGATCCACACGGAGACGGACGCGGCGTCTCCCTATCGGTTCGTCATCTTCGGGGACACCCGCTCCAACCACGATGATCACCGCAGCGTCGTGGATCGCATCATCGTCGAGGCCCCGGCCTTTATGCTGCACACGGGCGACCTCGTGTCCGACGGCACGAGCGAGGGGGACTGGGCCACATTCTTCGACGTGGAGGAGGGGCTGGTGCGGGACGTGACCCTCTACCCGACTCTGGGCAACCACGAGGCCGACGGGGCTCGCTATCTGGAGCTCTTCGCTCCGCCGGACGACCTCGCTCCGGGCACCGAGAACTACTACGCCTTCACCTTCGCCACCACCGCCGTGTTGATGCTCGACCTCTATCTGTCGGACTTTGGCCCGGGCTCGGCCCAGTACACCTGGCTGGAGGACACCCTGCAGGCCTTCGCCCAGGACCCATCCATCCATCTGCGCTTGGTGGCGCTGCACCACGGCCCTTATGACAGCGGGAGCCACGGATCCAACCTGGGGGTGCGTGACGACCTGACTCCGCTGTTTGAGACCTACGGCGTGGACGCGGTGTTCTCGGGCCACGACCACATGTACGAGCGCTCCACGGTCAACGGCATCAAATACGTGGTCACCGGTGGTGGTGGGGCGCCGCTGTATTCAGTCCCCGGCGACTGGTGGACCGAGGAGTCCGAGTCGGTGCTGCACTATGTGGTGCTGGACGTGGAGGGTCCCCGGGCGGAGGTGGTCGTCAAGCGTCTGGACGACACGGTGCTGGACCAGTTCGTGCTGAACGATGCGCTGGCTGACTGCGCCTCAGCGGTTGACTGCGAGTCGTTGCCCGTGGGGGCGTGTGAGCCGGATGAGGAGGGCGACTGGGCCTGCATCCAGGGCGGGTGCGTATGGAATTGCGTAATCGACCAGACCGTGGCGCCCGACGCCGGTGTGATCCCCGGGCCAGATGCCAACGTGATCCCCGATCCCGACGCCGGCACCACGCCTTCGGATGACCCGGGCGGTTGCGGCTGTCGGCAGACATCCCCTGGGCCTGATTCGGGTGTGCCTCTGATCCCCTGGTTGGTGCTCGGTTTGGCGTTCTGGCGGATCCGTCGTCGGTGGCGTCGTCGTTTTCGTTTTCGTTGTCGTCGGAGTTAGCCGGGGTTACCTCGAGCGGACGTGGCCCGAGAGGGCGTCGTAGCGAACCCAACCCACCTGGCCGTTGGGCGTGCGGATCTGACACCACCGGCCGTCCGCGGTGCGTTGGATGATGTACACCTGGGTGCCCGGCTGGAGCTGGTAAGACCGCCCCTGGTCGTAGTAGTTGGGATAGACCACCATGGCGTTGGCCACCGAGTACCACGCGGCCACGTGGATGGCTGTGACGAGGGCCGACGCGGCCACATGGATCCCCAGGCGGGCGGCCGCGAAACCCAGACGGCAGTTAACGCTGCCGGCGGCGATGGTCGCGACGAGAAGCAAAGTCACAAGTGCCTTTTTCATTCTGCTGCTCCTGATTATAGGGGCCACGCGGATAGAAGTGTATCTTACCTACCGGGCGGTTGCCAATGTCGCTGTAATACGCAGGGGCCCGGGGGAACCTTGAGGCTTTAGTTTCTGCAGCACGCCCTGCGTACCCAGGTGGCCGTAGATAC
The DNA here is from genome assembly GCA_029938605.1 of Deltaproteobacteria bacterium. Classification (GTDB taxonomy): domain Bacteria; phylum Myxococcota_A; class Polyangia; order HGW-17; family JAJRWW01; genus JAJRWW01. Next base: position 10,655 of record JAOZUO010000031.1, on the reverse strand, counting down.
ACAGGCCCCGTGCCTGGTTGGACCAGGGAACTTCCAGGCGCAGCGTCAGGGATCGGCGTCGGAGTCTGGCGATCAGACGGGGGTCGGACACAGCGACAGTGTGGACGGTCCCCTGTCCATCGTCCGGGGCGGCGATCAGCCGCGCCACCACCCGACCCTCCAGCTTCACCACCACCCGGGAGACGCCTGTGGGGGGCGCCTTGGAGCCGGGGTACTCCGAGGAGAGCCGTAGCCGCAGCGCGAGCTCCCGGACCCGGCGCCGGGAGCGAAGCCGGGGGATGCGGTACTCCCAGAAGCCGTGGCCCGCGCCGTAGACGTGCTCCAGGAGTCCGCCACCGTAGTAGCCCACGTCCGAGAAATGCCCCCGGCGGAAGTCGTTGACCTCGAGCTCCACCACGCGGCGGTCGGGCCTCGTGGCGTGCGGGCCGGGGAGGGGCTTCCAGCGGCGGCGGGGCGGCCTGCGCCGCACGGTGAACTGCACCGAGTACATGGGCTTGGTGCCGTGCCGGGCACCCAGGCGCGGGTTGATGCGGTGGGCAGGACCACGGTTGAATCGGGCGGCCCAGCGGCGCAGGACTTTACGAAGGGACAGCGATCGCCGGTGGTCTACCCAGATGGGGAAGCGTCGGCGCTGCTTCGAATGGGGCAGGTAGAGCCAGATCAGCGCGCCGGCGGCGCCATTGTAGTGCACCCGACGTAGGAACCGCGAGACCCACCAGCGCTGGCTTCGGTGCACCAGGCGTTTTCGTTTGACGATGGCGCGGGTGAAGCCGAATTCGCCGAAGACGATGGGCTTGCGCGCCACGTGGTGGGCGAGTTGCACCCGATCGTCGATGAGCTCGTCGAGGTCCCGTGGACGTCGCAGGCGCAGGGTCTCCTCGGGGTAGAGGTGGGCGTCGCAATAGTCGAGCTCGCGAAGCCGGCACACCTTGAGCCACTCGGCCCGGCGGGGCAGGGTGGAGTAGCCCGTGACGCCGGCGGAGACGAGCTGCTCGGGTGCGTAGGTTCGGATCTGGGTGGCCATGCGTCGGATGAGCTTGCGGCGGGAGGCGAACCCGCCGGTGGTGACGCCCGACTCGTTGAACAGCTCCCAGGCCATAATGGTGGGGTCGTCGCCGTACCGGAGGCCGGTCACCGTGGATCTGCGGTTCACCAGGCGGAGCACGTGCTGCCGATACCAACGGCGGGTGCGGTTGTCCGAGTAGAAGCGGTCCAGGGCACCGAAGGCCGAGTTGGAGAGGCGGGCCCAGCGGAGGTACTGGGGCACGCCGCCGTAGGCGCTCCAGTTGTTGGCGAGGGTGAGGATCACCCGCAGGCCGAGATGGCGCGCGTGGGCCAGTACCTTGTCCAGGTGGCGCGGGGCCGCGGGGATCCAGCCTTTGGGTCCCGCGCGAAACAGATGCCAGCGCCGAAACCAGGTCGAGGCGTTGGCCGGACCCTCCCCCAGCGCCCAGACACGGACCACTGTGAGGCCGTCGGTGCGGGCTGCGTTGAGCACCCGGCGGTAGCGGCGGCGCTCCGTCGGGCCGTGCATCACCGCGGCGTTGGCGCCCAGGAAGTGAAAGGGCTTGGAGTCCAGCATGAAGGCGGTCCCCCGGACGCCAACGAACTTTTCGGTGTTGGCATGGGCGGTGCTGGTCCGGGCCTTGGGGGCCGCCGACCCCCGGGGAGCGGTGACGAGACCCACGAGGCCGAAGAGACCCACGAGAATCAGGATGACAGCCGTTCGTTCAAACATACCCATAGATGGCCCTCGGCTGGAGTCTACCACCAGACGCGATCAGGTTTCACACCAGAGTTAACCTAGTTAGCTCCCCTACAGTCTTAGACCTGTCCGGATCACTTGCTCGGTGGAAAAATCCGCTCCATTCGAAGTCCTAACTTTGCAGGATTATTTTTGATTTCGGTGAAAATCCTATAGCTGTGTTGCCATGCCGCTACTATAATAACAAAAGTGACTATCTATTTGCCAGGTGGTGGCGGAGTCGGAGGTATTGTGGAGGCATCAGGAGGAAATATGAGTGGACAAGAAGTATACGATTGGTCGGATAACTGTTTTGATTTCTATAGTGAAACCGCAGTAAAGCACTTTATGAATCCCGTCAATTCGGGCCGACTCGACAACGCGAATGGACGCGGTTGCACCACGAGCTCAAGCATCGAGGACTTCCTGGAGATCAGTCTGCAATTTGACGAGGAGACTGGCCTGGTAGTGGACGCCCGGTTCAGGGCCGTGGGGAGCCCGGCCGCCATGGCTTGCTGTTCGGTGTTGACGCAGCTCGTGTTGGGTAAAACCCCGGATGAGTTGGACAAGTTCGAGTCGACGGATGTCACCGACGCCCTGGGCGGGCTGCCGGTACGCAAGATGTATTGCGCCGAGCTCTGTCTTGTGGCCCTCAGCGCCGCGGTGGAGGACTACCGCCAACGTCAGCGGATGCAGGCTCCCGGCACCAGCGACGACGTTGCCTTTTCCAAGGCTCCAACAGATCGCTTTGCGGACGCCTAGACACCTCACCCCAGACATATTTTTTCACTGGCCACACCGGGCCACACCTGGGCGCTCCTGGGTGCCCGCGGTCAACTTCGGCGTTGGCGGCGCCATCCTAGCGCAAGCAAGATCAGGAGCGTGAGCGTCAGGGGGGCTGCCGGCTCGGATCCGGATCCTTGGGCGCGGCAGCCGCAGCCGGTGTCGTCGCCGGTGCCGGGGTCGGTGCCTGCGTCGGTGCCGGTTCCGCCGTCCGGGGTTGGGAGGGGACGTAGTTAACTTGTTAACTTGTTGCCCCTGACACCGGACGATTTCGCAAGCAGTCTCAGTTGGTTACGTGGTTTTGTGGGGGTCCCAACCCCCGTGCTCAGCCCGAGTTGATTGAAATCATTATCTATTCGTCGAGCGTTGTGTCCCATTAAGTGAACAAGTTAACTACGTCCCCTCCCTCCCCTATACTGAGGAGATGATTCATGGGATTCCGGTTGGGACGATTACGTTGGAGGTGACGCGGCGGTGTCATCGGCGGTGTGCGTTTTGTTATGTGGCGGGGCTCGTGGAGCCGGAGGCCGAGGTGGCGGTGGAGGATGAGCTGCCGGCGGCGGAGTTGGCGGCGTTGGTGGGTGGGTTGGTGCGGCGGACGGGGTGTGATCGGGTACAGCTCAGCGGTGGGGAGCCGCTGTTACGGCCGGATCTTTTGGCGTTGGTGGATGGGCTGCGGGCGCAAGGCCTAGGCCAAGGCCAAGAGATGAAGCTCTCGATGATTACAGATGGCGGACCGCTGGATGCGGCCATGGCGAGGGAGCTGGCGGTGCGGGGCGTGGGGCCCATCCAGCCGACGCTGCTGGCGGGGCGCGCCCCGTTGCACGACGCGCTGCGCGGGCAGGGGGCGTTTCATGAGACCACCCGGGCGATTGCTGTCGCGGTGGCGGCGGGGCTCACGGTGACGGTGTCCATGGTGATCACGCGGCGGAACTGGCGGGAGGCGGGGGCGGTGGCGGATCTGGCGTTTGCGCTGGGGGCGCGCACGTTGGGACTGAGTCGCTTCTGCTCGGCGGGGGGAGCCGCGGGGGCGCATGAGGCGCTTATGCCCGATGCCGCCCAGGTGCATTTCGCGGCCGTTGCGGCTGCGGCGCGGTGTGACCAGCACGGCCTGAAGCTCGCGTCGGTGGTGACCATCCCACCCTGCGCCTGGCCGGACCCGGCGCACCCGCCTCTGAAGGTGGGCGTGTGCTCGCTTATGGGGCCGCGAACCACGGTCACCGTGGGACCAGATGGATCTGTGCGGAGCTGCTCGCTGAGCGAGCGGGTGGTGGGCAACCTCCAGACGGATGATTGGGAGGTGCTGGCCGAGCGGCTCTGGGAGCGGGAGCTTGAGCCCTGTAGGACGCGGTTACCTCAGGCGTGTCGGGCCTGCGCCTACGTGGGCCGGTGTCATGGCGGGTGTCGGTTGTCAGCGGAAAAAGTGTTCGGCGACCTGGAACACCCAGACCCCTTAGCGCCGTTCGTACCGTTAGCACCGTAGCCTGTGGTGTTACACAGTGTTAGGATTGCACAGTGAGGAAACTGCAGCGGGGTGTTTTTGTGGGGTACATGGTGTGATGTGGACGAATAGGCGTTTTGTATTCGTGTTGTTTCTAGCGGTGTTGGCCGCAGGACTGTCCGGATGTGCCTGGGGTGGGGTGAGCGGCTTGGCTTTGGTGGTGGCAGTGCTGCTGGGGCTTGGGATGGGAGCAGGATGTAATGACCGGTCCATCGGGGCGGAGGATGACTCCGGCGTGGGTTCGGACTCCGGCGTGGGCCCGGACTCCGGCGTGGGTTCGGACTCCGGCGCTGACGGTGGGACTACGGTCTGCGATCAGGGAGCCTGTCCCGAGTTCATGACCTGCGCCACGGTGCAGGGGGACTACTGGTGCCTACCGGATGTGGACGGCGACGGCGTGTCCGACGACGAGGACAACTGCGTCTGGTTGGCCAACCCGGATCAGGTGGACAGTGAAGGGGATGGTTGGGGAGACGCCTGCGATCTGGACCCCGATCAGGACAACATCCTGTCGCCTTGTGGGCCCTGGTGCCTGGTGGACGAGGACGGCGATGGTATCGCGGGCACGGTGGATCTCGACTCCCCGTTCCCCATGGGCGACGACAACTGCCCGCTGCTTTTCAACCCGGCGCAGGAAGACGAGGATGGCGATGGGGTAGGGGACGTCTGCGACCTTTGCCCGGATCCAAACCCGATCACTCCCTGCGGGGACGCTTGCCTGGATTCGGACGGCGACGGCATCTCCGATTGGGGCGACTGCACGGGCGTAGAGAGCGACGAGTGCGTGGGCACTCCCTCGGCCGGAAGCGGAGACTACGACGGGGATGGTCTGCCCAACGTGTGCGATCCCGACGGCATCCCGCCCATCGCCTCCCGGGAGGTTCACCGGAAGGACCGTCGCCGCGCCCTGCTCGAACGGTTGGGGCGTGACGGTGTGCTCGAGGTCGCCACCCTTCGGACCGCCCTTCGGACCGCCCTGGGTTGAGCGCTTGGTGGGATTCCCCACGGCCCGTTCCCAAGGAAGACATCTCTCAGCGGATGTCGTAATATATCACTGTTTCCGTTGGTTAGATGGAGTTTGGCCCGCCATCCGAGACTTGTCCTGAGCTCGACGGCGGGTGTATGTTGCGTCTCAATCATGGACGCCGTATTTCTCTCGCGAATCCAGTTCGCCCTGACCGCGATGTTTCACTACATCTTCCCGCCGTTTTCGGTGGGGCTCGGTCTGCTGCTGGTGATCATGGAGGGGCTGTACCTCAAGACCCGGGACGAGCGCTATCTGCGCATGACGAAGTTCTGGGCGAAGATCTTCGGTCTCATCTTTGCCATCGGGGTGGCCACGGGCATTGTGCTGGAGTTTCAGTTCGGGACGAACTGGTCCACCTACTCGCGGTTCGTGGGGGACGTGTTCGGCTCGGCCCTCGCGGCGGAGGGGATCTTCGCGTTCTTCCTGGAGTCGGGCTTTTTGGCCATCGTGCTCTTCGGCTGGGACCGTGTGAGCCCCCGCTGGCACTACTTCGCCACGGTGATGGTCTGCGTGGGCGCGCACTTTTCCGCCGTGTGGATCGTCGTGGCCAATTCCTGGCAGCAGACCCCCGCGGGGCACCACCTCGTGCGGGACGCCAGCGGGCGGGTGCGCGCTGAGGTGGCGGATTTCTGGGGCGTGGTCTTCAATCCATCCACGCTCGACAGGCTCTCTCATGTGATCATGAGCGCCTGGCAGTCCGGCGCCTTCCTGGTGCTCAGCATCAGCGCGTACTACTTGCTGCGGAAGCGCCACATGGAGTTTGCCCGCGCGTCCATGAAGATCGGCCTGGTAGTGGCGGTGATCTCCTCCCTGGGGCAGCTCGTCACCGGGCACACCAGCGCGCAGACCGTTGCAAAGCACCAGCCGGCTAAGCTGGCGGCCTTCGAGGGGCACTACCCGGCACGCGCACCTGGGGACATGGTGTTGGTGGGCTGGGTGGACGAGGAGCGCCGCACGGTGCGCGGGATTCGCCTGCCGGGCATGCTGAGCTACCTCATTCACTTGGATCGGGACGCACCCATTACGGGCCTTGACCACTTCTCGAAACGCGATCGCCCCCCCGTCCAGGCGGTGTTTCAGGCCTACCACGTCATGGTGGCCGTGGGCATGGGGCTCATCGGGCTGTCATTGCTTGGCGTGCTGCTGTGGTGGCGTCGAAAGCTCTTTGGGAGCCGATGGCTACTGTGGGGCTTCGTGCCCGCGGTCATCGGACCGCAGTTGGCCACTCAGGCCGGGTGGTTTGCCGCCGAAGTGGGGCGTCAGCCATGGATGGTGCACGGTCTGCTGCGCACCGAAGACGGGGTGTCGTCCACGGTGACCGGCGCAGAGGTGCTCGCCTCCCTCATCATGTTCGGGTTGATCTATCTACTGCTGGGCGCGCTCTTTGTGTTCCTGCTCAATTCCAAGATCAAGCACGGCCCCGAGGACGCGCCGACGGACATCGAGGACGCGCCGACGGATGCCAAGGAGGCCGGGGCATGACCTTCTCCTTCGACCTGCCTTCCATTTGGTTTTTGATCGTGGGGGCGCTGTTCATGGGCTACGCCGTGCTGGACGGCTTTGACCTCGGCGTGGGCGCTCTGCACCTCTTCGCCCGGGGCGACACCGAGCGGCGGCTCATGATCAACTCCATCGGCCCGGTGTGGGACGGCAACGAGGTGTGGCTGGTCACCGCGGGGGGCGCGCTCTTCGCGGCTTTTCCGGAGGTCTACGCCACGGTCTTTTCGGGGTTCTACCTCGCCTTCATGCTCTTTGTCTTTTCGCTCATCTTTCGGGCGGTGGCCATCGAGTTCCGCTCCAAGCAGCCCATGGCCTGGTGGCGCGGCGCCTGGGACGTGAGCTTCAGTGCGGCCAGCGTGGTGGGCAGCATCCTGGTCGGGGTGGCCTTGGGCAACATCGCGCGCGGGATCCCCCTGGCGGCGGACCACGAGTACACCGGGACCTTCGTGGGCCTGCTCAATCCCTACGCGCTGATGGTGGGCTTGACCACCTTGGCGCTGTTTACCATGCACGGCAACATCTACGTGCTGCTCAAAACCGAGGGTGCGCTTCAGGATCGCGCCCGGGGCTGGGTGCGCTGGACCATAGGGGCCTTCGTGTGTCTGTATGGTACCACCACGCTCGTGACGCTATTTACCCAGGCCCACATGGTCCGCCCCTTTGAGCGGCAGCCCCTTTTCGCCGTGGCGCCTTTTTTGACCCTGCTCGCCGTGGCCAATATCCCGCGGGAGGTCTACCACGGTCGGGAGTTTCGGGCGCTGCTGTCCTCGGCCGCCGCCATGCTGGGGCTGCTGACCCTCTTCGGCATCGGTCTGTACCCCAGCCTGGTCTTCTCCACGTCCAATCCGGCCCACAGCCTGGTGATCTATAACGGCTGCTCCTCCACGGGCACCCTCACGACCATGCTGATCATCGCCGGCATCGGCATGCCCCTGGTGCTCACCTACACTATCGCCATCTACCGCATCTTCCGCGGCAAGGTGAAGCTCACCGAAAACAGCTACTGAGCTCAAGTGCCCGGGAGCTCCCCTCTGGTCGATTTTGTCCAACAAGACGGCCACCGTGGATTGGTTGGACAATATTGTCCGTTACCCAGTGACGCGGGGCGTAGTTCTGAGGGAGGGTTTTCCTGCGCAGGGCTCACCGTCGGTCCTCCATGCGGCCGGTGGTACACCAATTGCAAATAAACGTCCGTGGACCCCAGGGATGGATCTTTGGGTGGAGCGTGACATGAGCAAGCGAATCGCTGTTGATGGAGTCGTGATGCCCGGCGGCGTAGGCACGTCTTCCCCACCGGTGTTGGTGTGGACCACCACCTTGTGGGGCGTGGTCCTCGGCTGCTGCTTTCCGATCCTGGCGACCTTCATGGAGCTTGTCTGGCACGCCAAGGCGTTGTCCTGGACCAACCTGCTCTCCGCGCAGGCCCGGGAGCCGCTCCTGTGGATCATCGACACCGCCCCGCTGTTTCTGGGCCTTGTTTCCTACGCCACCGGCGTCTTCCGGGCGCGACATGCGGAGCAAGTCTTGGAGCTGCGTCGGCTCCTACGGCAGCGGAGCGACCAGCTCGACTCCACATGCGCGGATCTCGCCCGGGTTGGTGTGCGCCACCGGGAGTCCCAGGATCCGGAGACGGCGCGGGCGCTGGTGGCGGAGCAGGACCGGGCGCAACGATACTTCGACCTCGCCGGCACCATGATCGTGGCCCTGGACGTAGACGGGTGCGTGACCAAGATCAACCGCAAGGGGTGTGAGGTGCTGGGCTACCCCGTCGAGGAAATCCTCGGGAAGTCGTGGTTTGAGCATTTCTTGCCCGATTCGGTGGGGCCGGAGGTGTTTCAGGTGTTCACCGAAATGATGGCGGACCGGCTCGAGGGCATGGAGTACGTGGAGAACCAGGTGGTGGATTGTGCCGGCCGACGGCATCTCATCGCCTGGCACAACCGCCTGATTCGTGACGACGCGGGGAGGATCGTCGGATCCCTCGCCTCGGGAGAAGACATCACCTATCAGCGGGCCTCCGAGCGGGCGCTCCGCCGGTCCGAGCAGAAGCTCGCCGGCATGGTCGCCTCCATGCAGGAGGGCATTGTCTATGCCGATGAGGACGGGATCGTGCAGACGGTGAACCCGTACTTCTGCGATTTCGTCGGCGTGAAGGCGGAGCAGATCGTGGGCCAGCGCCTGGAGGACGTACACACGCCTGAAATACAGGCGAACGTGAACGGGCTCATCGCGGATGCCCGCAAGGGCAACAAGCGGATCTACTCCGTGGAGCGGGAGCTGGCCGGGCGCCACGTAACGCTTCGCATCCAGCCCGTGTCCATGGGGGATGATTTCCTCGGCATGGTCTTGAACATCCACGACATCACCGAGCAGCGGACGGCGCGGCTCGCTGCCGAGGAGGCCTCCCGGGCCAAGAGCTCCTTTCTGGCCAACGTCAGCCACGAGATCCGTACGCCCATGAACGGGGTGTTGGGCATGACCGCGATGCTGCTGGAGACCGAGCTCACCGAGGAGCAACAACGGTTCGCTTCGACGGTGCAGGAATCCGCAGAGGCGTTGCTGGGGCTGATTAACGACGTGTTGGACTTCTCCAAGGTGGAGGCGGGTAAGCTCACCCTGCAGGCGCAAGACTTCGACTGGCAGCGCTTGCTCGAGGGGGTACGTCAGATTCTGGTGCCCCAGGTCGACTCCAAGCAGCTCCAGATCACGTGCTGCGGGGATCCGGCCCTGCCGGCGCTTTTGCGCGGTGATGAGTCCCGACTCCGGCAGGTCTTGCTCAACCTTGGCGGCAACGCGGTGAAGTTCACCGAGGGCGGCGGTGTGGTTCTGGAAGTCGAGTGTGTGGAGGAGACGGCCGAGGAGGTGACCGTCCGGTTCTCGGTGATGGATACGGGCGGTGGCGTGGCCGTCAATGAGCAGCGGCGACTCTTCGAGTCCTTCTATCAGGTGGACGGATCCGACACCCGACAGCACGGGGGATCGGGGCTTGGGCTCGCCATCTGCAAGCAGCTCGTGGAGCTCATGGGGGGAACCATCGGCCTGGAGAGTGCGGTGGGTGAAGGCTCGATATTCTGGTTTTCCGTCACCTTGGCGCGGGCGACCAACCCAGCCACCGCTACCAATCTCGCTGCCACGAACGAGGGGAAGGCGTTGGCGGTCCACGACGTCACCATGGATGGCACCCAGTCCCGCTCCGGACGGATCCTCGTGGTGGATGACAATAAAACCAACCGGCAGGTGGCCCTCACGCTGCTGGAGCACATGGGGTATGAGGTTGTTGTGGCCCGTAGCGGCAAACAGGCCCTGACCATGACCGCCACGCCCTTTTTCGATCTCGTGCTCATGGATCTGCAGATGCCGGGTATGGATGGCCTGGAGACCACCCGAGCCCTCCGCGCCGAGGGCCACGTAGCGCGTGCCGGGTGGGCGCTGCCCGTGGTGGCTTTGACCGCCCACGCGCGATCGGAGGACCGGCATCGCTGCCTCGCCGCGGGCATGGACGACTACCTCACCAAGCCGCTGCAGAAGTTCGAGCTGCTCCGGATCCTGGATCGACATCTTCCCGCCAGTGCCTCCCGGGCTGCGCGGTCTCTCGTGTCAGAGGCGGTGGACGTGCCGGTCGCCGTCGCGTCCAAGCCCACAGCCAAGCTTGCAGCCAAGCCCACAGTTGACCTCGCTTCGACGTCGGCATCGCTGCCCGTGTTCTGCTACGAGGAGCTGATGGAGATGTTGGGGAGCAACGATGACCTGTTGCCCGAGCTCCTGAGCATCCTACGGGAGGACACCGATGCCCTGGTCGAGAGCCTCCGAAAGGCCATCGCGGACGGGGCCTCGGAGGGCGTTGTTGGGAGCAGCCATGCGCTCAAGGGCGTCCTTGGAGGCGTCGCCGGGCGGGCCGCTGCCCAAACGGCCAAGAACCTGGAGAGGCTGGGCCGGCAGCACGTCTTCGACCTCGCTGAGGGAGAGCTGACCCACCTGGAGGAGCAGATCGCCCAGCTCCTGGCTGCCATCGAAGACGCCATCGCCCAGCCCGTGGCCCAGCCCGCCTAGCTCAATATAGGAGTCCCCCCGGCTTTGCCGGGGAGGCCTTCACAGTTTGA
>JAOZUO010000278.1 GCA_029938605.1 Deltaproteobacteria bacterium | reverse complement strand
GCCACGTGATCCCCTGCGACCCCGAGACAGAGGTCTGCGCAACCATCGAGTGGCGAGGGCCATGAACGTCTCGCCGCTGCCCGAGGTGTCGGTGAGCCTGGACGACGGGTCGGTGCGCTCGCGGCCGCTGCGCTTCCTTTCCGGGCTCACCACCTTCGAGATCCGCGGCGGCGCCAGCTCCACCAGAAACAGGGCGATCACCAGCGACAGGGGCACGGCGATGGCCGTGGAGACCAGGGTCCCGTACTGGTACCAAGTACGCGATGGAACCATGAGTCGCTGGAAGTTTCGACGGGTCATGAAGACGGACGTGATCGAACCGTTCGAAGAGCTTCTTCTTATGGGTGGATTTTGCGGAGAAAGCAGTCTCGAGAATTCGTGCTGTAACCTCTACCTGATGTCCAAGGCGCTCTGGACATTTGTCCGGAGGGAAGGCGTCGAGCCTACGAACAACACTGCCGAGCAGTCGCTGCGACACGCCGTGATTTGGAGGAAGACGAGCTTCGGGACGCAGAGCGAGAAGGGGAGCCGCTTCGTGGAGCGTATCCTCACCCTGCTCTGGTGCTCTTCACTTTAGGCCTGGCTGGCTTCATGGAACACGCGGAGACCGCAAGTCGGCTCTGATCTTCGCTCGTCGCGCCTGTGATATGAAGCATCGGCTCGCCTGCACCTTGCTGCACAGGCTACGCGGATCCCCGTAGCGGAAATACGCTCTTGGCCGAGCCAACGACGACCACATAGGCGCAACCGGGGGTCAACTCAGCGGATTCACCCCGTGCTGGTCGTGCCAACGCCTGCCTCTCCGAACTCGAACGCGGAGACTTCAACGCCTAGAACCTGGTCATGAAACACCCGGTGTCCCGACTCGCCTGGAGCGGCGCCGGCAGCGGTCATCAACGGGAGAAGATGCTCCTCCCGCGGGTGGCAATAGCGTGCATTGGGACCTTGCTCCCAACGGGAGAGCAACGTCTCACGTTGGTCCGGATCCCCTTCGCACACATCCCTGAGCCAGGCATCGAACGCCTTCGACGAATCCAGCGACGCGCCCGGATTCATCATGGCTTTCATATTGTGAAAGCTCATCCCACTTCCGATGATCAGGACCCCTTCGTCCCTCAGAGGCGCCAGCGCGCGCCCCACTCGCAGGTGAGTCGCCGCATCCAGATTCGAGCCGAGCGAGAGCTGGAACGTGGGAATTGCAGCCTCGGGGAAGGCGACCTTTAGCGGGACAAAGACGCCGTGGTCAAACCCCCTCTGTTCATCGTCCTTGGAGTCGATCCCGGCGGCCTGGAGCAACGCCCTCGCGCGGGTGGCGACCTCAGGCGCACCCGGGGCCGGCCAGCGAATCTCGTATGTGTGCTGAGGAAAGCCGTAGTAGTCAAAGAGCAACGGCGGTTTGCCTCCGGTCTGAACGGTCACGACACGTTCCTCCCAATGAGCCGAGATAACGACAATGGCCTTCACCCCATAATATCGCTGTCCCAGGCTGCGCAGCCAAGTGGCCATCCGGTCCCAGGTGTTGGGTGGTCCCATCGTCCAATCCATGAAGAAGCAAGGCCCCCCACCGTGAGGGAGGTACAGCGTCGGGAGTCGCGACGATTGTTGCTTTGTCAGGTTCATGTTTTCCTCCGGGTCGCGAAGAAGCATCGCCGCAGTTCCGGCACCACCGAACGCAGCCAGGCTCGAGATGAAGGCCCGTCGGGTCCAATTCTTGCCGGCGTTTCGGGATGTACTCATGATCGAAGCGACGCAGCACTGGCGCGAGCGTCCAGCGACAAAGGACCAGCACCAAAGCCGACTACCAGCAGAAGTCCACCCATGATCGTCAGGTTCTTCATGAACATGATCATCTGCATTTGCTGCTGCGCCCCTTCCAGGGTCCAGAAGTTATGGAATATCAACGACGCTGGAATGAGAAATGCGATCAGCGCAGCGGCGCCGATCCGCACTTTGAAGCCGAGCAGAACGGAGATTCCACCCAGAACCTCCAACACGATAGCTCCCACCAGAAAGAGCGGGATCATCGGCATCCCCTTTGACGCCATATATGCAGCGTTCTGCTCCCAGCCACCGATCTTCGCCAGGCCGCTTGTCAGGAAGATGGCGGACAGGAAAAACCGGCCAGCCAGCGGTGCGTAACGTTCGATAATCTTCGTCATCGCGAATCTCCAGTGCTACGGGGTTTGGGCAAGGGCTGCCTTGTTTGCTTCGAGGAACGCGCGGACGCTCTGGGGCGCGGTGCCACTCAGATCCTTGACCGCATCCGTGGCCGGACCGAAGAAGCCTTTTCTAATGCCTGCATCGAAGGACGCCATCAACCTGGCCACCACCTCTGGCAGCCCATTGTCGACCATGCCAGCAATGAGGGCTTCTTCATCCAGTGGGACGTAGACAACCTCTTTGCCGGATAGCTCGCTCGCAAGGGCTGCCAGCTCCGCATACGTGACCACGGCAGGCCCGGTGATCTCGAGCTGGCGCTTTCCCTCGAAGTTTGAAGCCAGAGCGGCCGCTGCTGCGCGAGCGCAGTCCTCTCGTGTCACGTAGGCCGCGCCTCCGTCCGCGGCCGCCGCGAAGAGTCTCCCTGATCCGATGGCAGCCGGCAGGCTGATCAGGAGCAGGTCAGCGTAGAGGTTGTTGCGCAGCGCTGTGTACCCGACACCGATGGCCTCCAGCTCTTGCTCCGTCTGCGCGTGATCGGGCGCGATGAGAACGGGCGAGTCGCTCACCGGATGTGTCAGCGACGTGTAGGCGATGTGCTCTACACCTGCCCTCACCGCCGCGCCGATGGCTCGTGACTGTTGCTCGTAACGGTGACCAGGGTCCATCGCATCTGTGCTGATGAGCAGCATCCGCTTCGCACCAGCGAAGGCCGCGGCGAGCTGGGCCGGGCCCTGATCGAAGTCGGCCTTGCGTAGCTCGACACCACGGTCACCAAGGTCGCGGAGTCTTTCTGGGTGGCGTGTGGTCGCGACTACGTTGCTCGCGCCCGATTCGACCAGGAGCTCGACGACGCGGCGCCCTAGCTGTCCAGATGCGCCAGTGACCAGGATCTTATTCTCTCCGTCGTTATTCATGGATTGATCTCCTCAGGGCGATTTGGTGATTGCCCTGTGCTTGGATGGGTTGAGGCCGTGTTATCGGCTGCGAAGAGGATCGTGTCGGGAGACGGTCGGTCCCGGTAGTTCCGGCCATAAAGGGCGATGTCGCCCCCGCGCACGTCGGGTAGCCGGAAATTCTCGACGGGAGCGCCGACGGTTGGCCTCCCTTTCATCGACGCATTTGCATGTATCGAAATACTGTTCGCATCAAGACCGTTGATCGACGTCACGCACCACTCCTATGTTCGATTGTTTGGGGAAATGATCTCTTCGGTGGTGAGACCTGGTAACAAATCGTAAATTGCAGCTCTAAGCTGGTCCGTGACCGTCTGATTCAACGTGAAATAGCCGAACTGCCCCTCGCGTCGCACGTCCAGCAGACGGGCCTCCAGCAGGATTTTCAGGTGGTGCGATACAGTCGCCTGCGCAATCGGAAAGCGCTCCGCGATTTGGCCACAAGAGAGCTCACCGGCTGCAGCTACTGTCTTTACAATTTTCAAACGGTTGCCCTCTGCCAATGCCTTCAGGAGCTTCAGCAGGCGTTCATCGTCCATGACCTCTTGGTCCTTTCATCGATATATTCACAAGTATCTATTTAGTCACGCTGTCGATTATGTCAAGGGGAGCCGGTGCTCGACCTCAGCTATCGCGAGCGAGCGGGCGAGACAAGATGCTCCACATTCACCCCGACGCCACCACGCGGTCCAAGTTGAATGGGGAGCGATGAATCGGCCGCAAGACACCTCAAGAATAACCATCACATCCGACAGCATTCGCGAAAGGGGGTGAATTTCGGCTCATTCCCGGTGCAGAAGCCCACGAAGGATCAAGTTTACCATTTGGAAGGACTGCTCGACCTTTGCTCAATTCCCACCGCACCTGGTCAGCGAAAATCACCTACCTTGATTGCCCAGAGCTCAGAGCAGCCATCCGCCCACCACGAAAAACTGAGAGTGAGAATGTTCAAAGAACGCCCCATGGCCATGAAATAATTACTGTTTGTACCTATATTCCCATAGTCGCCTACATTCGGACCAGCTTTTTGGAACGCATCTGTTGATTGTTCTTAAATATATAATAAACTACTTGTATTATCAGCGTGTTTACGGACATTGTCACGCATCTCTTCCTCAAGCCACACATCCATCGTGGAGGCCTCATGATGAGACAAGCTGCTCGCTGGGTAGGGGTGGCCGTGGGGGCTCTGGTGCTCGTCGGTTGCATTGCCAAGTACCGCAAATCATCCAAATTGACTTTGGCTTCCGCACGGCAAGATGTCGCGACCCTGGAACGGCAGCTGCGAGCGAACAATGTCGACCGACCTCAGCTCTTCATCGAGGCGTACCTCGCCCACTTCTCCGGGCGAATCCCCACGCGCGACCGCGCGTTGTGCGCATGGTTCAGGGTCACCGGCCTCACCGCTGCTCGCGCCCGGGCCCGCCTCGCGTTGTTCCAATCGCCATCGACTCTGCGGATGAAACACTTCCTTACCGCGCTCCGCTCACTCGGCCGCTGTGCGCCGCAGAAGCACTCGAACCCTTCTGAGCATTTCCTGCCAGGCATGTATACGTTCAGCGAGACAAAGAGCTCCTTGGCAGGCGACACACTCCATGTACGTGAACGCTGGCTGATACGGCGAGACGGCCCACGGCTCTGGGGCTGGTACCTGCGACGGCTTGAGCGTACCAGTGGCGACGGGCGCGCGTACCGCTATAGCCGCGCACCACACTACTCGGTGCTGATGGCTTTCAAGTTTGAGGGAAAGGTCATCGGGAGGTCTCTCTCTCTCGTTGAAACCGATGCGTTTATCCGCCCAGGGCCCTGCGCCCCAAAGAAAGTTCGTCTGGATCGCTGCTCGGGCGCCGCGCATGGTCAGCAATTTGTTCTGAACTGCCCACGCAAGGTTCGACTCAGACGAGTCTCATCATCGCCCGGGCGCCCCGACGTCGCCACTGGTGTCTTCCGACAAATCCGCTCTGTGCAACGGTCGGACGGTGGTCACCAATGGGTCGAGATGGACTTGCACTTGAGCCATCGCAAGGAGCAAATTCTCGGCTGGATCTCGAGAGCAACCACGGCCAGAAAAGGCAAGTCCTTTGCTTGCAACGGCCGGCGGCGCTTCAGCCTCAATACGATGGTTGTTGTCGTCGGCACGATCAAAGCTGGCACCATTGCGCTCCGAGAGGTCATGGCACTACATCGCCCTGGTCCCTGTGACAACGGAAAGGTGGAACTCAAGACCTACAGCGGCTCTCTATCCGGAAGCACTCTGCGGTTGCGATGGCGCGATGGCACCCAAACGTACAAGCGCCGCCCAGGCGTGACCACTCCGGCGCTCTCCCTGGGCCCCATGAAACGCCGTTGGTTCGAGCGTTGACATCGAGACCAAATTTATTCCTCCGTCTCGTCATCTGGCTGCTGCTGATGTCGGCAGCGGCACATCCCTCCGGGGCTGCCCCGAAATTGGATTCAGCACCGAAGTCCGGCACAGCAAAGAATCAGCCAGACCAAGAGGCACCACGAACAAAACCACCACAGCAGGGCTATGTCTCCCGCGGCGTGAGATCCAGATTCTGCTTCGGGGCAGGCCTATACCTTGGCTTGAGCAGTCTCCGGGCCGGCATGCCTCTGGTCGGTGGAGTCAGCTTCCACTTTCGTATGAGCGGTATCGCCGGGCTGACCCTGGAGTATGACTTCAACCGCATCGCCAGTACCCCGGCGCCAACCGACCTTCGCATCCGCTCGCTCCACTTCGTCCCTAACCTACGGGTAGCCGCAGTGGTCTATCTGTACCGCTGGCGCATGCTGGCGCCATTCATTCTCGGCGGAGCTGGGATCGACATCCAATCAACGACTGAGCGAGCAAACCTACAGGTGGGAGCGGGGCTGGAGGTCACATTCTGGCACCACCGCATCGCATTGGTAGCCGAAGCCCGGGCCTTTCTGCCTCTCCCAGCCGACGCAGAACGCCTCAAGGAACGGACCCAGATATCCGGTGGTATAGACGAAGATATCAGCACGAAGGAGATCTACAGCATCTTCAACGCTCTTTTCACGTTGTCAGTGCGCTTCTACTACTAGTGCGTTCGATGCCATTGGCTTCATCTCGATAAACGGAGAGCCATTTGAGCAATCGCAGTCTGCAAATCAAGGTTGGTCTCCTGATCTTAATGGCCCTTTCGGTAATTGGAGGGTTCGTCTTCGTCCATGGCTATTTCTCAACAGCAAAGGGACAGGTCTTCTACGTAGATTTCAAGTTCGTGGGCAGCCTGGCCGAGGGAGCCCCGGTGAAGGTGTCGGGCATTAAGGTCGGCAAGATCCGTGGTATCGAATTCCATGCCGGCCGGTATGACGCCAAGCTGAAACGCCGGGTCTTCGTGCGGGTGAAAGTCTGGGTCGAGGAGCGCGCCCTAAAGGCCATCCGCACGGACTCGCGCTTTTACATCAATACCCAGGGCGTCCTCGGCGAGCAGTACCTGGAGATCATCCCCGGCAACCTCGACGACAAGAAACAGCGACGCGTCGCCTCCAGCGAGATCCGCCGGGGAGAGGACCCGCCACGGTCAGACCTCATCGTGGCCCACCTCTACAGCTTGCTGGAAAGCACAACAGATCTGCTCAACAATGAAAAAAATACCATTGTGGGCATCCTTAAGAACGCCGGTCAGTCGCTAGAAACGCTAGACAAAAT
>JAOZUO010000277.1 GCA_029938605.1 Deltaproteobacteria bacterium | reverse complement strand
GCAGCCCGTGGGTTGGCTCCCCGGATCGGGGCTCGCGTCCCCGGCGGCGCCGTCGTCAGTGGTGGGGAGGGTGCCATCGAGGTCCGCTGCGTCATTGTCGGCGTTCGCGTCGGCGTTCGCGTCGGCGTTCGCGTCGGCGGGTACGCCGGCATCGGGTACCACGGTGGGCTCGCACAGGTTGACCGCCGAGGGATCTCCATCGGGGTTGGGCGCCTCCAGGTAGGAGAGGTGGTCCGCGTCGTGATACAGGGTCACCTGCACCGGCTGTGGCGTTGAGGCCTCACCGAAGCTCGTGCCGTCGTTGGGGTTGGCGCGGTACCGCGGCCAGTTGGAGGAGGTCACCGAGATCCGCAGCCTGTGTCCCGGAGCCAGGATGATCGACGTGCTCGTCAGGTCCACCACCGCTTCCACTACCTCCTGGGGGGCGATCAGCGAGATGGAGTGATTGACTCCGCGCGAGGCCAGGCGGGCCGCACCGTCGAGCACCAACATGGAGCGCCCGTCGGGGTACACGTCGGTCATGCGCACCATCACATCGGTGTCCACGGTGTCGATGGATACCCAGAGGTGCGCCCGGACCCTTCCGGTGATCTCCACCGGGGCGGTCAGGATCGAGGACGAAAAGACCACCACGTCCCCCCGGGCTTCGACTGCGGACTGGTCGTAGGAGCCCGCCGGGAGGAGGAGGTTGGCGCCGCCCACCGTGGGGCTGGGATCGCTGGGATCGTAGGTATAGCTGCTGGTGGGGTCGGACGGGTCTGGGCAGCTTATGGAGAGGTCGCCGCCGGCGTGGAGGTAGTAGCGCGTGGGGGCGGCCACGATGGGCCAGTCGTTGGCGGAGCGCCACAGATTTCCCGGCGCGTTGGCGTTGTCCACGTCGCCCATGACGTAATACTGGACCGTGGGAACCGCATCTATTTCCGGTTGGTTCGGAGAGAGGTCGAGGTAGTGGGCGAGCCATCCCAGCATCTGGGCGTCCATTCCGTAGGGGGTGTCCAGGGCGGACTGGGGGAAGGTCAGCTCTCCCACATCCACTCCCGGGGCGCCGTGGACCCAGGGGCCCATGATGAGCTTCTGGCGTCCCAGGGCGCCCGCGCCACCCTGGTGCTGGTACCCCATGAACGCATCGAGGGTACCCTGGGAGAAGATGTCGTACCAGCCTCCCACATGACCGGTGGGTACCTGCACGTCTCCGTATTGGTCTGCCGTTTGAATGGAATCCCAGAAGCTGTCGGCCAGCGGATGGTCCGCGATGTCGGCCAGGAAGAAGGAGCTCCCCTGTCCGTTCAGCCAACCGGTGATCAGGGACTCACGGAACACGCCCCCGGGAAACAGCGCGTCGTCATAGAAGTTCGGTGTGGCGACGATGGTCCACATGGCCTCGAGGGTGGGGTGGGCCACCGGCGCGAGCACGTACTGCACGATCCCCAGGGCGGACCCGCCGTTGCTCGCGACCTTGCCGTTGGACCACGGCTGCAGGTCGATCCAGTCGAGGGTGTCGGCTCCATCTTGCAAAGCGCCCGTGCCGTCGCACCGAAAGACACAGTCAACGCCACCGGAGGTGGAACGCCCGCGCAGATCCTGCACCACCACGGCGACAACATCGTAGGCCTGGTACCCGGTGGCCGTGGCGACCACGCCGTTTCGACCGTAGGGGGTGCGGAACAGCAACACCGGCCAGGGTCCCGGTCCCGTGGCCGGGAGGTATACGTCGGTGGTCAGACCCACCCCATCGTCCATATACACAGTCTCGGTGAAGGTGGGTTGGGCGCGCGATGCGGTGGGGATCACGAGCAAGGCCAGCGCCAACGCCACCAGAGTCACCGCGAGTCCAGTCGGTCTCCACATGAAAACAAACTCCAAAATCAAAGTTCCGGAATCAAATATCCACGAGAGTATGATACCGTTTTTTTATGGTCTGGATGTGGATTCATGGGCGCAGTCGCGGATTTGCCCGCGGATTTGCCCAATGGTGCGTCATCGGTGTGTTGTGCGTGGGCCTGGGTTTGGGCCTGATATCGGGGTGCCTTTCGGACTTCACTGGCTCGAACGCGGAGTGCGGAAACGGAGAGCTGGACGCGGCCGAAGCGTGCGATGACGGAAACACCGCCGACGGGGACGGGTGCAGCGCCACCTGCCGCGTGGAGTCCGGTTGGCAGTGTTTTGGTCTTCCCAGCCTGTGTGTTGGTGCTTGCGGAAACGGCGTTCTGACCGGCATCGAGGAGTGTGACGACTCGAACACCTTTGAAGGTGACGGGTGCAGCTCGACCTGTGGGGTGGAGGCTGGTTGGCTGTGCATTGGTGTCGAGCCCAGCCTCTGCGGCCCCCTCTGCGGAGATGGAGCGCTGGTGGAAGATGAACCGTGCGACGCGTCGAACCTGTCGGTGAGCGCGTGTACAGACCTGAACCTGGGTGACGGAGTCCTGGGGTGTCTCCCGGACTGCACCTTCGATCTATCCGACTGCTCCATTCAGGCCGACTGTGGGAACGGGCTCACCGAATACCCCGAGGCGTGTGACGGGGACGACCTGGCCGGCGAGACTTGCCTGAGCCTCGGATTTCTTGCCGGAGAGCTGGCGTGTTTGATGGGCTGCGTGGACTACGACACCTCGGACTGTTCGGGCTACTGCGGCAACGATGAGATCGACAGCGGCGAGCAGTGTGATGGCGAAGACCTGGGAGGGAAGACCTGTGTCGGTCTCGGCTTCTCCGGGGGCAACCTGGCCTGCCGCTCCGACTGTAGCGCTCTGGACACCGTGGGCTGCACGGGGGGGATCTGTGGGGACGGGCTGGTCAGCTCGGGTGAGGTGTGCGACGGAGACAGCGTCGGCGGGCTCACCTGTCAGAGCTTCTATTTCTATGAGGGCACCCTCGGATGCGAGAGTGACTGTAGCGGCTTCGACGTGACCACCTGTTCAGGGAGGTGCGGCGACGACACCATCAACGGCCCCGAGGTCTGCGACGGAGCCGGATTGGGCAACCAGACCTGCGTGACCCTGGGGTTTTCCATCGGCACGTTGGCCTGCCAGCCCGACTGCGGTGCCCTGGACACCACGGGCTGCTCGGGCACCTGTGGAGACGGGTTGGTGGGGGGGACCGAGGTGTGCGATGGCAACGACTTCGCCGGACAGACCTGCGCGAGCCACGGGTACTACACCGGGAGCCTCGGGTGCTTGAACAGCTGCTCGGTAGTCGACGACGGCGGCTGCTCGGGCTACTGCGGGGACTCCACCATCAACGGCCCCGAGGTTTGCGACGGCAACAGCTTTGGCGGACAGACCTGCGCGAGCCACGGGTACTACACCGGGAGCCTCGGGTGCTTGAACAGCTGCTCGGTAGTCGACGACGGCGGCTGCTCGGGCTTCTGCGGCGACTCCATCGTCAACGGCAACGAGGCCTGTGATGGATCCACGGGATCCTGCACTACGTCCTGTTCGACCACCGGCACCAGGACCTGCTCTTCGGGCTGTAGCTGGAACGCCTGCCAGCCTCCCTCAGAGACCTGTAACGGCGTGGACGACGACTGCAACCTAACGGTGGACTATGCCTCCTGCCAGCAGATCATCCACCGCTTTTACAACAGCACCGCCGACGATCACATGTACAAGGCGGGCTCCACGACTCCGGACGCTGGATACGTGTACGAGCCGACCACGTATTTTTATCTGTACAGCACCTCGGTGCCCGGGACCCAGGCGATCTATCAGCGGTACAACGGCACGGATCATATGTTGACCACCGACCCCACCGAGGGGACCTCCCTGGGGTACACGGGCGCCACGCTCATGGGCTACATGGGCACCTCCTCCTGGGACGCCTGCGGGCGGACCTGTGGCGCCATCTGTCGCTACATCGCAGCTTCGGGGGAGCACCTGGTTTGGCCCTTCGTCTCCGATGCGGAGCTGGCCGCGAGTTGGCCCGGCGCGGTACGTGAGAGCTGTGCCGTGTACGTCTGGGGCGGCGTGTTTCCTTAACGGTACCAAGACCCATAAGGTCCATTCGCCGGTTGACACCAGAGAAACTCTAGAGCCTTATACCCGGACGAGCGTGACCCCGTTAGTCGCGACGACAACCATGGAGACTGTGCAATGAGCCTCAAGCTCTTCACCATTACTCGCCGGCTTACCTGACGGCTAACCCTGGAGCCCGTCGGGCTCCCAGAAACTGCTGGCCGTCGCCGACCGCCTCGGGCCTGATCCCGCCTCGCTGCCTCTGCGGGCGTATCGGGTGCGGAAGCGCAGTCGATGGCCCAAGGAGGAAAAGATGACCGAGACAACTGACTATCGTCCCATGTGGTCCGAGCTGGGCTTGGACCTCGACAAGCACGACGCGCTGCTCGCTGCCCTGGGGCAAGCCTACGGCGACGTGTTTCTGTCCCAGGAGAATCGCCCGGAGACCATGGGGTACTTTGATTTCGTCATGGGCGAGATCCACGGGCTGCGCGTAAAGGAGCTGGTGGACGCCCGGGCCGCGGGCAGGATCGTCGTGGGGTCGTTCTGCGTCTTTGTGCCCGAGGAGCTTGTACTGGCTGTGGGAGGCGTTTGCGTGGGCCTCTGCGCCGGCGCCGACTTTGGCACCGAGGCGGCCGAGCGGTACCTGCCGCGCAACACCTGCGCTCTGATCAAGTCCTTCTTCGGCTTCACCCTGGAGAAGGTCTGCCCCTACATCTCCGCTTGTGATCTGGTGGTGGGGGAGAACACCTGCGACGGCAAGAAGAAGGCCTATGAGACCTTCGCGGATCTGGTCGGTCGGGAGTTCATGGTCCTGGATATGCCCAACACCAAGAGCGGTGAGGGGCGGGCCATCCTGAAGCGGGCCTACCTCGACTTCGCCGCCCGGCTCGAGAACCTCTCGGGCGTCACCATCACCGCCGAGAACCTCACCGCAGCCATCGAGTTGGTAAACGCCAAGCGTCGGGCCATGCACCGTCTGGCCCGGCTGCGCCAGGCGGACCCCACGCCCATCAGCGGGCTGGATGCGCTGTTGGCCAATCAGGTGTTTTTCTACGACGACCCGGAGCGCTTCACCCAGAGCGTGAACAACCTCTGCGACGAGCTCGAAAAGCGGGTAGCGCAGAAGGTGGGGGTGGCCCCCGCCGGCACTGTGCGTATCGTGATCTCCGGCTGCCCCATGGCGGTGCCCAACTGGAAGCTCCCGGCCATCGTGGAGTCCACCGGCGCGGTGATCGTGGGCGAGGAGTCCTGCATCGGTGAGCGCGGCACGCAAAACCTTGTGGACGGATCGGGCGACACGGTGGGCGAGCTCATGGAGTCGTTGGTGGACCGTTACTTTGCCGTCGACTGCGCGGTGTTTACGCCGAATCCGACCCGGGCTCCGCACACGCTGCAGATCGCCAAGGACTGCCGGGCCCACGGGGTGATCCACTTCGCGCTGCAGTTCTGCGCGCCCTACCAGATGGAGGCGCCGCTGCTGGAGCGCGAGGTGGAAAAGGGTGGTGTCCCGGTGCTGCGGCTCGACACCGACTACTCCACCGAGGACGTGGAGCAGCTTCGCACCCGCGTGGAGGCCTTCGTGGAGCAGCTCCGCGGCGAGTCCGAACCCATCGCTCATCGATCCTAGAGAGGGGGCGACATGCGCGTCATTGGACTCGACATCGGCTCCCGCACGGTGAAGCGGGTGACCCTCGAAGACGGCGTGGTGGTGGATCACTCCGTGGTGCCGGGCAGCCACGATCCCCTGGCGGTGTGCGATGGGGTGCTCGCGGGCCAGCGGCCTGACCGGGTGGTGGCCACGGGCTATGGGCGGCGGCTCTTTGCCGAGCACCGCCAGGCCGAGACCCTCACCGAGATCCGAGCCGTGGCCTTGGGCGCACGGCACCTGCGGCCGACCACCCGGACCGTGCTGGACATCGGTGGCCAGGATACCAAGGTGGTGGCTCTCGGCGCTGACGGCGCGGTGGCCAAGTTTGAAATGAATGACCGCTGCGCCGCCGGTACGGGCCGGTTTTTGGAGGTGATGGCCACCGCCTTGTCCTACCCCATGGACCAGTTCGTCCAGGCCGGTCGTGAGGCTGACACCGCGCAGCCCGTCCACGCCATGTGCACCGTCTTCGCCGAGTCGGAGGTCATCTCCGCCACGGCCCGGGGCGTGGATCGGGCCGCCCTGGCCCGAGGTCTACACGAGGCCGTGGTGCGTCGCTCGGTGGCCATGCTGCGCCGGGTGGCTCTCGAAGACGACATCGTCTTTTGCGGCGGCGGCGCCCTCAACGCCTGTCTGCACCAGCTCATCGCTGAGAGTCTCGGTCGCCAGGTCCACCTCCCCCCCCATCCCCAAATAGTCGCGGCCCTCGGCGCTGCGCTGTCGGTTAATTCCCCCGCGAGGTCACCGAGGCGTGTACAGTGAGCCATGATTTCCGGGATTCAGGTCAAAGGTAGCGGCTTCGTTCAAACCGTGGACTATCTCGAGAAGCAGTATGGCGCCAAGGTGCTGGGGGAGATCCTGGAGCAGATGCCCGCGGACGGGGCCAAGGTGGCGCGGCGGGCGCTGGTCATGGGTATGTACCCGGTGGAGCACGTGGGGGAGCTGCTCGACGCGATCAAGGTCGTGCTCGGTCCAGACGATCCGGACATCAACTTCAAGATCAACCTCGCCGCCGCCAAGGCTTCCTTCTCGACCCTGTACAAGGTCTTCTTCCGGCTGGGACGCCCCGGCTTCATCATCAGCAAGGCCGCGTCGTTGTTCGGGCGCTTCGCCTCCGAAGGGAGGCTCACCGTGGTGGAGAAGGAGAAGAACGGGGTGTTGCTTCGGTTGACCGGCTTCGGCTACCAGCACCCCGAGT
>JAOZUO010000137.1 GCA_029938605.1 Deltaproteobacteria bacterium | reverse complement strand
CCCTGGGAGTCCAGGTGGTGGGCCTGCACGACCACGACCACGTAACCATCGCCGTAGCCCAAGCCTTGGAGAAGGCATTCGGCGGCTGGGTAGCCCCACCGCACTGACTACTTCCAGTCTCCTCTCGACCTTAGTTCAAACACCCCGAAGTCAGCATGATCCTCTTAAGGATCCGGAGCTCGAGCCCCCGCGAGGAAGTGATCGAGATCCTGTTCGAAGGGCCGAAGGGCCGCAACGGAGACTTGACCCTCGAGCCATGGACGGGCTACATTCTTTGCGTAATCAGACGGAATTTCCGTCATGGGATTTATGAACGCCACTGTTCTCCATATGGATCGTGCGTAGAGACTCGGGCTCGACATAAGCGTCGAGCTACGCCTGTTTCTCAACCACTGATCCTCGACTGCATGCTCCAACCACGCACGCGTTCAATTGCGTGTTGTGCATGTGGCTGGGTGCGCGTGTCTTCAGCCGCGCTTCATGGAGGACATCATGTACGAGCTTTCTGCTCTGGGCTTCGGCCCGTTTTTCGAGGACCAACTACCCGACAGTGACGTAATTCCCGCCAGGATAGCCGCCGAGCATCGCGGCGGCTATCAGGTCTGGTCGAAGACCGGCGCTGGCCTTGCGCGGCTCGCTGGACGGCTCACTCGGGAGCTTGAAGGAGAAGCATTTCCCGGAGTCGGCGACTGGGTAACAGTCAAGTCCGCACCGGGCCCCGATCAAACCTCGATCATCGATAGCGTACTCACAAGGCGCACGGTTTTCATCCGAGGAGCTGCGGGCCGACAGGCACGTGGACAGGTTGTCGCCGCAAACGTCGACGTCGTCTTTGCCGTCTGCGGGTTGGACGCTGACTACAATATTCGTCGCATCGAGCGATACCTTGCCCGCATCTGGGCCAGCGGTGCACAGCCAGTGGTGATCCTCAATAAGGGCGACGTCTGCGATGCCATGGACAAGTGCGTTGCAGAGGTGGAAGGCATTTGTATCGGAGTCCCGGTGCTTGGTACAAGCGCTCTGCTCTCCAAAGGCATGGAGGAAATCCACCCCTACATCCGGCCGGGAGCAACGGCTGCTTTCGTCGGCTCCTCCGGCGCTGGTAAGTCGACCCTGATCAACGCACTTTTGGGCGAGGACCGGATGGCCACCAAAGAGATCCGTGCTCACGATGGACGAGGACGCCACACGACAACCCATCGCCAGCTCATCGTTTTTCCTCGAGGAGGTCTGCTCATTGACACGCCGGGGATGCGTGAGCTGCAGCTCCCCGATGAAGAGGGAATCGGCGCCGTCTTTTCCGACATCGAGGAGACCTCTGCACATTGTCGTTTCGGAGACTGCAGCCACGACTCCGAGCCAGGTTGCGCAGTTCGGGAGGCGGTCGCCAGGGGAGAGATCCCTGCCAAGCGCCTCGAACACTATTTGAAGCTAGAAACAGAAGCTCACGCGTATGAGCTTCGCCACAACGAACACTTAAGACGGCAGGCTGACAGAGCTTTGGGAAGGCAGATAGCCTCCTATGCCGGTCTCATGCGGCGGTGGAAGCAGGGAAAGTAGCATTCACCCGTAAGGTTCCACCCGTAGTACCTTTGGAGAGTACAGATGATGAACGAACAAGAGCAAATGGAGTTCTTTCTCAAGATATTCGATGCAAGTCTGCCCCGCCTGGGCCCTGGAGAAGATGCATCAACAAAAAGGGCGCTCGACGCCGTGCTGGCGTACGGCGCAGCTCGTGGCGATTGGCCTCAAGGGTCGACTCGGCTGAGAGTCCTGGACCTTGGTTGTGGCAATGGTGCCCAGACGATTCAGTTGGCGAAGCATGCCGATTGTACAGTCCTGGCCATCGACAACCACCAGCCATTCCTGGATGAGCTGCGTCGTCGAGCTGAGGTTGAAGGTGTCTCCGAAAGCATCCAGGTTCGCCTCGGAGATATGGGTAAGCTGGGGAGCGAGATGGGCACCTTCGACCTGATCTGGTCAGAAGGCGCCCTCTATAATATGGGCTTTCTCAACGGACTGAGCTCGCTTCGTACCCGGCTGGTTCCAGACGGGCTGTTCGCGGCCTCTGACCTCTGCTGGTTCGACGGTGATGCGCCTGATGAGTGTCGGCAGTTCTGGGCAGACGAGTATCCCGATATGGCCACCGTTGATTCACGTCTGGATGCCATCAAGACCCTCAAGAAGTACGAAGTCCTGGAGCATTTTGTTCTGCCAGAGTCGGCCTGGTGGGCTTACTATAAACCACTCGAAGAGCGGCTTGGTGAGTTCCGAAATCGGTGTTCGGATGAACCAGAGCAGCTTGCGATTATCGATTCCCTCCAAGCAGAGATCGACCTCTATCGGAAGCACTCAAAGCATTTCGGATACGTGTTCTTCCTGTTGCACCGTTGCCCATGAGAATACGCCCACAGATGCCCATGTGAACCCCGGGATCTTGCACGGCGCCTACAGCTCCAAAGTCAAGGACACGTCATGTGGGAGTATTTGAGGGAGGGTTGCGACATTCCGCCGCGGCTGCCGATGTGCGGGTGGCCCGCGCTGTCGAGGGCCATTGATATGCCGCCATGAAGTCCGGGGGGACACGTGTTCACCCTGACCCATCCCGCGCCGGACAGGTAGGCCAAGCGTTGAACCGAGTTCGAGGATTGGGTGGTAACGTGATAGGCGATATACGGTCTATCGGAGGCGTCTAGCGCGAGGGCCGGCTCCCACCCACCCGAGTTGTCCACGACGGCGATGAGCCAAACGCCTCCGCTCCAACGGGCGTACTTCGGGATGTCGTTGTTGGAGTCGTGGTACGCGATGTGCGGATGCCCTGCGCTGTCGATCACCACGTGGCTCATGCTGTCCATGCCGCCGTCGGGATCGACCTGCTGTATCATCCAGGCGCCGCCGGAGGAGGAGGCATACATCAGAGCGTCGTTTGTGAAATCGATGTGGCTGATATAGCTGATGTGGGGGCGGTCGGCGCTGTCCAGCGTCAAGTGCTGAGTCCCCCTCACGTAGGATGAGGCGTCCACGGTCTCGTGGATCCAGTCGCTTCCGTCGAACCGAGCATATTTCAGAAAGTTGCTGGTCTGGTCGTTGTAGGCGATATGAGGCCGCCCCGCGGAATCCAGGGCCAGGCTGGAATGGTTATTGGCGCCGTCTGAGCCCGTTACCACCCGGATCACCCACGCGCTCCCGTTGTAGCGCGCGTATTTGAGGATCTGGTTGGCGTTGTCGAAGTAACCGATGTGAGGAAATCCGGTGGCGTCCAGCACCAGAGAGGGGCTTCCGCCGACGTCGGCGGATTGATCCACTCGCTGGACATCCCACCCGGTGCCGTTGTAGCGAACGTATCGTAGGACACTGTTGACGTTGTCGAAGGTGGCCCAGCACGGGAAGTCGGAGGCGTCCATGGCAATGGAGTTATCGGAGCCCACGTGGCCGTCTGGCGAGTCAATAACCTCATTGGTCCAGGCGTCGTCGGCGCAGCACGCCGTCAGGACGCTGGGGAATTGGCAATCGGACTGGCAGGCGTCGGGAACCCCCAGCGTGCCTGGCTCCAGGTCCGGACAGAGGACTGCCCGGGTGTCGCCGCCGTCACAGGCCTCGCCCTCCTCGGCGACGCCGTTGCCGCACGTGGGCGCGCAGTCGACATCTGACAGAGCATCGCATCCGCTCGGGCAGCACCCGTCGGAGCTCACACACCAGGTAATATCGACGGCGCCGCAGGCTACGTCGCAAGTGTCCGCGCTCCCGGTCAGGACGTCCATGGTGCAGGCGTCCCCATCATCGCACTGAGTTATGCAGGATCCATCGCAGGTCTCCCAGGGTTCAATCTGTCCATTGCCGCAGAAGGGATCGCAGCCAGCGACGGTTTCATGATCGCACACCACATCGCATTGCTCCGGGCTCCCGGACAGGGTGTCCAGGGTGCAGGGATTGTCATCATCGCAATCCGCCACGCAGCTCCCGTCACAAGTCTCCCCCGCCTCCACCACGCCGTTGCCACATACCGGATCGCCGCTGGGGCTGTCGTCACCACATCCCGCCGCCACCAACCACAAGGCCCCAAACAGGGAAAAACTCAGGATCCGCACGAAACCACCTCCAACGAAATATCATTGACTCAGTAACCCGGGATCCTACTCGATTGTCATCGATTGGAACACTGCACAGAGGGCCAGCGTCCTGGCCTCTGAAACCAATGCTCCTGTACGATGTTGCTGTCGACGCATTGTATGTATATTGGACGACCTGGTCCGGGGACTTTGATGCGAGTCCTACTTGCATGAAGATGAGCAAGGTAAGGACCCTGCGGAGGAAAGGAATATGAACATGGGACTCGCTCGGTTGATCTTTGCCATTGCCCTCGTATCAGTCACATTTCTCGGCTGCGAAAACCTCAAGGGGGAGATCGGGGAAACATGTTCGTCGGATGGCGACTGTCAGGGCGAATTGCACTGCGAGGAGGGGAGCTCTGGTACCGATCAGTGTACGACCACATGCGTGAACTCCACCGTAGTTGAGGACTACTGCACAGCCAACTACGGAAGCGACTACTTTTGCATCGGGGCGGGGATATGTGTGCGGAGCTGCCAATACGATGCCGAGTGCCCAAGTGGAACCGCATGCAACGGGTACTGGTGGTGTGAGCGTCCTTAGTCCCTAACGTCTCCGCCGAAACCTTGCAGCGATTCGAGCGGGAGGCCACCATCGCTACGTTTCCATATTCCTTGGGTTTCGGGGGAACAGGCGACTAGGGTGTTTTGTGGCCGGCGGTGAGCTGGAAGCGCCAGGACACCTGGGCAGGTTTGCCGTCGGCGGGCTTGGCGAATTTCCAGCGAGCCAGGGCCTGCTCCACGCACCGGGCGAAGACCTGGTTTCCGGTGCTGTTGGTCTTCACGGAGGCCTGCTTCACCGCGCCGGAGGCGGTGACGGTGAGCTGGACTGAAAGCGCTCAATTGACGGCCTTGTGGCCCTTGGCCAGGTACAGTGAGACGTAGCCCGAGTTAGTCCCGGACTTTGATGCCTCGTTCGGTGAGTTGTTTGAGCACGGCTGGCGTGTCGATTTTGGCCAGGCCGACGCTGAGGGTCTTGAGCGCGGGTAGACTGTCCAGTGTGTCGGCGCTGATGCAACGGCCGGAAAGAACCAACTCCGTGAGCGCGGGGTGGGCCGCCAGCGGGGTCAAATCCAAACTGGTTTCGCGGTATCCGTAGCCGTCGAGATCAAGGGACCGCAGCGCTGTCAGCAGACCGATGTTCGTCAGCGCTTTGAGGCAATACCAGTCTTCCTCGCCGCCGGTGTCGATGTCGATGGCGTCCTCGAACGTCATGTAGATCTCGTTGCCGCCGTCGAAGTCCAGCGACTCGATGGTCTGCAGGGCCGTCTTGTTGAGCTCCATTTCGCCGAGGCGTGCCAGACCCTCCTTGGCGCGTTTTCTTTCGATCTCGATGGGTTCGTCGTCAGGACCGAGACCGTAGTTCTGGTTGGCGATTCGGGCGAGCCTCGCCCGGCAATCACTCTCACTCAACACGCCGTTGAGCATCAACCCGTTGAGCACCGCGAGCATCAAGCCGTTGTCGTCGAACCACTCTTTTGCCGTTGTCATGGATTATCCTGGTTTAGCCTTGTGTCCATTTTATGGGAAGAACGAGCTGACGGTGGGATAGAAGTTGGTGGCCATTGTTTGGGCGCCAACCGTGTTGGGATGATAATCATCCTGCTGGAATGCGGTAGAGTCCCATCCCGTCGCCTGATCCACCACGACGATGGGTGAAGCGACGGTGGACAGGCCGGTGGCCCATGCGGGCAGGCCGGCGTTGAGACTGGCGATGCACACGTTTACTCCCGCGTCTCGGGAGTGAATGATTTGGGCGACGACGATCTTTACTCCGGGAACGGCACTCCGTAGCACAGCGACAATTCCCGCCAGGCTCGCTTGTATCTGCGATGCGTTCGCTCCTCCCCGGCAGTCATTGGTTCCCAGGTGGATGATTGCGATGTTTGGCATATAGGTAGGCGCCCAATCCCCGACATTGCCGCTTCCTGCCGGAGAACAGGAATTGACGGGCATGTTTCCACCCAGGATCTGAGCTGCCGTTGCGCTGTAGAAGCTCGCGTGGTTGGCATCCCACCCATCGCTGATGCCTGCGTTGATGTTCCCACAGGTGCCGCTATTCGGACCGACAAAATCCACGGACAGATTCGCGTTGACGAGGTCGAAAAAGAGGTGAGATCGATAGGTGGTCGCCGTGCTCGTTCCTTCGGAAATGGAGTCTCCAAGAGACATGATCTTCAAGGTGACCGGAGCCTGTGCATCCTGCTGGATCTCGGCATCGCTCTGGATCTCGGCGTCGCTGTGTACCGCGGCATCGCTCTGGATCTCGGCGTCGCTGTGTACCGCGGCGTCGCTGTGTACCGCGGCGTCCTCGCTCAGAGTGCTGTCGTCAGCTACCGCGCTGTCGGTTGGGTTGTTGTCCCTGATGGTTCCACTGCCGCACGCCGCCAGTGTGACAATGGTCAGTGTGACAACGGTCAGGGCAACCGCCGGAGTGTTGTGTGTCCACATCATTGGCATTGGTCATAGTACACGGTTCACTCCCGGATCGGAGGGAGTGAGGGAGGAAGCGGGGATGATGGCCGCGAGACGTCGCATGAACTGCAGCGGTTCGACGGTGAGCTCAGTCGTCGCTCCGTGGGCAGTGGTCTCGGGCGGCTTGCTCGTCGTCTGGGTCGTGGTACCCGGCGCAGTCATCGCTTCACCCATCAGGGGTGGAGTCCCTTTGATCAGCCGCGGGGGTGCAACTTTATTCACAAAACTGTGGTATTATTTCTGGCTATTCCGTCTGAGTGAAAACATGAGCGAGTCAAGGGATACGGGATCAGACAGCAGCGTGACTGAGCCCGGAGAGCGCGAGACCATCGTCGAAGTACGGGATCCGGACGTGTCTCCGAAGCCGGAGTACAGGGTCACCGGGCGACGCGCCTTCGGCCGCTACGAGCTGCTC
Source organism: Deltaproteobacteria bacterium (assembly GCA_029938605.1). Taxonomy (GTDB): domain Bacteria; phylum Myxococcota_A; class Polyangia; order HGW-17; family JAJRWW01; genus JAJRWW01. Next base: position 15,874 of record JAOZUO010000137.1, on the reverse strand, counting down.
ATCGAGATGGGACGCGGCGGTATGGCTACGCTCTTTCTGGCGCAGATCAGAGGCCCCCAGAACTTCGAGAAGCTCCTGGCCATCAAGAAGATCCACAACCACCTGGCCATTGAGACCGAATTCGTGCACATGTTCCTGGACGAGGCGCGGATCTCGGCGCTCATCCAACACCCCAACGTGGCGTCCATCTTCGATCTGGGGAAGATCGATGATTCCTACTTCATCGCCATGGAGTATATACATGGCCAGAACCTCAACGATGTGCTCAAAGGAGCGAGCCGGAACCGAGGGGTTTTCGGCTGGGAGCACGCCTGTCACATTGTGGCCGACGCCGCTGCGGGTCTACACGCCGCGCACGAACTCAAGCGGAAAGACGGCACGGCCCTGGAGGTGGTGCATCGGGACGTGTCTCCCCACAACATCCTGATCTCCTACGACGGTCACGTGAAGGTGGTGGATTTCGGCATCGCCTACGCCGCCGAGCGCGTTAGCCAGACCAAAGCGGGCACCCTCAAGGGCAAGGTGGGCTATATGGCCCCCGAGCAGACCAGTAGTGCCCAGGTAGATCGACGCGCGGACGTCTTCTGTCTGGGGATCCTGCTATACGAGATGTGTACTCTGCGGCGGCTGTTCCGCGGCGCCACCGAAGCCGAGACGATCATGCTCGTCCGAGCGGCGGACGTGCCTCAGCCGCGAGCCGTGAACCCCGATATTCCCATTCAGCTGGAGCGCATTCTATTGCGCACGTTACAGGCCGACCCGGACCGACGTTACGCCACCGCCGAGCAGCTTTCTGAGGAGCTCGACGCCTTCCTGATAGGCCAAAAGAAGCGAATAACCCGCTCCGGGCTGGCCGAGCTCATGGAAAAGCTCTTCTACGACCGCCGACGGCTCAAGGACGAGCAGATCCAGCACGCCATGGACGATCCTCACACAGACCCCCTCCGGGGCGTGGGCTCGGGGCAGACCACCGACGACTCCCTTGTCGCCCCCGAGACTGTGCCCAAGAACCGCTCGAAGCTAGTGTACAGCCTGGTGGGCGGTGCGGCGGTGGTAATCGCCATCACCACGGTTCTGATCTTCGTCCTGGGGGAACCGGATCGAGGTAACTCCCCCCGCACTCCCGCAGACACCCCCGCGGCGATGGATGGGCCAGCCTCCCGGGCGCCCCTCCCCAACACGGTGAAGATCCGGGTGAATGTGGAGCCATCTACCCCCGGAACGGTCGTAGTTTTTCGTGGGAAGTCCTTCTCGGGGCAGCGACTCGAGATCGTGGTGACCCGCTCTAACAAGACCGAACGGATCCGTATCCGCGCGCCTGGCTTTCGCGAAGAGTCCCTGGTGGTCGTGCCCCTGACGGACAGTCAGGTGACCGTGAAGTTGCAGAAGGCCCCCGAAGCCAGGGCAGGCCCCATGTCTGTCCCACGGACACGGCCCCGTTCGCGCCTACAACCCCGTCCACGCCGGAGGCGACCGCACGTCCGCCCCATGGGCGGATTGCGTGATTTTCCCGATTGACGGTGGTAGACTCGTTGAATGATTGGCAGAATCATCATCCTGGTGTTGGTAGGGGTTATTCTTCTCCCTACGGTGGCAAGCGCTCGTCGCGGTGTTAAGGGAAGCCCGCAGAAGAAACAGGCACGCGCGGCCTACAAGGAAGGCAAAGCTCACTTCCACCGGCAGGACTATCCCGCCGCCATAGAGGCGTTCAAACGCTCCCACGCCCTGTACCCACACCGCAACACCCTGTTCAATATCGCCCTGTCTCTGGCCCACAAAGGGGCCCACAAAGACGCCTTCCGATTTCTCTGGCGCTACCTCAAACGGGCTTCGTCCAGTGATCCGCCCCTGGATGAGATCCTCAAGCGCATCCGACGACAATACGGCGTACTGCATGTGATCGCGCACGATCGGAAGGCGGAGATCTATATCGACGGCAGACGGGTCGGACAGGGAAAGTCGCATCGTATCCTGCCCGCGGGCCGCCATGCCTTGGAGCTGCGTCAAGGCGACCGGGTGGTGGCCCGGAAGATGCTGGAGCTGGTGGGCGGGCGAATTGGGCGCTGGGAGCTCGGGGTGCTCCGCGTGGCGGCGGAGCGGCCGCAAGACGCCATCTTCCTCGATGGGCGACCTGTGGGCCGGGGCCGCATGACCCGGATCCTGTCGGCGGGCCCGCACGTGGTGGAGGTGCGACGCGACCACCGGGTGGTGGCCCGTCGGCAGGTGCGCATGGGGGCGGGAAAGGTGGTGGGCTGGACCGCCAAGGCCAAACCCACTGTGGTCCCTTCGCGCACTGTCCGGATCGCGCGAGGGGGACTGCACTGGGCCTGGTTCGCTACCTTCATGGCGGTGACCCTCGGGGCCGCCGCCGGGGCTGCTTACACATCGTTCGAGACCCGGGAGATCTGGGACGAGTTCAAGGTCGACCGCACCAACCACTCCCTGGCCGACCGCGGACATCGCATGCAGCTCGCGGCCAACTCCCTTTGGGGGGTGACTGCGGCCTTGGCAGCTGGCGTTGTGATCGTTTCCATCTTCACCCGCTGGAGCAAATACACCGAGCAGGCCGGGGTGACGCTAGTGCCGATATTCGGACCCTCGGGCGCCGGTGCCACGATGACGTGGAGGTTTCCGTGAAGCGCGTGCTCCCGGGGTTGACGCTCGTTGCGGTGACCCTCTGCTTGGCGGGAGCGCCGTCCCCGGGCTGCAGCTATGACTTCACGGTGCTGGATCCGGACGGCGGATGCGAGCCCGAGTCCGAACCGCTGGTACTGCTGGAACCACCGTCGCAATCTGTGGTAGACTTGTGAAATAATCTGGCGGATATGGCTCATGACTTGGATGAGGATGGTCCTGTGTGCAGTAGGATGTCTATTCATTGGCTGTAGCTACGACTTCTCGGTGCTGGACCCGGACGGCGGTCACAACAACAACGACAGCACGGTGAATACTGCGGACGGCGGGGATGGAAATTGCGGCAACGGCGTCATCGATCTGGGAGAGGATTGCGATGGCGCGAACCTCGGCGGGGAGACCTGCGTGTCCCAGGGGGACGAGAGCAACTGGGTCGCTGGCGAGCTGCGCTGCTTAAATGACTGCAGCTTCGAGTTCGTTGACTGCGCCCAGACCTGCAGTTCCACGAGTGGTGGGTCGTTACACTCCTGTCCCGCCTCGAGCGTCTCGGACAACTTCAACGACGGCGTTCAGGGAGTGATCTGGGGAGACTCCTACACCTATGGTGGTGCCACCATGGAGGAGATCACAGCCAACGGCGTTCTGCAGCTCTCCTCCGATACAGCTGGGAGCGAAAGCTATGTGGCCTATCTTACCCAGGACACCTATGACCTGCGGACGTACTCCATCACCGTGGAGCTGGTTTCCCAAAGCAGCGTAGGTGGCTCCCCCGCCTACGCCTTGGAGGTCGTGGCCGACAATGACACTGAGCGCAGCGCAGGTGTCTTTCAGTTGGATACCGAAGTCACGCTGTTTTACTGCGTAGACGATACCAACTGTTTCGAGCTGGTATCAACGTCCTCTCCTGCATCCAACCCCATCCGGTATTGGCGGCTACGTTCGATGGACGGGACCTTCTTCGCGGACACCTCATTTGACGGTGTTGTCTGGATGGACCTCGGAAGTATCGACAACCCTTTCCCCATGGACCACGTCCATCTCTCGATCACGGCGGGGAGCTGGAATTCCGATAGCCCTTGGGGGGTGAGCCTCGACAACTTCAACATCCTGCCCGATCCATGACGGTCAGGCCCGCAAGACATTGACACCGCAAGAGCCCGATTGAGATACTTCAATGTGGGGCGAAAAGTGCCATTTTGTTCTTTCGACGTGTTCTGACGACCGTTTTTGTCGCAGTGCCATCTTGGCTCATGAGATTCCGGGTTTTCTTATTCGCAGTTCTATTGGGGATTCTGATGAACGCAGGCGTACTGGCCACGGGGTGTGGTGGAGGCGGTGACGGAACCGGCGATGGCGGCGCACCTGATGGCGCACCTGATGGCGCACCTGATGGCGCCACCGACGGGCAGGTGAGCACCTCGGGGCTCACGGTGAGCCCGTTGGTGCTCGATTTCGGCGCCAACCTCACGAGCCTCACCTTTGAGGTTTGGAACACTGGCGCCGGTTCGGTCAGCTACTCAGTCACCACTTCGGCGGCCTGGATGACGGTAGCGCCGGAGGCCGGGGACGCCAGCAGTGAGCACGACATTATCACGGCCACCATCGACCGCGCCGGAGTGGCGGACGGCGTCCATCAGGCCGAGATTTCAGTGGCACCAGCGACCGGCACCCCCATCACCATCTCGGTCACGATGCGGGTCCTGCCCAACTCTACCGTGGTCGTCGATGCGCTGGCCAGTCGTCTGCAGGGGGTTGCGCCGTTGGCGGTCTTTTTCGACGCGGTAAGCCCGCCCGAGGTTGCCCAACCGGGGTTGCTAAGGACCCGCTCGGATATTAGTTGTCCAGTGCAGGGCGTCGAGGCGCCCGGCTCGCGAGGCACGACGAGGCGCATACTTATTGATATGCAACGAGAAGTAACGAAGCGAGCCGGGATGCATCGGCGGCTTGAGTGATCAAGTAATATTCGATCGGGTCCTAAGCCCATCTTGACCACCAAGAAATCCGGCGCTGCCCCAACGTTGGCCCTCTCACCAAACGTTCGCGTTAGCGTACCACGTTCTACGCCAGGACCTTGGCAGTTCCCCGGGGAGAAGACTGAATATCTTACGCGACGAATCGCTGGCGAGAAGCGCAGTGGAGCCCAAGTGCGCGAAATTCCGTCAACCCGGGATCTGAGCCGAGGCACCCCGGAGGATCGGCACCTGAGCTTGGGGAGCGTGTGCTTTTTCTGGGCGACTGCGGTACACTCGCCGGAAGATGCGGTTGGGGCCTACATAGGAAATGGAGTGGCTGCTGCTCGCCCTTGGCGGATGGTGCGCACTCTTTTCTTGGAACGCATTTTGGCCGCCCCGGCGGCCGCCGGCGGTGGCCGCGGCGTTGTTTTTTGCCGGCTGGTTGACCATTGAGGTGGCCTTTCATCACCTGATCTGGCAGGCGGTGGCGGTGGGACTGCTGGTCATGGGCGGCGGTCTCGGCCGCTGGCCGGGCTGGGTGGGACTGGGACTCGCCGGGTTGGCCTGGAGTGGGCTTTGGGTCTGTGTGGTGTGGAGCGGGCGCACCCGGGCTACTCTGGACCGGGCGTTGACCGAAGGGCTCGGCGTGGATCCCGGGCCTAGGCCCAGTCCCAGGCCCAGGCCTAGGGATGCGGATGGGGTTCGGGCCGACCAGGACGCGCCCCTGCGGGCGGTGGAGCTGCTCGTGCCCTGGCCCCTGCGTCCGCGGGACGTGGAGCGATTGGTCGATATCCCCTACCGTGAGGTGGACGGCCGGGTCCTGACGTTGGATGTGATCCGGGCCCGGCCCAAAGCCGGGGAAGCGCTTGCCGGGGAAGCGCTTGCCGGGGAAGCGCCTGTCCGGGGTGCTCCCGTGTTGCTTTGGGTTCACGGCGGTGGCTGGACCATCAGCGACAAGCGGTACGAGGGGGGACCTCTGATGCACCACCTGGCCCGGCAGGGTTGGATCTGCGTTACGGCCAACTATCGCCTCAGCCCCCGGGCCACCTTCCCCGAGCCGCTCTTGGATATCAAGCACGCCCTGCGCTGGATCCGCGAGGAGGGGAGCGGCTACGGCGCGGATCCGGATTTCGTGGTGGTGGCGGGGGGATCGGCCGGGGCGCATCTGGCCAGCCTGTTGGCGCTCACGGCGGGGGAGCCCGCCTACCAGCCGGGGTTCGAGCAGCTCGATACGTCTGTGCGAGCCTGCGTTTCTATCTATGGAATCTACGATCTTGTGGACGAGCCCGGGGACGTGGTTCGCAACGGCATGCGTCGGCTGCTGGAGAGATCGTTCCTCAAGGTGCGGTATTCCGAGGCTCCCGAGGTCTACGCCGAGGCCTCTCCACTGCATCGGATCCACCGGCGGGCCCCGCCGTTTCTGATGCTGCACGGGGACCGGGATTCCCTGGCGCCCGTGGAGGGGGCTCGCCGATTTTTCGCGGCCCTACGCCAGGGGTCTGACGCGCCGAGTTGTTACGCGGAGTTACGTGGGGCCCAACACGCCTTCGAGGTCTTTCCCTCCCTCCGCGCAGCCCACGTCGTTCGCGGGATCGCCCGCTTTTTGGAGCGTCTGCACTAACAATCTTCGTCGTCTGCACTAACAATCTTCGTCGTCTGCACCAACAATCTTCGTCGATGGTTGCGCAAGCGCCGCAGATGTACGAATAATCAGGCAGATTCCAGCAGAGGCAAATCGGTGAGCAACAAGAACAAAGAGTCACTCCCAGACACGGTTGCCGTGGAGTTCGGCGCCTACCGGATCCACGAGCTAATCGGCACCGGAGGCATGGCTGAGGTCTATCGGGCCAGTCGTCGGGAGGAGCTCAACGGCGCTGATGGCACGGTGGTCATCAAGCGCGTCAAGCCCCAGCATGCCGGGGATCCGGGCTTTGTGCGGATGTTCGTTGACGAGGCCCGGCTCTCGGCGCAGCTCCAACATCCGAACATCGTCAAGGTCTTTGAGTACGGCGAGCACGACAGCCACCACTTCATCGCCATGGAGTATATCGACGGATTGCAGTTGCAGGGGCTGCACGTGCTGTACGCCCAGCGGTACAAGCGATCCCTGCCTTGGCGGGTGGGGTTGCACATCGTTCGGGATGTGCTGCACGGCTTGGACTACGTTCACGCAAAGCAGGACGATAAGGGGCAGCCCATGGGGCTGATCCACCGGGACATCAATCTGGTGAACATCATGGTCGCGCGGACCGGCGACGTGAAGCTGCTGGACTTCGGCATCATCAAGGCGGCCGACGGTATCCGGTCCGCTGAAACCGTGGGCGGCGTTCTCAAGGGCAAGTTTGGCTACATGTCGCCCGAGCAGGCCGAGGGCAAACCCCTGGACTGCCGCTCCGACGTCTTCGCCGCGGCCATCGTGCTGCACGAGCTGCTCACAGGCCGGCGGCTTTTTTGGGGTAAGGACGACCTTGAGATTCTGAGGCGGGTTAAGACCGGCGACGTTCCGGATCCGCGGCAGTTCGCTCCCGACGTACCCGAGGAACTGGTGGAGGTGGTGAACAAGGGGCTTGAGCGGGATGTGGAGAAGCGGTACCAGTCGGCCGGCGCCATGGCCGACGCCTTGGATGAGGTCATCGAGCGCCACCACGTGCTGGGATCCGTGCTGCGGGATCTCATGCGGGACCTGCTCGGTGAGGAGTCGTCTGAGGATTCGGTCAAGATGGCGGAGCGGCGTCGCAAGTTGACCCTGCTCGCCTGGCAACAGGGTGTACAGGTCCAGGAGGGCAAGCGACGGCGGCGATCCGTGGCGGGTACCCTGGGAGACGCGGACGCCAAGAAGACTTCTGTGGGCCACAAGACCGCCGGCATGAAGTCCCTGAGTGTGGAGCACGACACGGTAATCACCACCGACATCAAATGGATGAGCGCCGGGGGAGTCGATGGGGTCGAGGGGGTGCTCAGCGAGCAGGCCCAGGCCGTTTTGGAGGAGGCAGGGGAGGCCGAGCTGGCCGATGAGCTGGCCGATGAGCCGTCGGTCCCAGATCCCCAGACGCCTTCGGAAGACTCGGGGGGCGACGAGTCCACCACCGAGGTTCCTTCCCTGGGGCAATTGGCTGCCGAGACCCAGATCCTGGAGGACTCCGCCGATCTGGCGGGGGGGGATCAAAAGACGCAGATCCTCGATGACGAGGCGGATCTGGCGTCCGTGGAACAAAAGACGCAGATCCTCGACGACGAGGCGGACCTGGCGTCCGCGGAACAAAAGACGCAGATCCTCGACGACGAGGCGGACTCGACCGAGGAGGAGCTCGCCGGCGAGACGGGGAGCGCCGCGTCCTCTGACAAGGCCGATGGGAGCAGCTTCCCGACACTGCTGACGGTGGTGGCTCTGGTGGCCGTGGCGGCGGTTCTGCTAGTGATTTTCATGTCCCGCTGATCTCCGCGGGAAAGACCCGACAAAGAGAGTGCCATGTCGAAGACCCGCGAGCCCAATCAGGACCAGAACCATGGATCGAGCGGGGGCGCACCGTCGGGGCGGCTGGAGCTCCGCCTGGAGCCCGGACCGCAGTTACCCCCGGATTTTGCGCCCCTGGCTCCGCCGGCCACTGTGCGGCTGGTGACCGATCAGCTCACCGGCGATTGCGTCGATCATCTGCACACCGAGCTGAACGTCTCCCTCCGGCCGGGCAGCTACGTGTTTGGAGTAACCGACGCGGATCCCCTGGAGGTTGAGGTGGACGCCGACTGCGTCTGCCAGGCCTGGATCACGGCCAACCGGGGCCTGGATCAGGTGGAGCATAAGTCCATGGTTACCGCCGCGGAGCTGAGCTTCGAGCCGGCCGTGACCCTGACCAACGTTTGGAGCACATTGAGCCGCCTGCACACCCTCTTTGAGGACCGGGATCTGGCGGTGGTGCGCAAGCACCTGGCCCGGCTCGCGCAAAGCGACACGGCGGCGCGGGCCCAACGGCTTGGGCTCGAGTGGCTCGGCCGCCTCGATAGTGGGCTGGCCATCGTGTCCGCCGCTGAGCCGCGCCTGGGACAACGCATTGAAGAGGTCAAGGCGCAGCTGGCCCGGGGCGCGGAGCTGTTTCTTCATGAGATCGAGGGCGGGGCCGGCCTGGTTCGGGAGGAGCTCAAGCACTCCTCCGGGCGTTTGCCCTTGATCCGGCTCAGTCACGTTTCCGCCCGTCCGGTGCAGCGCCGCGGGACTTGGGAGCTGCAGTTGCGGTTCAGTGGAGAGTTTGGTTATGAGGGGCGGGCCATGACCCGGTTCGAGGACGTGGTGTTGCCTCAGACCGTGCTTCCGGCGCCCCACGCCCTGCTGGAGCTCCTGCTGTCGGACAACCCCTTGGCCTCGGCGAATATGCATCGCGATCGGTTCGACCAGCGTGGTCTGGCCCTGGAGGCGGCGCGACTGGTGGCGGAGGTGGAGGGCCACTTCGAGGCGACGGTTCATCTTCCGATCCTCGCGGCGCGGTTGCCCACGCCGGATCTGGGCGAGACCGCGGTGGCGTTTGCCTTCGGCGATCCGGCCGTGATTCGAGGCAACATCACCGCCACCAGCGGTCCCGAGTCGGTCCGGATCAACGTGACGGGGCTCGAAGTGGGCACGGCGGATCATCGGCTTCGGGGCGACGTGTCGGTGGGCATCACCGCGCGCGAGTCCGATGGTGACGTTGCGATCCGGTGTGTGGAGGCGGTCTTCGACGAGCAGTGGTCCGACGATCTCCTCGCGTTGGAAGTGGCGTTGAAGGTTGAGCCGGGCTCTTCGGTGGAGACGCTGGACGTGACCCTGGATATAGAACAACCCCTCATGGCCGAGACCACAGGGCTCAGTCTCCAGATGCACGAGCTCACCTTGGACGGGGAGCTGGCTTTCTCCACGGGCAAGCCTGATGGGGTGTCACTCCTGGATCGGGCGGCGGTGAGCTTTGGTTCCGGTGTGGGTATCCCGCCGGGGAGCCACCTGGAGGATGGCGTCATGAGCGTGGCGCCGCGGTTGGCGGATGGCCGGATCTCCGGGCACGCGGAGCGGACCGCGGATGGTGGCCTGGCGGTGCAGCTCGAGGGGCAGACGGGCCTCACCCTGGAGACCACCACCCGGGTGGATGCTTTCCCAGAGCTCGACATTGACGACGGTGTGCTCGCGGGATGGGGCGTGGTGCATGTGAGCTTCGACGGCCGTCTGCGTACGAGTCCCCTATGCGGTCGCCTGGTGGACCTGGACGTGAGCGGGACCTGTGCGGAGCTCGTGGTGAACGAGACCCGGCTGGAGATGGGGCCCCGGAGCCTCACCTTGCCGGCGGGCAGCACCGTGTCGGTGCGCCTTCCCCTGGGACACTTGTCCACCGCGGGGATCGGCGAGGCGGTCTTTGAGGTGGACTGGGACTTCCAGTCCGCATCTCCCGTCTTGTCTGCTCACGGACGCTCTGTGGATATTTTCGTCCCGGACCTGCGCCAGAGCCGGCTCACGGTAACCCTGAGTCCGGTGGGAGGGGTCACCATCTCGGGACACGAGGGGGGATTGTATGATGCCCGCTTCTTCAATGCGCTGGTCAATCCCGGCGCCGAGGTTGAGCGGTGGCTCGAGATCCTCGACGACGACGACGCCATGGACAAGGTTCTGGGTGCCTTGCGACTGTTCACCGCCGGCGGCGCGGACGTGCTGGATGAGATCCGCGACTTCGCCAACCGGGTGCGGGCCATCCTCGAACAGGAGTCCATCCATAAGGCGGGTGACTTTCTCCCCGGCCGGGCCATCGCCCGGGTTCTCTCCCGGGTCCTGGTGGACGACCTGGAGTTGGAGGAGCGCATCTTCGGGCTGGTCAAGCAGGTCACCGATGGCGGCGGGCTGGATGTGTCAGCCACCAAAAGGCTGTTGTCCGAGCACCTGGCTGACCACGACTACGAGTTCGAGCTGGATCGTGGTCTGCGTATTATGGCGCGTCTGCTCGCGCCCACCGAGCCCTTGCCGCCGCGGGAGATGGAGGAGGTCACAGCGCTGATCGACGCTCCGCGATACCGGGACCGATTTTCCCACCTGATCTCCGCCAGGGAGCTGTACGCGGCGGTACTCTCCGCCGAGCCGCTCCCGTCCCCCTTCTCGGGCCGGGTGGCGCGGGTGGCGCCCTACCTCACCCTCGCGCAGCTCGAGGCGCTGCTCAGTGCTTCCCGAACGGATTGGGAGGATGCGGACCTGCATAAGCTCCGGGCTGTCCGCGTCATCAAGGAACGGGTCCATCAGATCGCCGAGAGCTACGGGGGCATGGCCTTTTTGCCCCAGGCGTACGCCATCGGTTTCTTCATCGGGGAGGCGGTGCGACGTCGGCATAAGGTCGGCCGGGGATCTGGGGACGCGCCCGTCGAGGCGGTTCCGAAGGACGGTTACGACATCGCCCATGGCTTGCTTGGCCCCCAAGAGGTGGGCGTCCTCTTACAGTCCGGGCTGGCGTCCATCTGGAAGGGTGGGCCGGTGCAGGTCAACCAGCGGCTCTTACTGGACTACGTGCTGCGGCAGCCGCCCGAGTTTTTACGGGAAGTGTTGGTGGAGATGGCCGGGCGATCTGCCCGGGCGCTCACCGGCGTGCTCTACACGCTGCTGCAACTCGACCAGGGGATCATGGTCGAGCCCATTGATGTGGGGCAGGTCATCGCGGATCGCCTGGGCGTGCCGGTGCCCCGAATCAAGGACTACATGGCCGGTGGGCGCTGGGCCCGGGAGAGCCACATGGAGGCCTTGTCTCGCACCGCTGAGCTGATCCTTGCCGAGGCCGAGCCCTACCTGGCCTTGAAGGAGCATCTGCAGGTGGTGCGACACCCGGTGCCTCCGCCCATCCATGAGGCGACGGATCATCGCAAGCTGACGGCCGCGGCGATCGATGCCATCGCTGAGGCCGACCGGCTGGGGGACGAGTGCACCTTCAAGGGCAACGAGCCCGCCCGTAAAAAGCGGGCGATAAGAGCCTACGAGGCCGCCTTCGCGGCCTGTGTGGACCTGCGCGCGGTGGAGCCCGAGGCCTTTGGGCTCGATTGGTTCAAGTCCTTCTGGGCCCGAAACCACGAGGCGTTGGTAGTACTGTCGGTGGTGCGCAATCACCAGCAGGATGTTGATCAAGTGCGCCACTGGCTCAAGGTGCGCCACTCCACAGAGCCGCCCACCAGCGAGCAGGGCCTGGTGACCGCGGTCATCGACGCGCTGTACTACTACGAGGAAGACCGGGCGCGCCTCTCTGGCGATCCGTTGGTGCGGCTCCTCATCGATCCGCCACCGGGGCTCTACGACTTCACCATTATCAGCGCCATGGGAGTGATCACCGAGGGAGCCAAGGGCACCGAGCTGCAGGACGCCTACCGGCGCATCCACGAGCAACGGGGCGTGCGGGTGCTCCGGGCCGACACCCAGACCGCCCGCTCGCTGGAGTTCAACGCCGATCGCATCGAGGACGCTGTGCGTCAGGCCACCACTCCCTGGGGATACATCGGATACAGCCAGGGGTGCGCCAACGGCCTGCGGGTCGAGTCCTTACTGCTCGGGGGCACGCCGGACCAGCAGGCGCTCGCGCGGAAGCTGCGCTGCCGGAACCTATTGTTCAGCGCCATAAACGGGTCGGCCCACGGAACCTGCGGGGATCAGAAATTTCTACGGGCCATGATCGACGGGGACCGATTTCTCAAACACTATCAGGCGGTCTTTTCGTCCAAGGCCATCGGAGCGGCGCTCGACAACATCGGCTTGCTGCTGGACTCTCGCCCCTTCGTGCACTCCCAGGGCGGCGTGGACTCCCTGTCCTACGCCGGGATCCGCGCCCTGGTGCGGGACGGCCAGTTCAAGGCGGATGTGCCCACCTCCATCCTGCGCGGTATCGTGGAGCCCCAGACCACTCCCGAGGCATTGGAGATGCTCAGTAACGTCCTCTCCAAGCAGATCGAGCAGACCGATCACGACACCCAGGTCACCACCACCGAGGCCCTGGGACACCCCGTGTGGGTGGTCAGTCCCTTTGGCCGTGTGCTCAAGAAGTGTGACATGGGGTGCCTCGTGCAGCGGACCCACCACTGGTCTCCATTGTACTACGCCACTGATTTCGTCACCACCGACCGGGACCGGGACCAGGCCATCTATGAATTCCCCAAGGACCGGCACGTCTTCCCCTGGGTGGAGGTGAACGCACGCTTCGGGGTGATCGATCGCCTTGAGGACTGACCCGTTTTCACGAATCAGGCGGCTGGCCCTTATCGCAGGTTGGATTGGATGGCGGCGCCGAAGGACCAGTTGGCTTCGGCGGTGTCGAGGCGGTCCAGGAAATCGAGCACGGTGGCCGGGCGATCACCGGGGCCGATGGCGGTGCAGTCCCTGACCAGCCGCTCCACGGCGCTGCCCTGCACGAGGTTGGCCCCCTGGATCCCGCCCAGCAGCAGGTCCCGCAGTAGGATGCCCAGCGAGTAGATGTCCGCATGCTCGGTGAGGGGTTCGCCGCGGATGGCTTCGGGCGCCAGGTAGCGTCGGGCTTCGCCGTCGGGGACCCCGCCTGACCGGGGCGAGCCCACCTTACAGCCTATGCCCAGGTCCATCAGCTTCACCCAGGGCTCTCCAGGTAGGTTCCGATCCACGAGGGGCCCGTTGACCACCACCACGCTGGCGGGATCCAGCTCGGAGGTCAGCTGGCCCAGGCGATGGAAGGCGGCGATGCCCCGGGCGATCTCCCGGGTTACCCGGAGGGCGAACCCATGCTCGAGGTAGGATCGCTCCTCGAGGATCTGATCCAGGGGGCAGCCATCGAGCTGCTCGGTGATCACATAGATGGTTCCGTCGTCCTCGATGCCGACGTCGTAGATATGCACGACGTTGGCGTGCACCACCTGGGCGAGGAATCTCGCTTCGGCGGCCACGTGCTCCTCCCAGACCTCGTGTTGGATCGTGCCCGCGCGAATCACCTGGATGGTCACCGGGCGCTTTAGGTGCTGGTGCCGCCCCGAATAGACCTCCAGGTTGCCTGGATCGGAGACTCGCTTCACCAGCAGGTAGTTGTTTAACAGGAAGCCGGTGAGGTTGAGTGGATCGGGATTCATCGTGAGCCGTTTTCTACCAAGCCACTGATCATGACCGCTGCGTTGTGTTTGTCAATTCACCCATCTGGGGGAGAGGTGGAACAGGTAGGGCAGTGATTACGGCATAGGTTTTATGGGGCTTAGGGGCTATGGTTTGGTGGGGATCCCGAACCAGGAGAGGCAGGTGGCGGGATTGTTTTTGAGTCGTTTGGTGTCCACCCGGTACTGAGGCACGGTTTGGCCCAGGCCCCGGCGGGGAAAAAAGCGCACCCAACGGAGGCGCCCTTTTCGACGGACGTAGAGCTGTACGGCGAAGTCGGGATCGTTCATTCGCAGCTTCCAGCCCCAGACTTTCTCGCCGGGTACCAGGCCGGCCCTGGCGGCTGGGCCCCCGGCTCGTACGCCGGAGAGTCGCCGCGACCGCTGGGTGCGGGGCCAGTCGAACCCCAGGTCGAAGGCGTAGATGGTCCGCGGGCCTAGAGTCACGCACGGACCCAGCCCGCGCGGATCCGGGCGCAGAAGTCGGCCATCGACGATGTGTTGCTTTACGACGCGACCGATCCAGCCCGGGTGTTGGCGTCGGGTCAGGGTCGAGAGCATGTCCACCGTGAACCGCTTGCCGCTCCTTCGTACGGTGGCGTACAGCCGGCGCATGAGACCGCCCAGCCCCTCCCGGTCCCGGGTGGCCCGGCGGTGGGCCGCATGCCAGTTGGAGGCCAGCAGGTGGCCGCGCCAGTAGGCGAGGCGGTACAGGTCCGAGCTTTTCCAGAGCCTACCCAGCATCTGGCGAAGGGTCGCGGTCCGATGGCTCGAGCCCCAGTAGGCGCGGATCTTCTGGTTCAGATCGGCCACGTAGGTTGGCAGGGACCGGGTGAAGTGGCGCATGACCAACAGGTGAGCGAAGTACTCGGTGACCCCTTCGAAAAACCAGCGGTGGCGCTGATCCAGGTGCGCCGGGCGGATGCGATCTCCCAGCCAGGCGTGGAAGAGCTCGTGCATCAACAGCCACCTGAGCTCGGGTCCGATCCCCTCGGTGGTGTTGAGGAACAGCGCCACGGAGTTGGTGAAGCCGAGGCCGCCGAATGCGCAGCAGGGGCCGGGCAGGGGAACCGCCGCCACCAGGAAATAGGGGAACCGATGGTCCCGCCAGAAAGCTCGCTGTAGCCCAACGATCTTGGAGACCAAGGCCGCCAGGTCGCGGTCCGAGAAGGTCCAGCGGCCCCGGATGGCCAACACCACAGGCCGGCCGCGTACCTTGCGCCGAAGGATGCGGATGTCGCCGCCCAGATAGATGGCGTGGCGGAGCTCGAACAGTGACGCATCGAATCGCTGCACCGTCTGCCCCGCTCCGAAGCTGTTGGCCAGGGGCCAACTTCGCGACTTTTGCCCCCTTCGAGGGAGGCCCGCTGTCACCCATCGTAGCTCCACGGGGCGTCGCTTCATGGCCGGCCAGGCCGGGATGGCGAAGACCGCGTGCCCCACGAACTGAAAGCCCGCCCAGCGAAACAGGTGATAGTAGCGGTTCTTCTGGCCCAGGGCGATCACCGGCGCCCGGGTACTCACCTCGTATCGCAGGTGAAGCCGTGCTCGGGGCGGGTGAACAACCAGGCGGTAGTACGACTTGGGCCCCGGTCGCACCGTCGCCCCCGGCGTGAGCACCCGCAGGTTGCGCACCCACTGGGAAAAGTCGGGCACAAAGGCCCAACGCCCCGGTAAAAAAACCGCGGTGCGCCCGCTTGCGTCACCCTTGAAGTACAGGTTCACCTCAAGGACGGGCGTCTGGCCACGGGGTCCGACCCGATAGCGAAGCTCATATCGCACCCCTCGGAGCGGTTTCGCCGCCACCGGGCGCGTCGGCCGATGGGTTCGGCTCGGGCTCACGACGTTGCGCGGTGTGGTCAGGTCCGTCGGCCCACACGCTGTAGACCCTGCCGTGATGCCCGCCCCGCTGCCCACGAGCGCCACCAGCAGACCGCCCCACTGGACCGTCGCCATCCGCCATGCGGTTCCCCCGCGCCATGCGGCTCCCCCGGGTTGGCCCCCATGCGGAGGACCGCACGGACTCTGGGCATTTGCGGTTATCACTACAGTAAGTGTACCCCGACCCCGGTTCGGGGCAACGTACTCCTCGCTTCGGTTCTCGCTTCGGTTCTCGCTTTGGGCCTTAGGGTCCGCGAATGGGCAACTCAGTCGCCCTAGCCGCCGATCCATCCCGCTGGGCGGCGTCGCTCGTCGGT
>JAOZUO010000276.1 GCA_029938605.1 Deltaproteobacteria bacterium | reverse complement strand
ACCACCGTGATCTGGTAGTGCACATCCGACGCACCTGGCACGCTTTCGCTTCGAAGCCACTTCTGGGGTGGCAACTACGGTATTCCGGTTCCGAATCATGGGACCACGCTCGGGTCCCCGAAGCGGGGGCCGGGCGCCAGGCCTTGCATTATACCGCGTTCCTGGAGCCAGGCGTCGAACTCCGGCGTGGGCCGTTTGCCCAGCAGTCCGCGCACCGACGGGATGTCGTGATAGGAGCTGGACTGGTAGTTGAGCATGATGTCATCCCCCACGGGCAGGGACATGAGGAACGTGCATCCCGCCGCGCCGAGCAGGACCTTGAGGGTCTCCAGCTCGTTTTGGGTCATATCGGCGTGATAGGTGAAGCAGGCGTCACATCCCATGGGCAGCCCGAGCACCTTGCCCATGAAGTGGTCCTCCAGGCCGGCGCGGGTGATCTGGGGGCCGGTCTCCAGGTACTCCGGCCCAATGAACCCCACTACGGTGTTGACCAGGAAGGGCTTGTAGCGGCGGGCGAAGCCGTAGCACCGCGCCTCCATGACCACCTGATCCGCGCCGTGGTGGGCGTCCGACGACAGCGCTGATCCCTGGCCCGTTTCGAAGTACATGAAGTTGGGGCCGGCGTTGGTGGTCATGGCCCGCATCTTCTCGTAGGCCTCGTCCATGAGCCCCACCGAGATACCGAAGGCGGTGTTGGCCTGCTCGCTGCCCGCCAGGGACTGGAACATGAGGTCCATGGGGCAGCCCAGATCCAGGGCCTTGAGCTGCACTCTCACGTGGGACAGGACACAGTGCTGGGTGGGCACGGAGTTGCGGCGGGTCAGATCGTGCAGTGCGGTGAGGATTTGGGCGGTGGACTCCGGACTGTCCGTGGCCGGGTTCACGCCGATGACCGCGTCTCCGCAGCCATAGGAGAGTCCTTCGCGGGCGGAGAAGAGGATGCCCTGGACGTCGTCGGTGGGGTGGTTCGGCTGGACACGCGAGGACATGCGGCCGGGCAGGCCCAGGGTGGCGTTGGCCCGCACCACCACCTCGCACTTGCTGCCCACCACCATGAGGTCCATGTTGGTCATGAGCTTGCAAGCGCCCGCCACCATCTCGGGCGTTAGCCCCGGGGAGATGGACCGAATGAGCGTGCCGGTGGTGTCGGTTTCGAGCAACCACTCCCGGAACTGCCCTACAGTGAGATGAGACACCGAGTCGTAGGCCTGTTCGTCGAGGGTGTCCTCCACAAGGCGTGTGATCTCGTCTTCGTCGTAGCCCACCACCGGGTGGGCGCGGAGCTCGGCCAGAGTACTCTCGGAGAGCACCGCCCGGGCGGCCACCCGCTCCACGGCGTTTCGGGCCGAGACCTGGGCGAGATCGTCGCCGGACTTGGGGGGGTTTGCCTTGGCCAACACCTCCTTGATCGAGGAGAAGCTGTACGTCCGGCCTCGGATGGTGGCCTTGAGGGTCATCGCCGTCGACTATGCCCCAGCAAACCCCGTCGGTCCAGCACCTACCGGTCCAGCACCTCGCGGACCTTGATGGCGAGGGACTCGTGGGTGAAGGGCTTTGCGAGAAAAGGCGCGTTGTGTTCGAGCACCCCGTGGTGGGCGATGGTGGTGTCGGCGTGGCCGGACATGTACAGCACCCGGATGTCGGGGCGCTCCCGGAGGAGTGACTTGTAGAGCTCTTTGCCGTTCCTGTTGGGCATGACCACGTCCGTGACCAGCAGGTCGATGGCGTCGGCGGTCTCCTGGTTGATTCGATAGGCTTCGTCGCCGTCGGCGGCTGACAGAACGCGATACCCGCACCGCGTCAGCATCTTTTTTGCAAGGCCGCGCAGGGCGTTGTCGTCCTCCGCTAGTAGGATGGTCTCCCTTCCCTGAGGGATCTCAAGCGATGGGATCTGGTTCAGGGCTTTGGGGGCTTGTTCGATCCGCGGAAAGTAGAGGCTGAATGTGGCGCCCCGGCCCGGATTGGACCGGGTCTCGATCACACCCTGGTTTTGGGAGACGATGCCGTAGATCGTGGCCAGGCCGAGTCCGGTGCCTTCGCCGGCTCCTTTGGTGGTGAAGAAGGGCTCGAAGATGTGCGGCAAGACGTCGGCGGGGATGCCTTCGCCGCTGTCGCTCACCTGAAGGCGTACGAACTCTCCGGAACGGAGCTTCGGATCGAGGGGCTCCAATATGGAGGTGGCGGAGGCGGACCAGCGTGTCGTCTCGATGAGGAGCTGTCCGCCCCGGGGCATGGCGTCCCGGGCGTTGACCGACAGGTTCACCAGGATCTGATCGAGCTGACCGGGATCGATCTCCAGGAAGCCCGCGTTGTCGTCGCGGATGAACTTCAGGGCGACGTCCTCGCCGATGATGCGGCGGAGCATCTTCTCCGCTCGGGCGATGACGCGGTTTGGATCGATGACCTCAGGGGAGTGGTCCTGCCGCCGGCTGAAGGAGAGGAGCTGCTTGGTGAGCTCGCCGGCGCGCTGGGCGGCCTCCTCAATTTCCGCAACGTCCCGGCGGAGCGGATCGGCTTCATCGAGGGCGTCGTGGACAATCTGGGAGTAGCCGAATATGGCCGTCAGCAGGTTGTTGAAGTCGTGGGCCACGCCCCCCGCCAACCGTCCGATGGCCTCCATCTTCTGGGACTGCTGGAGCTGGTGTTCGAGGGCCAGGCGCTGCGCTCCCGCCTGAGCGCGGGCCAGGGCGATGCCGATGGAGGCGCCGATCTGCTCGAAGAAAGCCACCGTCTCGGCGGTGAAGCGGTTTTTGTCCGTGTCGGCCAGTTGCAGCAGCCCGATGACCTCGGCGTCCGAACGTAGGGGCACCAGGGCCAGGGATTCGTAGCCCTCGGCGCAGCACCGGTGACGCGTTCCGGGCGGTAGCTGCTCCGGTGGGTTTGTCGCCATCAGCTCCGTGGTGCAGCCTGTCCAGAAGCTGCCCCCCGGAGTGTAGTGCGGTAGCGTAGGATCGATCCGGCCGCTTATGACCGCTCCGCAGAAGCACTGGAGCAGAGGGGCTCCGTCCTCATTGGTCTGGGGAGTGCCCGCGTCGTCCCGGAGCTTGATGCTGGTCTCCGACCGCAGAAAATCCACCGGCAGGCCGCTGGCCTCGAAGTATGGATAGTCGTCCAGGTCCCGCAGACGGAGGGCCACTGCTTTGCAGCCGACGTAGTTCTGCAGCACGAGCAGGATGTCCCGGATGATGGAGTTCTCGTCCCCCACGCGGTTGAGGAGCTCCAGCACCTCGATGGTCACCGCCTGCTTCCTGGCAGCGCGTTTTCGAGCGGTGATGTCCAGGGCCGTGAAGGTGACTCCTCCGGCGAGATCGTCCCGATCGATGGGGGTGGAGGTGAGCCGGACGTCGATGATCTTGCTGTCGGCGCGCTGCCAGCGGGTCTCCACGGAGCCGACGCCACGAGTGGAGATCTGCCGGTACTTCTCGTCCCCGACGTATTCGTAGTCCTGGTCGCTCGGATAGAGGATCCGCGCATTCTGGCCCACGAGCTCTTCGGCGGACCGTCCAAGCATCTCGCAGATCTGCTGGTTCACCCTCTGGATCACGCGATGGACCACCACTCCGATGCCCGTGGGCGTCGCGCGGAAGATGGACTGGAGGGTTTCCTCGCGCACCCGGAGAGCCTCTTGGGTCTGCTTCCGCTCGCGTATATCCCAGGCGATGCTTACGATGCATGGCCGCTCGAGCTCCGGGAGGTCGAGTCGCTTGAGGGACCACTCCACCCAGATGGAGTCGAAGGTCGACCCCTCGTGGTTGGCGATCCCTTTCCATGCGCCGCTGTCGAGCACCGAGGCGATGAGCTCCCGTGGATCCATCTCGGGATCCTCGACCCGGATCAGCTCGTAGATGGGGAGGTTGGCCGTGGCGGTGTCCAGGGCGTACATCCGGTTGGCGGCGGGGTTTTGGTAGAGGATATGGAAGTCCTGGTCGATGGCGAGGACTGCGCAGTCCAGCAACGACAGCGGCTGCAGATAGGCCTGTATGCACTCACGGTCAGCCACCGGGTAACGACTCCTTCATTTTGTGTTTCGCGTGTCCGGCGTCCCCCGGGACACGAACATGCATATCTAGACTGCCTGAGACCCGGGCGGGATGCAACCCGCTCGGCGGCTGGCGAATTGTGAGCGCTGGCGAATTGTGAGCGCTGGTCAGCCCACGGCTCGGGCGACGGCATCGTTCAGGTCGCGCTTGGACTGGGCGCCCACGAGGGTCTGTAGCAGGTCGCCGTCTTTGAACAGCATAAGGGTGGGGATGGATCGGATTCCGTATTTTTCCGAGATCTTAGGGTTCTTATCTACGTCCACCTTCACCATACGGGCTCGGCCGGCGTAGTCCTTCGCCAGCTCCTCCACCACGGGGCCCACCTGCTTACAGGGGCCGCACCAGGTGGCCCAGAAGTCCACCAGCACCGGCTCGGGGGAGGTGAGCACGAGCTTCTTGAAGGACTTGTCCGAGGCGTGTACGACCTCGCCGGGGGTGACCTCGACTTCGGCCCTTTCGCCGTGGCCGCGGTTGGCGAGCCAAGAGCTCTTCTTCTTTTTGTTCTTCTTCTTGCCGGCCATTGGTGTAACTCCTGTTTCAGGTTCCACCCCAATCTGGCCACGTATTGGGCGATGACAAGTTTATTTGCGCCAGCCGCCTTAGGATCCTATGCCAGGCGCACCCGGGCGTCGGCCGCGCCACAGGGGAGGCCGTCGGCCGCGATGAAGAACGGGTTGATCTCCATCTCGGCGATCTCGGGGAGGTCCCCGCAGAGCTGGGAGAGGCGGGCGATGTTCAGGGCGAGCTCGGCCTCGTCCACCGGGTCGTCCCCCCGGGCGCCGGAGAGGAGGGGATAGGCGCTGATACGCCGGATCATCTTCCGAGCCTGGACCTCGCCCACGGGGTGTAGATGGAAGGCGATGTCCCGGATGATCTCCACGTAGATACCGCCGTAGCCGAACAGAAGCAGCGGTCCCAGGGTGGGGTCGGTGGTCATTCCGATGATGGTCTCGTGTCCCCGAGCCATTTGCTGCAGGATGACGTGGACGGGCGCCGCCACGGTCTCGTCGTCGGCGTCGCGATCCTGGCGGTGGGTACGGGCGATGTCACGCAGGTTCTGCACGGCGTGCACCAGCGCGGCCTCGTCCCGGATGTCGGCTATGACACCGCCGGACTCGGTTTTGTGCACCAGGTCCGGCTCATCGAGCTTGGCCACCAGGGGAAAGGTCAGCTTTTCGGCGGCGGCGAGGGCTTCCTCTACGTCGGTGACCGACTCGTAGGGCAGCACCTTGACGCCGTAGGCCATCATGAGCAGCAGGGACTCCTGCAGGCTGAGCACTTTGCGGTTCTGGTCGCGGACCTCCTGTACGATGGATTGGGCGGCCTTCACGTCGGTGTCCAGGCGGATCAGGGGCGGCGCCGGATCCCGCCCCACGTGTTGGCCCACACGCCACAGGGCCCGCATGGCGTGCGCTGAAGACTCGGGGAACAGGTAGGTGGGGATGCCCGCGTCCGAGAGGATTCGACGGCCCTTCAGGGCGGTCTTGGACAACCCCATGAGGCAGGCGAGCATGGGCTTGGGGCGGCCGAGATCGTTGAACACCCGGACGATAGTGCGGGCCACTTCCTCGCCGTCGATCATCACCGGGGGCACCAGGATGGTGAGGACCAGATCCACCTTGGGATCGGGCAGCACGGCGCGTAGGGAGGTCTCATAGTCCGCCGGGCCGGCGCCCGCCACCATGTCCACGGGATTGCTCACCGCAGCGGACGGGTTGAGCTCTTTTCGTAGGGTGTCGGTGGTCTCTGGCGAGAATTCGGCCATGCACAGGCCCTGGGCTACCAGGGCGTCGGTGGCGAGGATGCCGGGGCCGCCGGCGTTGGTGAGGACCGCCACGCACTTTCCGGTGGGGAAGTCCAGGCTGGCGATGGCCCGACCGATGTCGAACAGCTCCTCCACGGTGGAGACGCGCACCATGCCGCACTCCTCGAAGAGGGCATCGTAGGAGACATCCATGCCGGCCAGGGAGCCCGTGTGGGAGAAGGCGGCGTGGGCCCCCGCGGCGGTGCGGCCCGCCTTGACCACCACCACCGGCTTGGTGCGGGTGAGACGCTTGGCCACGGAGACGAACTCCTTGGGATGGCGGAAGGACTCCACGTACATGAGCACCGCCTCGGTCTGCTCATCCCGTTGGAGGTAGTCCAGCAGGTGGCGGCTGTCCACGTTCATCTGGTTGCCCAGGCTGGCGAAGATTGAGAATCCGAGATCCTGGAACTGTGCGAAATCGATGATTGTTTCGCCTATAGATCCGCTCTGGGACAGGAGCGCCACGTTCCCCGGCTTGGGGACGGTGGAGATGAAGGAGGCGTTCAGGCGCACGGCGGGGTCGGCGTTCATGACGCCCACGGAGTTGGGGCCCACGGCCACCATGCCGCGGCGGTCGATCTCCGCGGCGAGCTCGGCCTCCATGTTGGCGCCCTCGCCGCCGATCTCTCGGAACCCGGCGGTGATGATGACCAGGCCCTTGACGCCCTTTTCGCCGCACTCCTTCACAACCTCCAGGACCTGGGGGCCGGGTACCACGATCACCGCGAGGTCCACGGGATCCGGTATGTCCAGCACCGACGGGTAGGCCTTCATGGAGAGGACCACGTCATGGCCGGGGTTCACCAGGAACACCTTTCCCTGGAACTCGAAGTTGATGAGGTTCTTGACCACCTCGCGACCAATGGCGCCGGGGCGGGCGCTGGCGCCGAGTACGGCCACGGATCGGGGGCGGAAAATGCAACTGAGGTCTTTTCGGTCCTTCATGGACCGTTATTGCCATCTCCACTGATGACTGGCAAGGGGTGTCGTCGGGGAGGGTGGGCGATCCGAGAGCCGCCC